>JAFYXI010000055.1 GCA_017546245.1 Clostridia bacterium | reverse complement strand
AATCTGCTTCGCAGATGAAATCGCCTGCGGCGAATAAAAGACGGATTTAATTTCATCAAAGTTGTAAAACTTTGATTTCATCGTGAGTGAAACGAACGATTTCATTAAAAACTTTTTGCATCTATTATGTACGTGAAGTCGCTCGCTGATGAATAATTAATAATTTTGTTTTTTTGCTAAAAATCAGTTTTGAAACAAAAGGTAAGATGCCAAGCGGTTTTGAACCAGACTTGAACCAACGACAGTCAGAGAATAATCATTATACATAAAACTAGCTTTGCCACAATTGAGTAAAGCTGGTTTTATATCTCTCGATTATATAATTATGAATTAGATTTCGGCATAGTTTTGTTTATATGTTCTTTTAAAATAATATTTATATATTGAGATAAAGAACGATCGTCATTTTCGGCAAACACACGCAATTTTTCAAGAATATCACTGTCAATTGTTATGCTTATTTTTTCTTTTAATGGTTTCATATCTGTCACCTCTAAAATAATTATATACTAGAATCGCATTTAGTATTGACAAATAGCATAAAGTAGGATAAAATACTACTGACAAATGTCGACAAAATTTTTATTTTTGAGGTGATTAAAATGAAGTATTGTTTAAAGTGTGGAAAGGAAATTATGGATGATGCAGTAATTTGCCCTGGTTGTGGTTGCTCGCAGGATAATAAAGCATTGCAAAATCAAGCTGATTCTAGTAGTTTTGGATGGGCTTTGTTAGGTTTTTGTATTCCAATCGTGGGTTTAATTCTTTATTTGGTATGGAAAGAAAACACACCACTAAAGGCTAAGTCTGCTGGTAAGGGTGCTTTAGTAAGTGTAATTATATCAGTAATTTTCTATATAATTTATGCGGTTATTCTTGGTGCAGCTATTGGAATGAGTGGTTTTTAATTTTAAATGAAATTTGAAAAGTTTCTTGCTATTGCTTTTATGTGCCATCAAAAGCCGGAAAGGTCTTTCCATTTTAAAGGAAAACAATTTCCTCTATGCGCAAGATGTACTGGCATTTTAATTGGCTATTTTTTAGGAATAATTATGGCATGTATCACACGATGTGACAACTATTTATGGATATTGATATGTATGGTTCCCATGTTTGTAGATGGAGGCATACAATTAAAATTCAAAAAAGAAAGCAATAATTTTAGAAGATTAATAACAGGGATTCTTGGAGGAGTTGGGATAGTTTATTTGTTTATAAGTATACATATGTTTACAGTATGGTGGGTGACGATAGTTTTACAGAATTTAAAATGCTGTTAAAGTTAATGCATCCAAACCATTCGGATCTTCCGGAAAAAAGCACTTACGAGAGTAAGTGCTTTTTTCCGGAAGATCCGTCATATGACGGAATAAATCCACTTTGTGGATGAAATTTGCTTCGCAGATGAAATTGCCTGCTGTGTGTGATAAAGGATTTACTTTATATTATCTTAATAATAAATCTGTTTTACAGTTCTTTAAGGTATTTTGTAGGCGACAGACCTGTTATTTTAACAAAGTTACGATAAAAGGTTGAAAAATCGTTATAACCGCAAAGACCGTATATGGCAGTTATTTTATATCCGTTTTTTATGTATTCGGTTGCTTTTCTTATACGCTGCTGATTTAAATAGGTATTAAAAGAACATCCGGTTGTTTCAGAAAAAACCTTGCAGAATTTTGTTTTAGACATTGCAGAAAGTCTTACTATGCTTTCAAGATTTATGTCCTGATAGTAATGATTATCTATATATTCTATACAGCGAAGTATAAAATCTTTATTATCTTCAATTTTAATAGCAGCAGGAACACTCTCGTAGTATAATCTTGCAAAAATTGAAATAAGAACTAAAATATAGGCTTTGACGATTTCGCCATAGCCTATTTTTTTGCTTTCAAATTCTTTGTAAATCTGACTGATTATATTTTCTACTCTTAAAGCTTCTTCAGAAGAAAGCGAAATTTTAAGGCGTATATTATTTTGTGTCAGCTGATTATTTAAAAAGCTTGATGCCAAAGAATCGTGCGTATGTGATGTAACCGCATCGGGCAAAAATGACAGCGAGTAAAATGCGGCATCCTCGTCATCGGATATTTTGTGCTTTATGCCGGGCGGCACAATAAACATATCGCCCACTACAAGCTTTGCTTTACTGTCGTTTATGTGGTGGGTAAGCGAGCCTTTTTTTATATAATATATCTGAAAATATTCGTGAGAATGCAGTTTTTTAGCTTCAACAGAGTTATGTACCTCTTGAATATGAATGCCGTTTGATGCGTTTTTGTAATATTCAAGTACAAAATTTTTGTAATCCAATAATACCACCTCGAAAAAATATTATCACAATTTTGACTAAAATGCAATATTTTGTTGACATAATGCAATAAAACTGGATAAACAGAATGTTATAATTAATTAAAAAGTTTTTGTAAATATATTGGAGGATTGATAGTTGTGAAAATCGTTGCGTTAAACGGACTTTTAGGTTATGGCTACAGCGAGGAAGCGTTAGAAATTGCTTTTTCAGAGAAGGTTGATTATCTTGGTGTAGATGCCGGTTCAACCGACCCGGGACCGTATTATCTCGGTAGTGGAAAATCTTTTACAGACAGAGGCGCAGTTAAAAGGGATATTGCCCTTGCTCTTCCCAAAGCTCTTGAGCACAAAGCTCCTTTCATAATAGGAACGGCAGGCGGAGCAGGAAGTAGTGTTCACGTCAAATGGCTTAAAGAAATATTATTAGAGGTTGCGAAAGAGCAAAATTTAAGCTTTAAATTAGGAACTGTATTAAGTGATGTAGATACCGGCTATGTGCTTGAAAAATTTGATGACGGAAAGCTTTCAGATATGAGCAGCGAATTTCCGGCTGAAAGAAAAAGTATAGAAGAAAGTGTCCGCATTGTAAGTCAGATAGGTATTGCACCTATTATCGAGTTGCTAAAAAAAAATGTTGATGTAATTATTTGCGGCCGTGCATGTGATACCGCAATTTATGCAGCGCCCTGTATCTACAGCGGATATAATCCCGGTCTTGCATTTCATATGGCAAAAATTATGGAGTGCGGTGCAATGTGCTCTGAACCGGTTGCAGCTGCTGATGTAATGCAGGCGTACATATATGACGACTACTTTGAACTTCGTCCTGCAAATCCGATTCGCAGATGCACAGTTGACAGAGTGGCGGCACATACGCTTTACGAGCAATCAAATCCGTATTTGATATACGAACCTGACGGTGTTTGCGATTTAACAAATTCTGAATTTAAGCAGGTTGATGAACGCACAGTAAGAGTAAGCGGCTCGGTTTTTCACGATGCTGAGGAAAAAACATTAAAGCTTGAGGGCGTAAAGTGTTCGGGTTACAGAACCATTTGTCCTGCAACTGTTTATGACAGCGAAACAATTAAAAACATTGATAAAATAACAAAAACAGTTACAGATTTTGTAAAAGAAAACACCAAAAAAACACTCCCTGCAAACAGCTACGAGATTCACTTTAAATTAAACGGCGGAGAGGAAAGCTCTCTCGGAATAATTATAGATATTGTTGGCAAAACGCAGGAAATAGCTGATACAGTTTGTGCATTGGTCAGAAGCCGTATGCTTCATTGCGATTATGAGGGCAGAAAATCCACAGCAGGAAATCTTGCATTTCCGTTTTCGCCGTCAGATATTCATGTAGGGCCTGTTTACGAATTTTCGGTATTCCATCTTGCAAAGGTTGATTCTCTGATTGAAACGGCGAAAATAACTGTTGAGGAGGTTTAATGATGAAAAAGTTAATTGATTATACAAAAATTTTAAGAAGCAAAAATGCAGGACCTCTTTTTATAACCTTTGACTTAATTTTTAATTCTAAAGACGATATGGAATATGTCGAAAAAAGGCTAAAAAAGGCAGACATCGCAAAAGCTTATGATGTTTTGGAAGACAAGATTGATGTTATTTCTTATGGAGTTGTAAATTCGATAAAAATAACTTTTCCGAGAAAAAATATAAGCGGCAGTCTTGCCGACAGCGATATATACGGATGTCAGCAGCATGTGCCGCTTGCAAATATCGAAATATAGTAAGGAGTGATATTTATGTATGCAGATAAAGACTATATAGTTTCATTAAGACACGAAATACACGCATATCCTGAAATAGGTTTTGAATTACCGAAAACCATTGCTGTAGTAAAAAGAGAGCTTGAAAGCCTGGGCATTGAATACACCGAAAAATACGGTGAGTCAAGTGTGGTAGGTATTATAAATCCTGATAAAAAACATTTTACAATCGGTATCCGTGCCGATATGGATGCACTTTTAATTCAGGAAAAGACCGATTTACCGTTTAAATCTAAAATTGACGGACAGATGCACGCTTGTGGTCACGATGCACACACAGCAATGCTTTTGGGAACGGCAAAAGCATTAAAAGAAATGGAAGATAAGCTTTCGTGCAGAGTTATGCTTGTTTTTCAGCCTAGTGAAGAGGGGATAAGAAGCGGAGCAGAAGAACTGGTAAAAGGCGGAGTTATGGATGAAATTGATGTAATAATCGGTATGCATATAGAAAACTGGTTAGACAGCGGCAAAATTGGAGTGTGCTCAGGAGCTTCTATGGCATCAAGCCGAAACTTTCGCATGGATTTTTACGGGGCAACGGCACACGCAACTCTTCCGCAAACAGGAAAAGATGCGCTTGCGGCGGCAATAAGAACATATAACAATATTCAGTATATGCTTGCAAGAGAGATAAACCCGTTCAGCAAGTATGTATGCTCAATAGGCAAGCTTGACGGAGGCACAACCCAGAATGTAATTGCCGACCATGCATATATGCTCGGTACAATCCGTACCTTTGATATGGAACTGGATAAATTTCTTATTAAACGAATTGAAGAAATCGCAAAAAATACCGCCGGCGAAACGGGTGTAGAGGCAGTTTTAGATACTTCGCTAAAAACATATGTGGTTTATAATAATCCTTACATATCGCAGCTTGCTTTAAAAAGTGCCGAAAAAGTAGCTGCAGGTCTTCAGAAAATGCCCGAAAAGTTGAGCAGTGAAGATTTTTCGCAGTATCTTACCAAAAAGCCGGGTGTATTTATTCGCTTAGGTACACGCAACGAAGAAAAAGGCTGTGTAACACTTCCTCACAACAATGACTTCTTAATTGATGAAGATGCTTTTGCAATCGGCAGCGATACCTGCGTGCAGTTTGTGCTTGATAATATGAACGGAATTGATATGAAAAAAGTCGAAGAATCAGACGAAAGGTAGAGGTGAAACTTTGTGATTAAAACAGAAATATACGAACAAGCTCTTTTTGAAACCATCAAACGGGGAGCAACAGAAATATCTCCTGACGTAAAAGATGCGTTTATAAAGGCGATAGAACGAGAAGAAAACCCAGATGCGCAAAAAGGATTAAAAGCAACTCTTGAAAGCATGGAAATGTCAAAGGTGAGAGAAAATCCGCTTTGCGTTGATACCGGATGGCCGATATTTTATTTTAAAGTAGGCAACCAATGCGAGCTTGAGGGCGGCTTTGTAGAGCTTGAAAATGCCGCACGCAGAGCTGTTGCAAGGGCAACAGAGCTTGGATATTTGCGTGCAACTATGAAGCATCCGCTGACCGGTTATGACCCGGGAAATAATATCGGTATGAATATTCCTGATTTTACATATCAGTTTGTAGACGGCGATTTTATAGAAATGTCATATGCAGCCAAAGGCGGCGGAAGCGAATGCTTTGGCGGCACAAGACACAGAATAGTTGCATTTGCAGACGGCATAAAAGGTATAGAAAAGTTTGTGCTTGACAGCTTTGTTGCATCAGCAAGAGCAGGTGCGGTTTGTCCTCCGTCTGTTTTGGGTATTGGTATCGGCGGAACAGCGAACGTAGCCGCTAACTTAGCAAAAGAGGCAGCGTGCTTAAGAACAGTCGGTTCTAAGCATCCCGACCCTATGTTTGCAAAAATCGAAGAAGATTTATACGAGGCTATAAACAGTCTGGGGATAGGCATTTTAGGCGCAGGAGGAAGCACATCTGTGCTTGCGGTTAATGTTGAATATGCCTATACTCACATTGCGGGAATTGCCTGTGCAACAAGTACAAACTGTATGGTTGCACGCCGTGCGTCTGCCAGAATAGATGCAGACGGAACGTTAAGAAAAATGACAAGTCCCAACTGGTTTGGCGACAGATAGGAGGATATATATGGCAGAATATCATTTAACATCACCTTTAACCAATGAAGATGTTTCAAAGCTTAAACTGGGTGATACTGTTTATATAAGCGGAGAGTGCTTTACTTGTCGTTCAAGACTTCAGAAATACATTTTTGATGAGAAGAATGTTTTACCGTTTGACACAAAAGACAGAAATATTTTAATACATAACGGGCCTATTGTAGTTAAAGAGGATGGAAAGTGGCGTTTGGTTTCGTTTATGCCGACATCAAGCATACGCTTTGAAAAATGGGGAGCAAAAAGCGTAGATGAATGGAACTTAAAAATGATTGTCGGCAAAACAACTATGGGCGAAAAAACAGCAAAAATGATGAAAAAAAAGAAATGTGTTCACGTTTCGCCGCGCTCTGTAAGTCCTAATCTCTGGATTGATTCGATAGAAGTACAGGATGTGTATCTTTACGACGAATTAGGAAGAATAGAGGCAGCCTGGTTCTTTAAATTAAACGATTTAGGACCGTTTATCGTTGATATTGATGCAGAGGGCAACAACTATTTTGACCGTCTGGATAAAGATATTGCAGACAGAAAAGATGCAGCCTTAAAAAAGCTTGGCATTGATGAAACATTTGAATTTACAAAGCTATACTGATTATAAAACTTAAAAAATAATAAATATCCACTTGTCAGGGTGGATATTTATTATTTTATACAAAAATCTTTTATTACTTTGCTTATTTGTAAGTGTAAAACGAATAAAATACTAGCATTTGTTCAGGCATATTTAGCAAGAACACTCAATATGACTAAACAGTCAATAACTCTGACAGTGCTCTGCCGTCTGCATCCGGCAGGTCAATTCCAAGAATTTTTGCATAAGTGGGTGCACCGTCTATAAGTTCGGCATTATCTAAGATTGCACCCTTTTTAATTTCGGGACCGCAGGCAATAAACGGAGGTCTTGGTCCTTTATCAGGATGAAAGCCGTGGTCGCCTCTTACGGGTCCGGTTATACTAAACGGCATAGGAACTACAGCCGGTTCTAACCAATCTGTACCGAATTTTGTATATCCGTCTGTTTCTATTACAAAACTAAAATCTCCGTCTAAATGCATTTTTTTGCATTCTTCTCGGGTAAATACCTGCGAAAAACCCCATAAGCCTTCGGAACACTTTTCGGTTAATAAATTATATACTCTGTTATAAAGCTCCTTATCGGATGAATCCTTCAGCTTTATATATGCACTCATACCACCCATGGGAAAGCAAAACGCATCCCAGCTTTTGACCTGTCCGTTTTTTGAGATATTAATAAGTCCATTCTGCGCCAAAAGACAATTAACGTTTATTTTTCTTGTTGCATTAAGATGTCCGTGGTCTGCGGTAACTACAAAATTTGTTTGTTCAAATGTACCTGCCGCTTTTGCCGCATTAATAAGCATACCCAAAATATCGTCACAGCAATCCAGAGCATTATATATTTTATCGTTAAAAACACCGTTTTTATGCCGAAAACTATCTACCACACTCGGATGAACAACCAATATGTCAGGTTTATATTTTTGAATAATATCGGTACTTATTTTTGCAAGAAAATAACTGCTTTCAGGCTGCTTTCTTCCAACTCGTGTTTCTAAAATCGGTTCAACCATCTCATCAAACAGCCATTTGGGAGTTCCGCTTTTAAGGTAAGCTTTTCTGTAATCGTCAATATCTCCCGAAGGCTCGGGCCAGCATTCGTTTACAAGGTAATCAACACTTGGGTGATTGCCCGAAACAGGCCAGCCAACCGAGGCGGTTTTTAAGCCCGATTGCTTACAGGCATCTAAAAGGTCGTTACATTTAACATTTTTATGTTCAAACTTCCAATGCGGTTTTTTGTCTATCTCATCATAAGTATTATTAATAACCCCGTGCTTTTCAGGCCAACATCCCGTTATCATAGAGGATAATGGAATATTTCTCCTTTAAGCAACGGAGTGTCATCCTTTCCGATAAAGGTTTTTGCACCTGTAAGCGACACCAAAGCCTTTACCGAATCCATATGGTCATACAGTGCTTTAAAAGAGTTTTTAAAATTACACCAAGACAATATATTAAAAATATGCAGGCAAATTAAAATGAGGCTGTCTCAATATTCATTAAAAATGATTATTAAGACAGCCTCATTTTGCTTAATATTTAAAACTTAACTCCAAAAACAATGGTCTTTTTCTCACATATTTTGCGCCGGATGGTGTCTGATGCTTTGCTAAAACAATTGAATTAAATAGTGGCTGTAAATGCTTGCAGCAAGAACTTGCGGCTTGTTGCTTTTAAACAGATAATTTAATTCTGTAAAGCATAAAAATTATCTACATATTTTTTTCTCTGTACTCCTTAGGAGAGTATCCGGTTCTGTTTTTAAATGTTCTGATAAATGAGCGTGCGTGATTATAACCAATCTTTTCGGCAATTCGGTTTATGGTAATTGAGGTGGTTGAAAGAAGTTTTTTAGCTTCTTCAATTCTTATATTATCCAAATGCTCTTTAAAGCCTATGCCAATATCTCTTTTGAAAATTCGGCTTATATGTCCTGCAGATATGCAAAAATATTCTGAAATATCGGTCAGCGATATATCGCGGTTATAGTTTTCTTCAATATATTTCATTATATCGGACGTTATTTTGCGTTGCTTTAAGTTTAAACTGTCAGATTTAAATTTACACAGCTTATGAATAATATCGCGTATATTATTAGCAAGCTCTTCGCCTGTTGTTGCATGGCTTATGTCTAAATATATAATATTATTTTCTCCGAAAACCTCAGTAACAGATTTGTTCATCATTTTTACAATACGTTTTATAGTTGCAGTTATTGCAAATTTAAATTCTGTTATATTGTCTTTATCAAGCGAAAGCTCGTAAAGATTTATATTCAAAAGCTCGCTTACAATCTTATCGACTTGTTCTTCATCGCCGTATAAAATGTTTTCAATCAAAGCATTTTCAATCTCTATAGGATAGTAAAAAAGATTTGATTCTGTTCGCAAATCATCAAAAAACGTAATAGATTTTTCGATGTAATTAAATTTTCTGGTAAGTATTTTAGCTGTATCATTAAATGAAATATTTATTTCTTTAACGCTGTCTACAGTTCTGCCTATGGCTATAAACGGATGGATTTTATAAAATTCTTCCGACAATTCAAGAATTGATAACAGCTTATTTTTTAATACTGATTTTGAGGTTTCTGAGCTTATAAAAACAAATTTCGATTTATCGATAGTTATAAATTCGCCTTTATGAGACTCGTTAAGAGCTTTCTTTAAGGTTTCGATGTAATTGCTTTGAATTAAGTGTGTGTTATTATATTCGTTTATATTACTTTTAAGCTCATTGTAATCGCACTCAAAGGTTATGCATAAGCACTTTGTATCAAGATACGAAAGCTTATATTCGTCAATATATTGTTCTGCTGTATCTTCAGACACAACACCGTAAAGCAAATCAACAATAAAGCCATTTCTTATACTTGCCTTGCTTTCGTTAAGCTGTGTTGCAAGCATTTGGTTATTATAAATAAGTTTTTTTATTGATTTATCCAAAAATTCGATGTCGTCAGAGTGTTCAACATAACCAAATATATCAATTATTCTATTGATGGGAGTATACATTTTATCGGCAAGCCATGCAGCAATTTTTTTGCAGGACAGTAAAAGCATTGCCCATAAAATAGCAAATAAAATAAAACTGTAAATGTTAGAATTATTTAGTCCTTCATAAAAATAAATCGCATCATCAAGATATTGAGAACTTCTTATATAAAGGTTTTTATCCGAAATGTTATACCATTTTTCGTTTGCATCGAGCGAGGAAAGGGCATTAGAAAGTTTAGGACTGTCGTTGCTTATATCAAAGCTTTTATCTGCTAACAAAAATAAAGTCCGGTCATCGCTTATAGGTAAAAGAAAGTTACTGTCTATTGATATAAAGCTGTAAATGACATTTCCTGATAAATATTGATGCTTAAAAACGAAAGTAAAATATATTGAGTTGTCACCAATAAAAAGCTTAGAATCTGTCTGCATATTTTTTACAACGGCAATGTCTTCATTGTTTAGAAATATACTGTCAAAAAAATCATCTAAAGACCGTGTTCCTGTGGGGCTTATACAAATGCTTTTCAAATCGGTCAGATTAATGGTTGCACCCAAATTAGTAAGAATATCTAAATATGAATCCATATCCTTACATACCCTAAGATAGTTGTAATATAAGTTATCTGAACTGTTGTCTGCAAAATAACGAACTTCTTCATTTTCAAACATAACTTTGCTTATATTTTCGAACATCTGAATTTTAGATTCAGTTTCGCGATAATTATTTTCGAAATAAGTTCTTACCATCGCATCGTGATTCTTTTTGTCTGTGTACATCTGATACGCAACGACTGCGCCTATAATTATGCACAAAGTAATTAGTACACTCATATAGCCTAAGAAAATCTTAGAATAATAATTTCTTGCTTTTTTCAAAATAATGAACTCCTTATTAATAATATCGATTGTTTCATTAACGAATTATACCATAAGTAAAGCATATAACAATTGTAATTATTATAACATAGATATTTAAAAAATTTCAAGTGACATTTTTAAGCTTTAATGATGGTAAATTTTTCATGAAAGGTGCTTAAAAGCGCCATTTCGCGCAAAAGTTAAAAGGTGTCAACAGTTGTTAAAAAGTGTCTATTGAATTTTTATTATAGCGCCACTAAAATAGAATTAACGATAAATGTAAGGAGGAAAGACTATGGCAAAGTTTGAAAAAATGAAAAGAGCGCTTTCTGCTATTGCGGCATCTGCGGTTTTACTGTCATCGCAGCCGGTATTGGGATTTGAAATATCTTACGATGGCGGAGAAACAGATTTGTGCGTTAAAGGCAGCACGACTGTTAAAAAAGGCGGTCAGATAATAACATTAAAAGTTACTGATGAACAAGGTGATTTAATTTACACCCGTCAGACCGAAACTAAAGCTGATGGTACATATGAATTTGTATTTTCGCTTGATTATAACGGAAAAGTTACAGCGGTAGTTTCAGAAAACGGTGAGCTTACACAGCCTAAAGCTATATATAAATCAGTTGAGTCAGAGGTTGACGCAGTATTGGCAAAACTTAACGGAGCAGAGGAAATATCTGCGGTAATAACTGCTGATGCTGATGTGCTTTTAATAGATTTGGCTGAGTATAACACAGTATCTGCAAGCGGTCTTTTAAATAAGCTTTTAGATGCACAAACTTATGATTCGATTGCTGATTTTAAATCTGCATACAGTGTGGCAAAATTCTTAGTGGCTGTTGAAAAGGCAGATACATCCTTAAAAATATTGAATGAAGAGCAGAACAATAAAGATGTATTGGCGGCAACAGACACAAAAGCATATAAAGTATATGAGCTTTACAACGATAATGAAAAGCAAGCTGTACTTTCTAAGCTTTGCGGAAAACGTTTTGAGCTTGGTATTGCCGAATATGCAAAAGCAAGAGACGGAGCAATAGTGGTTAATGAAATATCTAAGGCAACAAACTATAATGAAAAATACGAATTGCTCGAAGAATACAATGATGTTTTAGGTCTTGACTTAGATAAATACAGCGATTTAGACAAAAAGTTTGAAGATTTTAAAAAGAAACTGTTTGAAGAAAACATAGATACCGTAGAAAAGCTGGCTGAAGCAGCAGAATCTGTGTATGACGATCTGACGGACGGAGAGAAAACATACGGAAATGGCGGAGGCGGCGGAGGTGGCGGCAGCACCTCGAATTTCAAGGTGAATGATAACCTTATAACAACAAATCCTATTCCTCAAATTCAGCAATTTAATGATTTGGGCGAATATGAATGGGCAAAAACTGCAATTACTGTTTTGGCGGCAAAAACGGTGGTAAACGGAAAAGCAGAAGGAATATTTGCTCCTGCAGATACGGTAACAAGAGCAGAATTTATTAAAATGCTTGCGGGTGCATTCTCGCTTATGGGAAGTTCGGACATAAATTTTGCAGATGTTCCAAAAGGTCATTGGTCATATGAATATATTGCAGCAGCTGTTGCAAACAAAATAGCTAACGGATTATCCGAAACAGAATTCGGAGCAAATGAGAAAATTACACGTCAGGATATGGCGGTGTTCTGTAATAGAATAATAGAGCTTAAAGAGCTTAATATTAAAGGCGACGATGTTAGCTTCAGCGATGAAGATAAAATTGCACCTTACGCATCAGAAAGCGTAAAAGCTTTAGCCCGTGCCGGTATTATAAACGGAACCGGTGATGGTAATTTTGCTCCTGAAAATAATGCTACCAGAGCCGAGGCGGCGGTTATAATTTACAGATTATCAGAATATTGCAGTGGGAGGTAAACTAAATGAAAAAGTTTAAGTGTGTAAGAATGCTGCTTGCAGCAATAATGCTTTTTAGCATATGTACACCTTTTACGGCAGTCGCACAGGATAATATGCTTTTTGCAGATCCGGCAAATGAAGCGTATGCAGAGTTTTTAGACAAACTTGGTATATATTCATTTTATAGCGACAGCGGTCTTTTCTTTGAAGACAACAACGCAGTAAAAAGAATTGATGCAGCAAAATCGCTTGTATCACTTTTGGGGCATGACATAAATAGTGTGTCCGGAACAGTAAGCGATTTGTTTATAGATGTCCCGGATTATTATGAATATGCAGGTGTTGTGAGCACAGCGGTAGATTTAGGTTTAATGCGCGGTACAGCAAACGGAGTGTTTGCTCCTGAGGAAAAGATATTACTTGAGCATTTTATAAAATCAGTAGTTGTTGCGCTCGGATATGATTTTAAAGCACAGGCGCGAGGCGGATATCCAAGCGGATATATATATGTTGCAAACGAGCTCGGGCTGCTTGAGGGCATTTCGGCAAAGTACAGCGAAGACTTAACACGTCAAATGCTTATAAGAATTTTATATAATGCACTCGATGTTGACATTTGTCTGCCGACCGCAGTAGCCGGAGGATATGTAGAATATAAGCTTGCAGAAGATGTTACAGTACTTACAGAGTATCACGATATATATAAAGAAACAGATATTGTAAATTCGAACAATATTCTTTCTTTAAAATCCTATTTTAAGCCATCAGATGAAAGAATATTAATCGGAGAAGATGTAATTTATACCGAAAATTCTGATATATTTGCTTATGCCGGCTATGAAGTAGAATATTACTACGAGCTAGTCGGAGAAGAAAAGTCTCTCGTATATTTTACGTTGAGTAAAGATAATGAGGTATATAAATTTGCAAAGCACCAAATAGTTGAGATTAATAAAAATGAAGTAATAGGTACAGATGCAAACGGCGATGAAGAAAGCGTGGATATAAGCACAAATGCAGATATATTTATGAATGGTTCGCTGCTTAGTGCTGATGTGAACGAAAAGCTTAAAAGCTTTACAGATAATGTTGTTCTTATAGATAATAATGATGACGGAGAAGCAGACGTAGTATTTATTGAGGACTATACATATGAACAGGTAGATTTCGTAGACACGACACGTCAGATTCTTTATTTAAAAGACGGTTCAGTAAATTACGGCGATAAAAAGCTTATGTCTGTCAGCGATTTAAACGGTTCGCAAATTGATATTGAAACATTAAGCCAGGGCACGATAGTGGGAGTTGGCACAACAGATAAAAGTGATGTGCTTGTTATGAAAGTGATTGGTTTGCCCATGGGTATTAAAGTAGCTTCTGTATCTGCAAATGAGGCAACTGATGCCGAGGGTAAAGTGTATTACCTTCACGGAAATATGACCGAAAAAATGAAGAAAAATATCAAAGGCGGTCAGGATGCAGCGGTAGGAATAAATAATGATGTTATTGTATGGGCAGATAAAGGTTCAGAGGCAGTCAAGCTTGGTTTTCTTATAAAAGCGGCAAGCGAAACGCGAGGACTTACAACAACCTCGATGGTTAAAATTCTGTCAACAGACAGTGTTGTCAGCGAGTACTATCTTGAAGATAAGATTCGCATTAATGATGAACCGGTCGAAGTTAAAGATGTTGCTGAATATTTGAAAAAGACAAAAGCAAATCTTAATACAGGTGCAGATTCCGATACTGCGCAGGTCGTTTATTATATGACCGATGACGAGGGTAATTTAAAACGTCTTTACACAGCAGGAAAAGACAGCTCAAGCAAACTTGTAATGAAATATAACTACCACGAGATGGGCGATGCTTTCCTTCGCGACCATGGTTACGGCTCGGCTGTGTATGCATCGGGTTATGCGCTTTCAGATTCAGTTCCGATATTCCAGGTTCCGCTTGAGGATATGGATAAATATGATAATAAATATTTTACAGTAGCAAAATACGACACAACCCTTTTTAAAGATGGTTCAAGCTGCAAATTCGAAAGTTATGTTGCAGATGCAAATGATATTCTTCCGGCGGTTATGGTTTATTACAAAACCGCTACGGCAGAGTTAAGTAAATCAAACTATTTCTTTTTAGTTGAAAAGATTTCAACTGTTGCAGATGAAGATGGCGATGCTAAAGTTAAGCTTAGTGGATATTATTACAATTCAAAGGTAGATTATTTTGTAAATGATGATGTTAAGCTTCCTGAGCTTTCACCGGGAGATATAGGGATATTCTCGCTCGATACAATAGATAATATTATTGCTTTTGAGAAAATTTATGATTTTGAAACAGATACCGTTAATCCTGAATATGTCGGCAGCAGCAGAGCTGATACAGTTGCAGTACGCGTCCTGCACGTTTACAATGCACCGGCAGGCTCAGACTTTATAGAAACCTATGAGGGTGGATTTGAAAACGGTATTCCGGGTGAAGAAAACAAGGTTTTATTTAACTTTATTCCTTATAACAGACGAAATAATCGTTTGTTAAGCTTTGATATCAATAAAAAAGAAGGAAAGGTAAAAGGTCCTGCAAAAATCATGGACTACTTGCATGACAATCAAAACTATGCAAGAATAGTAATTCGTTTTGGTAACAACTATCAGGGCGATGCAGTAATTTATCAATAGCAGTTAACTAAAATTTATTATAAAACAGGAGGAAACCAAAATGAAAATATTTAAAAGAATAGGCTTATTCGCACTTATAGCTTTAATGACGTTGCAGTTTGCAGGATGCAAAAAAGAAAACAGTGCTACAAATAATGTTGACCTTTCTTCAGAAACATTAATTTCTAAAGAACCGATTGAGCTTACAGTATTCTATCCGTCGTCTAAAGAGGCTGATGGTCAGTGGAAAATTTTTGCAGAAGCAGCAAAGCTTACAAATGTTTCTGCCAGGGTTACAGTTTCTAAGAGTAACACAGATTTTAATCAGGCATTTAACTTAGCTTTAGCAGCAGGAGATATTCCTGATATTGTTGAAACTTATGACCCGGTGGGCTTTTCACAGTACGGCATTGAGGGAGCATTTGTACCTCTTAACGAATATTTTGACGAATGTGCACCTAATATTAAAAAAATGCTTGAAGAAAATCCGTCAATTAAGAAAAGAATTACCGCATCGGACGGAAATATTTATTACATTCCGCACATCCCGGGCGGAAGCGCAAGCACAGGCTGGTTTATCCGTACAGACTGGCTCAAAAAACTTGGCTTAGAGATTCCTGACAGCACAGAAGAGCTTTATACAGTATTTAAAGCGTTTAAAGAAAAAGACCCCAACGGCAATGGTCAGGCAGATGAAGTTCCGTTTTTCGGAGCAGACCTTAACGAGCTTTTCCCGCTTTGGAATGCACGTCCTGACTGGTATGTAGCAGACGGAAAAATCAAATACGGTCCATACGAGCCGGAATATAAAGAAGCGCTTACTAACATTATCAAATGGTATAACGAAGGCTTAATTGACCGCGAAATTTTAACAAGAAGCAAAGACCCTCGTGAAAAAATGCTTACCGATAACATCGGCGGCGCAACAAACAACTGGTTTGGCAGTACAGCAAAATTTAATGACCGTTTAAAAGACAGTATTCCGGGATTTGAATTTAAACCGATAGCTCCTCCGAACGGTATTGAGCTTCGCCGCAGACCTGAATCTTCTTTATATGGATGGGGCGTTAGTGCAAGCTCTAAATATATAAAAGAAGCAATTAAATATCTCGATTTCTGGTATAGCGAAACCGGTAACCGCCTTATGAACTTCGGTGTTGAGGGCGTTCACTATGATATGGTAGACGGCAAGCCGCAATTTAAAGCAGAGCTTTTGGCAAAAGAAAACGTACAAAAAGAGCTTGCCGAATTTGGTATTCAGATGGATATCGGCTTTAAACAGGATTTTGAGTACGAAAAACAGTGGATTAATCAGATTGCTGTTGACGGTATGACAATGTATGAAAACTCTGACTATATAGTAGAGCAGGTTCCGCCGCTTGAAATGGTTATAGCAGATGAAGAAGCTAAAGAAAGCAATAATATTGATACACAGATTGATACTTATGCATCAGAAATGCTGCAAAAATGGGTTTTAGGTGCAGTAGCATTTACTGATGAATCGTGGAATAAATACATAAACGAGCTTGATAAATTCGGTATGAACGGATTACTTGAAATAAGACAGAATGCTTACGAAAAATATAACAAGTAAAGGGGCAAAGCAAATATGAAAAAATGTACACTTTTAGTGTTGATTTTAACATTGCTTTGTTCATTCCTGCCGCAGTCGGCAGTTGCGCAAACATCTGATTTCCCGTTGCTTATATATCTTGCAAAAGATTTTGAAGCACAAGAGATAGGGGATAATGCATACGGCTTTTATTATCCAAAACAATCATATGCACAGTATTTTTCGGTAGCAACTGCAGCCAAAACTGACGATGCAGAGAATAAGGCGATGAAGATTTTAGGAAATGCTGATGGAGCATACCTAAGACACACATGGCATCACGCACCTATTACAAAAGACTTTGTAATGAGTATGAACATTAATTTGACAGAAACAACAACTGTTAAAAATATGTACATTTACAAGGATGCATTACAATCCAGAAATACACGTTATTTAGATAGCAATAACGGCGCTTTTAAGCTTATGGAATTAACCGATAAGCTTTCGGTTAACGGAAAAGAAATACCCGGAATAACCTTTGCAAAGAACAAGTGGTATAAAATTGAATTTGTGTTTAATATGAGCAAATTTACCGTAAGTGTCTATATTAATAATAACAAATATGGGGCTGATGTTGCTCTTCCTACACTTACAAACCTTTGCGAATGGCGTATAACAAGTCCTAAAGAGGACACAGAGTATTATTTAGACGATATTAAAATTTATGAAAGCTCTAAAAGATTAAGTGATGATAGCTTTAATGCAGAGCTTGAAAAATGGCAGAGCAGTCCTCTTTATCCTGACGAAAAGTATGAAGTGGGCAGACTTTATCGTTACGACAAATTTGTTTATCGTAGCATTTATAATAAGTTCCTTGCCAGAATTGGCAGCAACAAGGTCTACAAAGACAATGTAATGCACAAAATGCCTGCTCCTATTTTAGAAGAGAACGAAAAGCTTATTGCTCCGGCTCGCGGTATTGCCGAGGTGTTTGGTGCAGATGTTTCGTGGGACGCACAATTAGGTAAATTGACCCTTGAATACGACGGAAAAACGCTTGAGGCAATAAATGGCGAAAATATTTATTATGTGAACGGAAAACCGTCGAAGTTATTCTATCCTGCTACGATTAAAAAGAATGCTTTTTATATGCAGCTCGATGTGCTCACACACTTTTTCGGTGCAGAGTACAGACGAGAGGAATATTTGCTGAACTTTGGCGACGAAATAACATTCGACAGAGATTTTGGTCCGATGGTCACGAATGCGCATTCAAGAACATATGAAGATGAAATGATGAAAAGAATAGATCTCTTTATGGTTTATGACAGACCTACAAAAGAGGAAATTCTTGAAAAATATCGTCAGAACAATCCGGAAGGAAAACATCCGCGAGTAGTATTAAACGACTTTGATGCCATTAAAGCAGGCATTGAAAAGGATGAGCAATATGCAAACCTGATTAAAACCTTAATTGGTAAAGCCGACAATTTAATAGAAACCGGTTTGGTTCAGTATACGCTGCCCGACGGACAGAGAGCATCGTTTTCGGGCAAGTTATACAATATAGGTATGCATTGTGCATTGGCTTATAAGTTAACAAACGACCCAAAATATATTAACTATATCAGAGACAATATTAATGTAATAAGTAATGATTTTCCAGATTTGCATCCGATTGAGGGTCTTGACGTAGGTAATAGTGCCAATGGTATTGCACCTATGTACGATTGGTTGTATGAAGACTGGACTGAAACCGAGAAAGAAACAATCGAAAAGATTATTACCGAAATGATATTCGACGAATACGAATATTCTTACGCATGTGCTTATTATAATGCACAAACTGCGTTTGCAGCAAACTCAGGTAACCAGCCTCTTATTATTAATAACGGTTTAATAGGCTGCGCTATTGCATTAATGGATAAATATCCCGAACGTTGTGCAGAGCTTTTAGAATGTGCAATTCGCTCGGTAGAATCTGCATATTTAACATTTGCACCTGACGGCGGATTCCCTGAAGGCCTTTCGTATTGGCTTTATACCTGTGATACTCTTCCGTACACATTAGCTAACTTAAATTGTGCCTTTGGTGATGATTTCGGTTTAAGCGAGGTTCCCGGTCTTGACAACACAATTTATTATGCTCTTAGTGCAAACGGCTCAACCGGCGGCTATCCTTTAGGAGATGCGGCAACGCAGAGCCCGTTCCACGGAATGTTTATGTGGCACGCAAATTATACAGGCGATAAGAGCATAGCAGAGCTTAGAAAAAATAATATGAGCAGCTCGTCTATGATTGACGTTATTAACTGGGTGTTTGATACCGACGGAGAAGATGGCGGTCTTTCAAATATTGAAGGTGACAGCTTCTTTGTTAAGCTTAACACAGCTACAATGCGAACAGGATGGGAAAAAAGTGATACCTCGGTAATTTTCCACGGCGGCGGAAACAATGACGGTCACGGTCACTTAGACGTAGGTACATTCCAGTTTGATATGTTAGGAGAACGCTGGGCAGACGAATTACCTAAAGAAGATTATAACTTAACAGGTTATGGCGCATACAACAAAAATGATGCAGTAGCCGGTCACCCATATAGCGGTCACGACTATTTCAGAAACAAAGCAGAGGGTCACAATGTTGTAATTGCAGGCTTGGGTACAACCAGATTTGATATGGTTAAAACAGCTCAAGCGCCGATTGTGAAGCATTCTTTTGGCGACACAATGTCATATGCAATTATGGAATTGACCCAATCAAATGCAAATTATGATTGCGCAGTACGCGGTGTGCAGCTTAACAAGGTACAAAACCACATTATCGTTCAGGATAATTTTAAGGCAAAAACACCGATGGAATTTTGGTGGTCAATGATTACTAAAGCAGACATTCAATTAAGCGAGGATGGAAGGTCGGCTATTCTTTCAAAGAATAACAAGCGTATATGGGCGTCTATCATTTCAGACGGAGATGAAACCTTCCAGGTGTTAGATGCAAAACCAATGCGTGAATACACCATAGATGGCGTAACGTATCCGCCGCCGCTTCAAACAGCGAATGACGGATACAGAAAGCTTGCTATTTGCAATCCGAGCACAGACCACTTTAAAATGACGGTTGTATTTAAACCGCTTATTGGTGAAGAAACGACACCGAGCATAATTCCCGAAAATATACCTATGGAGCAATGGTTGCCTGTTGAATCAGAACGTGCGCAGCTTTCCGGTGTAATGGTTGACGGTGTGACGTATGACAAGTTCGTTCCCGGAGTTTATAACTATAACTTAGATGTTGTTACAGAAAAATCTGATATTCCAAAGATTGAAGTAACGGCAGATAACAAGTACGAGTTAGAGATAATTGAAAGCACAACCGTTCCGGGTATAACAACGGTTATTATGTCAGAAAAGGGCGAAAACGTTGGTATGTACACCTTCTCGATAACGTCGTTAAACGATACGAGAAAATTCTTAAACGACAAGCAGATTCCTATTGTAGGATATACTGTTACAAGCGAACCGCAGCCTGAAAATGCAGCTGCAAATCTGTTTGACGCAAATGATACAACGAAGTTTGCAACAGATGAACAGGGTGGAGCAGTTACGGTCGATTTTGGCGAGGTTAAGACTGTTAAAGAGGTTAAAATGTCATTCGTAAGCGGAGCATCACGTCAAGAGAACTTCAAACTCGAATATTCAACAGACGGCGTGAACTTTACAGAATGCTTTAACGGCTCGTCAAGCGGAACGACAACAGACTATGAAAGCTTTGATATGGGTTCTGTGCCTGCACGCTATGTAAGAGTAAGCTTCTACGGAAACAGTAAAGGTTCTAACTGGGTATCGGTAAAAGAATTCTGTGCATTTACCCAATAGTTAAAACAGAAAGGAAAAGCCATGAAAAAATATTTATCATATTTTCTTATGCTGGCAATGCTGATTTTACCAATCAGCATTGCTGTGCCGGCAGTATCTGCTGCAGATATTGTTGTTGTGAAATTTGACAGCGCAGATGATTTGGCAAACGTAGGATATAAGTATTACGGAAACTATACTCCTACCGAAGCAGATTTGTCCACCGACTATGTCCGTATGGGTAAATATTCGCTTAAAATCAGCGATATTCGTAATGGTGGCAGCTTAGATGCAACAAACTATCTTAAATTTAAAGACTTAAATGTACCCATTAATGGCGCTGCATACATTAATATTTGGATTTACAGCGAGCCGGGAGACAGCGCAGTAGCTATTCGATGGGCATATAGCTCAACAAAGGGCACGGTATCTTCTACCGGTGTAAAGAAAACCTTAAAAGGCGGATGGGAGCTTATTTCGATTCCTGTTGCCGAGGCGAACCGAAATGACGAGCTTAAGCTTGTGCAATACGGTACAGAGGGCTACGGAATGCCATCAAACAGCCAGGGATACATAGACACAAAGCTGTGGGTAAGCGGTGTATTTTTATCTGACCAGTTGCCTGTTGTACCGAAAATTACAACATGCTCGGTAAAAGAAGGCGCACAGCTTGTTAAAAACGATGTCGGAAAGATTAATCTTGGAGCAAAGGCAATAAGCATTCCCGATAAAGAAAAAATTACAATTACACCCGAGGTATCATATCACTTAGAAACAGCTGACGGCGGAGATACTCTTTCAATAGTTTTTGACGAAAATTTAGAGTATGCCACAAATTATACTGTATCTATGGGAACAGGAGTGTACGACATATTCGGTATGGAATTTGAGCCGTATACCTTGACATTCAGAACAAGAGGAGAGTTTGAAAACATACCTCCGGTTGCAGAGCTTACTGCACCTGCTGATGGTGAAAGATATACTCCTAAAGATGAAATTACACTTTCGGCTGTAGCTACTGATGAAAACGGAACGGTTGACTATGTTGAGTTCTATTGTGACGGAGAACTGATAGAAGGCAGCCGCACCACTTCTGATTCTGATGTTTACACATTTGTATGGACAACGGCAGAAGAAACCATGACAAATTATAAAATTACAGCAAAGGCAGTAGATAACGAGGGAGCAGAGATAGTTACTGATGCCGTTACCATAAGAGTAATGGAATACAAAGCTCCTACGGTAACGCTCGAAACCCCTGTTGATAAGAGCCTTTTGTATAAATCGGTTGGTGGAGTAGAGGGTGACACCAAGATTGCAGTTACAGCCAAAACGGCAGATATTGACACCGAGGTTGTAAGTGTAGATGTTTACTTAAACGGTGAGATAATTCACACAGCGACCGAAAATCTTGCAGAATTCAGCTATACACACGAAACTCCGCTTGACGAGGGTGTTTATACCGTAAAGGTTGTTGCAACCGACGATATGGGTCTTACAGGCGAGGCAGAAGCGGTTGTAGAGGTTCAGTCGATGGGCAAAAGCTTTCCTGCGGTTCTTAAAAATGACCTGACAATTGCAAAATGGAGCATTTCGAAAGAAACAGCTAAAATCACATCGGGCGACGATGGAATGGTTATTACCACAGAGGCAAACGATACTGCAAGAGTGGGCAGAACCTTGAAACGTAATTTAAGCATATCGCCCTGGCAGGCAGATGTTGTTGTAGTGCCCGGCGATACAAAGCATAACATTACAGTCGGTGTGGCAGGCTCGAGCGAGGTCAGCCTGTTTACCTTTAAAAACGACGGAACTACCTCCTCGAGCAAAAAATACGAGACAGGCAAGGCTTATATCGTAAGTGCGGTAGCCGACCCTGAAAACGGAAAAATCAGCTGTCTTTTAGACGGCGAGCTTGTAGAAACCAAAAAGCTTACGGCGTCGGTATTTTCGTCTAAAGCTGAAATGTATGTATCGCACAATGGAGCAAATGCTAAAACTACTGTAAAATCTGCTGAATTTTATATGCTTAAAAAGGCCGCAGTTATTGGCGACATTAAGCTGTTTAAAGGTGCAGACGAGCAGAGCACGGACAGCGTTTCGCGCACGGTTGACTATATGACGGTATCTATAGATGGGGGTCTTGATACCGCAACACTTGACGGCAGCGTAAAAATTACCGATAAAGCATCGGGTAAAGATGTTGCTGTAAGTGTTAAGGATGGTAAAGTTTATATAAACGATATTTTAAAGAGTAATAAAACATACACAATAACTGTTTTGTCAAATGTGGCAAATCTGTCAGGTCAGGGCTTGGCCGGGGCATATCAGAAGGATTTTACAACCGAGCAGGCAGCTTTAGATATTAAAATGACAGATGACGGAACGAATCTTACCGTAACGGCAATAAATTCAACCGATGCGGCAGTCGATGCCGAAATAGTTGTTGCAGTATATAACGGAAAGAAAGCAGTTCTACCGTTTGGTATAACACCCGTAACTTTAAGCGCAGGTGAAACAACTCATACGGTTGCGATTCCTGCGGCGGCAGAAGACAGCGTTATTGAAGCATTTGTAGTAGACAGCATGAACACAATGCGTCCTATAAGTGATGAAATATATATAATAAAGGAAGGATGACAAATATGAAAAAACTGGTATCATTAGTAACAATTTTATGCTTGGCATTAAGCCTTTGCATCATTCCTGCGGCGGCAGCAGAGCCGACGCTCACAGTTGGAACAATAGCAGAGGGCGAAGTTTATACCGAGGGTGCAAACATCGTGCTCACAGCAGATGTTTCTAAAATGTCAGATGTAAAAAACGTTGATTTTTACGCAAACGGTGACAAGCTTCCCGGTACATTAATCGAAGGTAACGGCTCGCTTATATGGTATGCTCCTGCTGCAGACAGCTATGCAGTTAAAGCGGTTGCAACCACAACTGCCGGTGCAACTGTAGAAAGTGCAGCAGTTAATATTAAGGTTGAAAGTGCAGCTGACATAATAGAAGTTTTAAAAATGGACAGCGCCAATGATGTTAAACAGTGGAAAACAGGCGCATGGGACTCTACTTCGGTTGTTGTTAAAGACAGCAATGTAACTGATGATTTTGCAGCATATGGCAGCAAAGCATTATACGTTAAAAACATCAGCTATGGAAAAAATACATATATAGTAAATAATCAGCTTGCTGCAGAGATTGTTAAAGATTATGACTTATATCTGGTATTTTACAGTAAAGCAGATGTAGGCAATTATAACTTTATGGCATACGACGATGCAGGTGCATTGCTTACTCGTAACACAAGCGCAGACAACAAAGCAATTAAAGCCGGCTGGAATGTACATAAATTATCTATGGCAAACTATGTTGGAAGAAAATTAAATAAAATTACTTTAAATACATATGGTTATAACTGCAGCGGAAGTGGCGAAAAAGGCGATTCATATGTAAATGCAGAGCTTTATATCAGCGGCTTATATTTTGCAAAAGCTGCACCGGCTGCTCCTGTGGTAACAGGCACATCTGTTCCGAATAATCAGACTAAGGTTTGTAACAACCTTTCAAAATACCGCATCAACTTCGATAGAGCAATTGCTAAAAGCACAGCAGCGCATGCCGTTAGTGTTAAAAAATCTGACGAAGCTTTAGTTACCGAAGGTGTAACAGTAAGCGCGGGCGCAGATTATATTGATGTTTTATTTGCCGAAGGCGCATTAGCACATAACGAAACCTATACTGTTGAAGTATCAAATGCACTTGCAAGTGCATTAGGCGGCGGTTTTGCAGGCGCATCTTACAATTTCTCTACAACAGACGATGCCTGCACCGATGCAGAGCCTATTGCTTCTGTTGTATATCCCGAAGCAAATGCCAATGTTTCTACAAGCGCAAAGCTTGCAGCAAAAGTAATTTTTAACAAAAATGTTTCTAAAGTAGAGTTTTATAAAGGCTCAGAGCTTTTAGGCGAAGCTGTAAACTACACAGGCAACGAATATGTGCTTGACAACGCAGCTCTTTCTGAAGGTGCAAATACTGTTAAAGCAGTTGTAACCTTAAATGACAATTCTACCGTTACTACCTCAGAAATTACAGTTAATGCAACACAGGCAACCAAATATGCTATTCACGGAATAGAAAACGGTGAACGCATTTTGATTAACGACAGAAATTACAGAACAGTTTCTGTTATTGATGAGGCGGATGTAAATACAAAATGGGGCGCAAGTGCAGGATTTTTGACAATCCCAAATGCAACAGGTGTATCTAAGGTAACGTTTTATGTGGACGGCGTAGAAATGGATTCTGACAGCACTGCACCCTATTCATGGGATATGCCTTTTGCAGATGTTGGAAAATCACATGAGCTTAAGGTAAGTGTTTTAGACGCTATCGGTAATGTTACTGTGTATGGACCTTACACATACACAACCGTATATGGTGATGTATATGCTTCATCCGTTAAAGATTTCGAAGATCAAAATGTAACACCGGTACACGTTTCCGGAACAAGTATGATTGCTGCTACTATGCAAGACCCGGACAATGCAGAAAATACAATGCTTAAGCTTTCAAGAAGTGCTAGCGGAGCAACATTGTATGATTTTAACGGTACATTAAATACTCCGTTAACGACAAGTGTTCCTGCTGCATCAAGAATGCTGCGTTTGACCTGCGATTTAAGAACTAACAGCCTATATGCTACAGTTAACATCCATTTGAGAGATACATGGTATAGTACTAACTATGGAGCGATTATGGAAAGAACTTCGGGCGATGCAAGTCCTGTATTTAAAGCAAAGAAAACATATAAAATTACGACAGATATAGATATGGACAACGCACTGTACGTAACCTATGTAGATGGTGTTGAATATCGAAGAGGAACATTGGATAGTAGCATATCTTCCACAGATAAGGTAACATTGCATGTAAATGCTGTTTCTTATTCAAGTACTGCAGAAATATATCTTGATAATATAGGTGTTACATACTACACCAACAGAACCGGTGCGTTAGATGTTGAAAAAGAGGATACAACAGTTAAAGCTATCAACACAAACGACGAGGCAGAGGGTATTAAGGTTATTACTGCTACATATAACGGCAATCAGTTAGCAGATGTTGTTATTGATGATGTAACAGTTCCTGTAAACGGAATATTTAACAAAACATATACAGTAGGCACAAACGACAAGCTTTTTGTATGGAAAGACTTCGAAACATTAAAACCGCTTACTGAATAATTAAGTAAAAATATATCTTCCATTAAAACAGAGAAGATAAGCTTGTAAATTTTATAAACACAACTTTGATTGAAAATTAAAAATTACAGCAACGGAGCGAATTGATATGCAAAAAAATTCTCTTCGCTCTGTTGTTGTACCTAAAAACGTTTGTGCTCCCGAACGGAATTCATAAAAAAGAGAGCAGAAAGGTTATGAAGATGAGTATGCAAACAAGTGTTGCCAAAAAAACTGCAGCGCCTATAAAAAACCGCAACTTTAAAAAATATATAAGCCTTTACATAATGCTTATTCCGTTAATTCTTTATTATGTGCTTTTTCAGTATAAGCCAATGTACGGAAACGTAATCGCATTTCAGGATTACAGTATTTTTAAAGGTATAAGCGGTAGTGAATGGGTAGGACTTGATAATTTTAAGCGCTTTCTTTCAACTCCGTATTTTTTCAGAACACTTAAAAATACGGTATTGCTTAACTTAAGCCTTTTAGTATTTTCCTTTCCTATGCCTATTATTTTTGCGCTGCTCTTAAATGAAGTAAGACAAAGAAAGCTTAAATCGGTTATTCAAACCCTGTCATATATGCCGCACTTTATTTCGACGGTTGTTGTTGCAGGTATTGTTATTAACCTTTTATCACCATCTTACGGTATTATTCCTATGCTTATAGAAAAATTTACAGGAACAAGACCGTATCTTATGGTAGACCCTAATTATTTCAGAACAATCTACACCGTTATGAACATCTGGCAGTCTATGGGTTATGGCTCGGTTGTTTACCTGGCGGCAATAACGGGAATCGACAGCCAGCTTTACGAGGCAGCAGTAGTTGACGGTGCTAATAAATTCAGACAAATATGGCACATTACCATTCCGGGTATTATGCCTACTATAATGACGATGCTTATTATGCGAATAGGTAATATGCTCGGCTCGGCAACAGATACTATTTTGTTGCTTTATCAGCCGGCTACTTACGAGGTTGCAGATACTATCGGAACATACGTTTACCGAAACGGTCTTTTAGATGCCGATTATTCGTACTCAACAGCAGTAGGTCTGTTTAATTCTATTATAGGTCTTATGCTCGTTTGGGGCTCGAATACGTTGAGCAAAAAATTTACTGAGGTTGGGATATGGTGATATTATGAGAGAGACAAAAGGTGAAAAAATATTTTATTTTGTAAATACTGTGTTTATGATATTGCTTACCTTAGGTATCATTTATCCTATTGTATATGTAATATCCGCCTCGTTCAGCTCTCGTGAAGCGATTTTAACCGGTAAGGTTGTGCTGTTTCCGATTGATGCAAATATAGAGGCTTATAAATATGTATTTGCAGACAGACAGATATGGATTTCGTATCTTAATTCGTTCTTCTATACAATAGTAGGAACTGCTGTGGCAATGGCGGTTACAATTTTAGGTGCTTATCCGTTATCAAAATCAGTCTTGCCCGGCAAAAAAATTATTACCTTTGCAATAGTTCTTACAATGTGGTTTGGCGCAGGCACAATCCCTATGTATTTAAACTATCGTGATTTAGGTCTTTTAAATACTCGTGCTGCTATAATTTTAGGTTCTGCCTGCAGCGCGTATAACTTTATTCTTTTGCGTAACTTCTTTACCGCTATTCCGCGCAGCTTAGAAGAAGCGGCAGATATCGACGGAGCAGGGCAATGGACAATTCTTACAAAAATTTATTTGCCGCTGTCGCTTCCGTCAATTGCAACTATTTCGCTGTTTTATGCGGTTGCAAGATGGAACAGCTATTTTTGGGAAATGATTATTTTAAGCGACGATAATTTAATGCCGCTTCAGGTGGTAATTAAAAAGCTTATCGTAGACTTAAAGGGGCTTGCCGCAAAAAATGACAGCGTAGATATGAGTATGATTAAATATTCAGAAGAAACTGTTGTGTATGCAAGTATAGTTGTATCGGCAGTTCCTATGCTTGTTTTATATCCTTTTATACAAAAATATTTTGTAAAAGGTGTTATGGTTGGTGCGGTTAAAGAATAACTATTTGGAGGAAAACTATGAACATTATGCATGGTATAAGAATAGGGCAGTATGATTTTAATATCGATACGGTATTAGATGAATTAAAATGGCGCTGCATAAACAGCAAGGTTAATTATGCGGCGATTTCTGCAGCCGGCAGTCAGGGCTTTCATGGCGGAACTGTAAAAGGCGAAGAAATGGACAGAAAGTTTTTAGAGCTTGCCGAATTTATGACTGAAAATAAAATTTATTTTTCATTTTCGTGCGGTCATTCGGGTTACTTTGGAATGAATCCGGATACCTTAAGCAAAATGAAAGAAATTGCCGGCGATTATTTTATCGGCTGCTTTATGCCCGAGCTTGGCAGTATGTTTGGCTGTAAAGCATTCAGCTATCCTGACGTTGTAGCCGAAAAATTTGATAATATGCAGGATGCAAAAGACGGATTTGTTAATTATGTAAATAGTTTTATTGATAAAGTAAAACTGCCCGAAGAGCTTAAAACACAAACAAGCATAATCGAGGCAACCTGTCTTTTGCCATATGTGGCAGAATCGAAAATGTCATACCCTATGGTCGAGGCAATGTGCGGAAATCCCGAAATAATGCTGCCTATGGTGCGTGGTGTTCAAAAGGCGCATAATGCTCCTATGTTTGTAACATACATAGCTCATGAATGGTATGCAGGAACACGCAACGACGACACCCTAAAGAGCAAGCGCTTGCGTATGATTTATGATTATGCATATATGTGCGGCTCAAATGTATTTTTGCTCGAAAGCGGAGATTTGTGTATTTTTTCACACCGCATGGATATAGATTTCAACAATGAAATTTCTCAGCAGTACAGAACGGTTTTGCGCGAATTTGGCGAGTTTTTAGAAACTGACGTAAGACCTGAGGGCGGTCCTAAAACTAAGGTAGCATTCATTCAGGGTAATCTTGATGGCTGGAGCAGCTGGACAGCAGGAAGCTCGCTTTGGAATCAGTTCGATAAACCTGAGTGGGGATATTCTACACCCGAGTTCAGCTGGAGAATAATGGAAGATATTAATGTAAGACGCAACTGGTACGACGTCGGCAACTATGGCGACATAGACTTAAGCGGTGCGCCTGCATATGGTCAGTACGATGTTATTAATGCAAATTCGCCACTTGAAGCATATATGCAGTATGATTATCTTATATTCACCGGCTGGAACACAATGACAAAAGAAATTTATGACAATTTAAAAGCGTATGTAAAGCAGGGCGGAAGACTTTTAATGACTGCTGCGCATCTTAATACAAATAACTCACGCGACGGCAAAATAAGTCTTATAAACGGTGGTGACGTCAGCGATTTATTCGGTTGCGTTCTTGATGCAGAAAATGCCTATATGTCAAACGGCGGATTTAAGTTCTGTGACAGCATTATGTCAGATATTATGTATCCTGTTGACAGTATGCAGGCAGACCCGATTTTGTCATCGGGTTATGTAAAATATGCAAAATCAGAGCTTGCAGGCGGACAGGTAGCCTGCCTGAGTTCGCATTATTTTAACGAGGCAGACAACGACAAGCCTGAAGTGGCTATGATCGAAAACAAGCTTGGCAAAGGATATACAATTTTATTGACTTCGCTCGATTATCCCGGCTCGGGTTCGGTGTATCCTATGTATAAAACAGTTGTCCGCGAGCTTATGACCGCAACTCACAGAATGTGCGATATTAAGGTATATGGCAGCGACAGACTTCGATTTGCTGTGTATGAGGGAGATAAAGTTTATCTTTTAAATACCGATTTTGATTCAGAAATTATTGCGACAGTTAACAAAAATGGCGAAGAAATTAAAGTTAACTTAAAGCCGTGTGAGTTTAAGGCAATTTAAGGAGATTGTGTTATGAATTACAAAGAAGCGTATGATATATGTTTAAAAAAAGCAAAGCTGTACCGCGACACGATTTCGGGCGAATTGCCCGAAATTACGGGTGCTGACGGCAAAGAATACAAGGCAACGGGCACTTTTGCAAGCAGATGGTGCTGGTGTACTTCATTTTTTACAGGTATGTCTGTACTTGCGGCTCATACCGAAAAAGACTTTCAGGCGTTAAGATGGGCGAACTCCTTTTTTGACCAATACGAAGAAAAAATTTCTAAAATTCCGGCGGCAACCATGCATGATGTAGGATTTTTATATCTTTGCTACAGCGTGCATCTTTATATGCTGACCGGAGATGTACATCATCGGTTAACCGCATTAAAAGCGGCAGATGAACTGGTCAGAAGATTCGACATAAACGGAAGATACATAGAAGCCTGGTCAGATGCCGACAGCTTTGACAAAGAATATCGTATGATTATTGATTCTATGATGAATACGGCATTGCTTTTCTGGGCGTGGAAAGACAGCGGATATACAATTTATTATGATGTTGCCAAAGCACATATAAGAACATGTATAGATACGTTGGTGAGAGAGGATTATTCAGTTGCGCATGCGTGGTTTTTCAATCCTGACGGCACGTTAAAAGAAGAAGCTAACAGCTGCGGCTTTGCAAACGGCTCGCACTGGGCGAGAGGTACTGCATGGATTGTATTTGGATTAGCTACAGCGTATGCTTATACTAAAGATGAGGAATATTACGAGCTTGCGGTTAAAATAGCAGATAAGTTTTTAGAAAATCTGACTGAAGATGACTATATACCCGTTTGGGATTTTCGTCTGCCCGAGGATTTGCCGGCGAGAAAAATGCGTCGTGAAGATGCTGAGCCGACCTGGGATGAATCTAAACCTGAAAATAAAATTTATAACCGCGACAGCTCAGCAGCGGCAATAATATCCTGCGGATTTATGATTTTAAATGAAGCAAAAGCAACACCGCATCTTATGGAAGCGGCAGATAAAATGCTTAAATCCTTGTGCGATAGCTATCTTGATACCGATGTTACAACTCAGGGTATGCTTAAAAAAGGCAATGGAATAGATAAATTTGTAATTTATGGTGATTACTATTTTATGCTGGCTATGGCAATGAAAAATTACGGATTTGATATGTGGAACTGTAATTAGAAAGCGAGGAAATGTTATGTCAAAAATATTAAAGGGCGATAAAAAATCGTGTTTTGACGGTTGCGATTTTGTCTTGCAACTGGATGAATCAAGAAAAAATACTAAAATAAAACTTTTACAGATTACAGATATGCAGTTTATAGATGCAACCCAAAGACGCTATCCTGAAAGACTTACACCGCCCGAAGTAACCGCGTGGGCTCCTGAAAACTTTGAAATATCGGCAGGTTCTCATATACGTTCTCTTGTTGCGCAGACAAAGCCCGATATGATATTTGTAACCGGTGATATAGTTTATGGTTCGTTTGATGATGCAGGTACTTCGCTTAGCTGGTATTGTAATTTTATGGATTCGTTAGAAATACCGTGGGCTCCTGTGTTCGGAAATCACGATAACGAATCGGCTAAGGGTGTTACATGGCAATGTGAGCAGTTTGAAAAAAGTAAATACTGTATGTTTAAAAGAGGAGAAGTTTCGGGCAACTGCAACTATTCGGTAGGTATAGCGGTAGGTGACGAACTTATAAGAATTATGCATATGGTTGATTCAAACGGCTGTGAATTTGACCATGATCATACAGATGTTATAAGAGAAGAAAAAATTTTTGCAGACCAGGTTGAGTTAATCAAGAAAAATTCGGCTTTGGCAAATAAAGCGCAGAATAAAACAATCCCCGGGTTTGTTGCGTGTCACGGACCAATGCAGTCATTTAAAGACGCGGAAATAGCAAAAGGCTATTTAACCGAAGACAGAAAAACCTATACAATTGGTGTGGATGTAGAGGCAAAAGATGATGACTTTGGTTGCAAGGACTCTTACACAACACCATTTACACAGGTTGAGGGTGACTTTATATCTGCTATGAAGCAAAGTAATGTAGATGCTGTATTTGTCGGACATTGCCATAAAATAAACACTTGCGTAAGATATGAGGGAATAAGATGGATATATGGTTTAAAAACCGGTGTTTATGACAGCCACATACCGGGAATGGTTGGCGGCACACTGGTCACACTCGAAGAAGGTGGCTTTGATGTATGTCATGTGCATTCAGTAGTTAAATATCCGCCATATATGCTTTATGCAAAAATGTCATATAATGCTTGTACTATAAAGGGTAAAACAATAGATGCAGATATTTTGGAGGCAAACAATGGATAAAATAAGAGTAGGGGTAGTAGGCTTGGGTCATCGTGGCAGAGCGATGTTTAAATTGGCGGCAGACGGCTTTGACTATGTTGTGCCTGCAGCGGCTTGCGATATAAAACCGTCAAACTGGTACGAAAAGCAATGGTTGTCTGACGCAGCCTTTTCTGAAATTTTTCCTGATACCGAATTTTACGAAAGCTATGACGAAATGCTCGAAAAAGCGAATCTTGATGTGGTAATTGTAGAAACCGGGGCAGATATACACGCAGAATTTTGTGCCAAGGCATTAGAAAAAAATATAAATGTGTTGTCAGACATTCCCAATGTTGCGAACTTAAAAGAGGCAGAACTATTGTGGAAAGCAGCGCAAGAATCTTCAGCTATAATTTCAACCGGTGCAAATCCGAATGAACAGAAATTTACAGTTTTGCTTAAGGATTTTTACAAAAAAGGCTTGCTTGGTAAGCCATACTGCATGGAAGCAGAATACATACATTGGAGTTTACCTAAGAGTGACGAACACATACACTTAAACGAAAACGGAGATTGGCGCAGACTGCTGATTCCTATTCGCTATTGCACACACTCTTTAGGACCGCTTTTAACCGTTTTAGACGAAGAGTTAAGAAAGGTAAGCTGTTTTGGAACAGGACCACATTCAGACGAAGTAAATGCACTTAAAAAAGATGATATGATGTGTGCACAGTTCCAGACAGATTCAGGAGTTGTAATCCGTCTTATGCGAAACGGCAGATGCCGCGCAAAAATCGGTCACCATAATTATCGTGTGTTTGGTACAGAAGGATATATGGAGCGAATCGACAGATTCGGAAAGCCTGTTATCCGCTATAACTCGATGAAAGAACTTGATACCGACCTTAAAGAAATCGGCGGAGAATTTATGCCTCCTGAGTATGCAGATAACGAAAAGGCAACAGGTCACGGAGGTATGGATTATGCACTTTTAGACCATTTCTTTAAAGCACTTTTAAACGGTGAACCTGCACCTATTTCTTTAAAAGAAGGTTTAGCCATGACACTTCCGGGAATATACGCAGAAGAATCGGCAAAACGAGGCGGAGAAGTTCTTCGTATGCGTTATCCGTGGGATGACGACTGGACAACGGAAATATAAAAATATAGCCAAAGAGGAAAAATTATGAGAAAAGCATATTTTTTTATTGACGATGTTATTTGGGTTTTGCGTGATATTGCAAGAGAAAAGCCAAAGTCAATTTACGACAATTCGTTTATGAAAATGCTTAAAAAAGGTCACGATGACTATAAAATGACAGTTCAGCTAAATCTTTTTTACAGAACCGACTTCTTTTACGGAAATGACGAATTTACTTTGGCAGATATGCCTGATACATACAAAAAAGAATTTGAAGAGGCTAAAGACTGGCTGCGTTTTGCATTTCACGCAAAGCAAGAATTTCCTGATTATCCATATATAAACGCATCTTATGAAGATGTGAAAGCGAATTATGAGGCAATTGTTGGCGAAATTAAGAGATTTGCCGGTGAAAAGAGCATATCAAATGCGGTAATGACTCATTGGTTGCCTATGAGTAAAGATGGTTGCCGAGCGCTTTATGACTGCGGAGTAAAATTTTTATCTCACAGCTATGGCACAAAAATGGAATTTGATGGCGATGATAATCGCTTGCCGTATGGTCATGCAGCAAGACTCAGACAAAACAAAAAGCCGGAATCTATGCTCTATACCAAAAATACAAAAGATGTAAGAGTAAGGGCGGCGCTTTGCGGATATAATCATCTTTCTGAAGAAGAATTCGATTCCATTAAATTTAAAAACAAATCCATATCAGATAAAGATACAGGCATTCGTTTCAGACAACTTGGCGGTGGTCCTAATCTTAATTTAAATTCTTTAAATGAGATAGAAGATGCGCTGAGTAAACTGATAGGAAATGACTTTATCGGTACAGGAACACATGAACAGTATTTTTATCCTGACTATTATGCATATCAGCCGGATATTTGTGAAAAATTTTATCTTTTAGGTAGAATTTTAAACGAAAATGGTTATCGTTTTATCACCGCTGATGAAATGGAATAAGCGTTATTATATTGGTTGTTGGGGTAGTATAATAATGAACTGCAATTATAAGGAGCTGTAGCAAAATGAATTTCATTTTGCTACAGCCCCAATTTGTTTTGTGTGACAACAATCAATATTGCAGATGCGATCAGTAGTCATGGCTTATGTGCTTTAGAACGGAATTCGGGTATGTATTTTTATGTGTTCTATATGAAAATTACCGTTCTTAAGACTCGGCTTGAATTCGTTTATCAAGCTTATCTTCGGCATAAATCAAAAGCTGTTTCCATTCGTCAATATCCAAAATAGAATTACCTGATTGTATTTTTTGAAGTTTTCCCACGGTATCATTTTGATACGGGTGGTTTCCTAAAACGAGATCAACATGTTCTTCGTAAAGTGAATGAAGCCCTTTTCTGAATATATCACGACTTTTAAACGGCAGATTATATTTATTTAAGAAATTCATGGCTAATGTATTTGTTCCTATTCCGCCATGCATTGCGGCAGTAATAGTTCCGTCATTATCAGGGATATTTATAAAAAACGAGAGAGTTCCGTCAGTATGACCGGGTGTAAGTCTGCATTTGATTGATGTTTTCCCAAAAGTATATGTATCCCCATCCTCGACTAATACATCACAATTAAATATTATTTTTTCAAGTCCTATCTCATCTGCATAGGACAAGTTTAGTGTTCCGTTTGTAATTTCGTTATCAATTCGGCTTATATATGTTTTAGCACCGCTTAACTCCTTGAGCTTCAGTGTGCAGCCAAAATGGTCTATATGTCCGTGAGAATGAAATATTGCACATATATCATAAGGGTTAAATCCAAGCGATTTCATGCTGTATAAAATCTGATCGTACATATCGGGGTATCCCGTATCAATTAAAACAAGACCGCATTCTGTATCAATAAGATGTACAGAAACTCTTGATGAACCAATAAAATATATATTCCCATGCATTTTAAATGGTTGGATATCGGATATTTTTAAGGAATTCATAAGGAATCTCCTCACTTTTCTAAAAATCAATTTCATAATGCCTTGCTAATTTATCAAGTTCAAGTGCTACAGCTTCCGAAAGCTCTATGCCGTCCTTTTTTGCGATACTTTCTTTTTCGTTTTCTATTTCGCCGGGTATTTTTATATCTGTTACTCCCTCGGCCTTTGGACAAGCCTCGCTGCAATAAGTTAATGCAGCATGAAGTGCCAGATTATCACCGCCTCGAACCTTAACTGTATATGCAGGTGCAACGACATTTTCGTTTTTGGGCTTTGAAATAAGTCTTATTCTTGGATTCATTGCACAAATTCTTTCCATGCAGTCGGCAACATTAGCTGCAGGAATATTTTGAAACTTCTCTAAAATTTCTGAATCAGGCATATTTCTTTTAAGATAAATTCGTTTTCCGACAGACATAATATATCGCTCCTCTTTTTATAACTTTTATAAAATTATAACTGTATTTAAAATGAAAATACAAGAGAAATAAGTTCGCTCTTTTTTGCAAATCGTTCAAAAAATTATAAAATTTAAATATTTAGAGGTTGATTTCCTAAAAAAATATTGAATATCATTCAAACTGATGGTAATATAAAATGAAGGAGTGAAATTCTATGGAAGATTTAATATTCAACTATGATAGTGATACAAATTGGAAAAATGTATATGTCAAATACAGGGAAAGTTACTACCCACCGATAAATGATTTCCATGAACATAATTACTATGAAATTAACTTTATTATTTCGGGAAATGCAAAAATATTTTTGCCCGATTGTGTTGATTAGGGGTTAAATAGCAGAATAATTCTCACACCGCCCGGTACTCCACATTTTGTCTCCTGTAATCCTGACATGTTATACAGCAGATTCTATCTTTTGTTTTCAAAAGAATTTATCGAAAATTCTCTTTTGGAGTATAACATACTTTCAAAATTATTTTATAAAAACGGGAGGGTTGTTACTGTTTCCCCGTCACAACAAGACTTTTGTAAAATGATAATTGCGAGAATAGAAAACGAAAGCAATCTTATGAGAAAAAAACTGCTTATTCTGTATTTGCTTTCTTATATTGATGAATTTGCCAATAACACATTATCAATAACTGTGCCTTCATATATAATGCAGGCGATGGTTTATATTGAAGAACATTATTACGAAAAAATAACAGCGGCGGAACTTGCCCGGAAACTTCATATCGGACGAACAACTCTTATGACGATGTTTAAAAAACATACCGGTTTTACATTAAATAATTATATTGTTCAGTGTCGATTAAAAAAAGCCTTAACACTTTTTCAGGAGGGAAAAACGGAATACGAAATTGCAGAAAGGTGCGGCTTTGGTGATATAAGTGGTCTTATTCGTTCATTTAAGAATTACTTTGGTATGACTCCTCGCCAATATTTTAACAGCAGAAAAAAATAAATTTGGAGATTTGCATTTTAAGTTTATAAAGAGACGCAGAAGATTTTATAGTCAAAATAAAAAGATTTGAAATAAACATAATGGTCATTCGTTATAATGATTTTTGTATTTATTTTATTCGTTTAATGCGGTTGCAAAAAAGCAACCGCATTTCTGATGTGATTTTTATGCTTCAAAACCTTTTACCATAACTCTTCTTGAGTTTATGGCATCGTTAACCTGACAAAGCGCTTTGCCAAAATCAGTAAATTAAATGAGTAGCCGTAAAGCCTTATGTAATGTAGGTTTACGGCTATTTATTTTTTATAAGCGCAAAAAGAATAAATTGATACTATTGGAGTTGTTTTTAGTAACAGGGGGATAGTACAATTATGCAGTTTGTGAATTAAATCATATTGCGAATATGAGGTTTGGCATTTCTTTCTTTAAGATATTTTTGCATATGCGAAACATCATAGAAACCACATTCTTGCGCAATGTGTGTTGCGGTTTTATTGCCACTTTTCATAATTTCTGTTGCTTTTTTTATGCGATACTGTTGAATATATTGGTGGGGAGAACAACCGCATGTTTTTTTAAAATGCCGTATAAATGTAGCTCTGGACATAAGTAGCATACCCGCCAATTGCTCCAAAGTTATTTTTTCGTCATAATTTTGGTGTATGTAGTTAAGGCAATCAACGATTTTTAATAATTCGTTATTCTTTTTCAGCTTAATATTTTCGGTAAGGCGTTTTTTTGTCATCAGTAAGCATAAGTGGCATAATATTTTTTTTGCAATGGCATTGATAAAGATGTTTTCGTATTCTATGCCTTTGCAACTTTCAAGCGTTGAAATATCTTGCTTTAATATGTTAAGCTCACTTGGGTTTAAGGTTAAAAACATATTTTTTGTGTAGCTGGCACGCAGATGAGGTTCAATTTCAAACAAAAGGTAAAAGCCTTCTGTTTGCTTAAAATCACTAAAACAGTTGTCTAAAAAATCTCTGTGAATCAGCATATGATATACACAAAGATTATTTGTGTTCATATAACCGTGCTTAACATATGGCGGTATCAAAAAAACACTGCCGGTTTGTGCCGGACATTGCATTTCTTCGATATAATGATAGCCTTCGCCTTCTACAACAATATTAAGTTCATAAAAACTGTGGGTGTGATACCCAATAGAGTAATCGTTATATACAAATAATTTTATATATTCATTTTCATTTCCTTTAAAAAAAACAGATTGCGCCCAATGTGCAGTTTGTTCGTGCAAGGTTAATGGTTGAGTTTGCATAAAAAGCCCCCCCCATCATTAAATTTGATACGATTTTACTAATATTTTGATTGATTGTTACTATAATTATATCAAAATTATTTGTACAATGCAAGTATAATAAAAGATGAGGTGATATTATGCAAAAAAAATTTGAAAATATTGGCGAGTTTTACGGAGCGGGTTTATTTGAAGAACCTGATGCTTCATTGTTCGTTCGTTATTCAAGAGACCTCAGAAGATATTTAGAAAATATAACACTGCCAGAATATAACGGAGAACCTTTATATCCGTGTGGAAAATTAATAAAAGAATCGTACATCGGGCACAATTATTCATATACGGTTGAATTTACTTATAAAAAATTATGTGAAAAGGATGAAATAGCGGCTGGTGCAGCACGGGAGCTTTTTGCTAGATACAATTTTTTCCCACCGGTAGAACATGCCATAGGTGGCAATATGTATACCCATTCGATGCCGAATTTTAGAAGAATCGCTACTGAGGGATTAGATTCCTATCAAAAACGTGTCGAAAAGTAGCCGATGATGATATTCGTAACGGATTGTTAGATGTTATTTGCGGAATACGCAATTATCATACACGGTCGCTTGATATGATAAAAAAGAATTAATGTCAAAGTGCTTTATATAAAGCTTTGCAGAAAGTTCCTTTCTCGCCGGCAGAAACTCTGTACGAGGCGCTGGTATGCTGGAATTTTATATATTATATGGATAGCTGCGATAATCTTGGAAGATTGGATGCTGACTTAATAGACTTTTATAAAGGTGAAGATTTGACAGACGTTATAAGATGTTTTTTTAAGAACGTAGACGCAAACGATGGCTGGTCTGGTGCGATAGGTCCGGATTATAATCCTTTAACATTGCAATGTATTAAAGCTTGCAAGGGCATCAGAAGACCGAGCTTAGAGCTTAGAGTAACAGAGGATATGCCGCAAGAAATATGGGATGCAGCAATAGATTCTGTTAAAGCCGGCGGTGGCTCACTGAGTTTTTATAACGAAGAATTGTATCAGTCATCTTTGGCTAAAACTTTCCCCGAAATTCCTCAAAAAGATTTATTGCGTTTTTGCGGTGGAGGTTGTACGGAAACAATGCTTGCAGGAATAAGCAATGTTGGTTCATTAGATGCAGGAATAAACCTTGCTTTGATTTTTGAAAGATTTATGCACTCAGAATTACTAAACTCATACACTTTTGAAGATTTTTATAAAAATTTTATTATATTTAGCAGCGATGAAATAAGAACTGTACTAAAGGCGGTAAGCCGCTCTCAAAAAGTGCGCTCCCAAACTAAGCCTCAGCCAATGCGTACATTGCTTACGGATGATTGCATTGATAAAGAACTGGACTTTAATAATGGTGGCGCACGTTATTACTGGAGTGTTATTAACATAGCAGGAATTATAAATGTAATAGATTCGTTGTCGGTTATTAAAAAAATAATATTTACAGACAAAAAATTAGATGGAGCAGCATTCCTTAAAGCTATGGATGAAGGCGAAACCTTTTTGAATTATCCTGATATTCTGCGTCACGGAACAGATTCTGATGAAGCTAATTGTATGGCGGCAAGGCTTACAGAGGACATTTGTGATATTTTTGAAGAAGAAAGACCGTACCTGGGCGGTAAATTTTTGCCGTCGTCAATACAGTTTACAACATACAGCTATGCATTTGTAAAACAAAAACTTAGGCGGTGCTTAAAATGAAAATTCTTGAAAAAATAAAGAAAAAGCAAAATGACATTCAGGGTAGCCCTGCCGTTACAATTGCCTTTTTGGGTGACAGCGTAACGCAAGGCTGTTTTGAACTTTATAAAACAGGCAAAGAAAGTTTTCAGACAGAATTTCGTGTAGAAGAAGGATACCACACCAAGCTTCGCGATTTGATACAGCTTCTTTATCCGAGTGTGCCGATAAATATGATTTATGCTGGAATAAGCGGTAATAATGCTCAGCAGGGATTACAAAGAATAGAGAGGGATGTATGTGCATATAAGCCTGATTTGACGGTTGTATGCTTTGGGTTAAATGACAGTTGTTGCGGAATTGAGAGGCTTAAAGGCTATATTTCTGACCTTAAAGAAATATTTAAAAAGTTAAAATCCGGTGGTAGCGAAATTATTTTTATGACACCAAACCTTATGGCAGATAAAGTAAGCGACGAGATAACTGATGAATATACACGAGATGTTTACAAAAATATGATTGAAAAGGCAGATAATTCTCTGGAAGCTTTTATAGAAAAGGCAAAAGAGCTTTGCCAAAAAGAAAATATACCCGTATGTGATTGCTATAAAACGTGGAAAGCATTAAAAGATAATGATGTAGATGTGACAAGGCTTTTGTCAAACAGAATTAATCATCCTACAGAAAAAATGCATTGGCTTTTTGCAATAATGCTTTTAAAACAAATATTTAAGGAGGAAATTTTATGAAAATGATAAAAGATAAAAAATTAGTTGTAGGTGCAGATTTTGCAGGTTATCCGCTAAAAGAAGCAGTTTGCGAACATCTTCGTAAAAAAGGCTGGGAAATTACAGATATGGGTGTTAAGGCAGATTCTGATCCTAACGATACCGACCTTATGTTTCATAGAGTAGGTCTTCGTGTAGGTTCTATGATTTCTGAGGGCGAATTTGAAAGAGCGTTGCTTTTCTGCGGTACGGGTATGGGTATTCATATTGCTGCAAGTAAATGTCCGCACGTTCACGCAGGTGTTGTTGAAAGTGTTCCTGCAGCACTTCGTGCTATTACCGGAAACGGGGTTAATGTTCTTGCTATGGGCGCATTTTATGTTGCTCCTGCAATGGGATGTGATATAGCAGATGCTTATCTTAACGCAGAGCTTGGCAGCGGATATGAATGGTGGAAAAACTTCTATGAATTCCATAAACTCGCAATTGATGAACTTGAAGAGTTTGATTATGTAGAATATAAAAAGAATAACTTTAAGGTTAACAAATTAGGTGACTATCCGCTTAAGCTTGAAACAAAACCTGAGTAAATACATTAAACATAAAAGTAAATAAAGTATTTAAGAGGACTTACTAACGTAAGTCCCCTTTTAATTTAACTTTAAAACTTAACCCCAGGAACAATAGTCTTTTTCTCGCACATTTTGCGCTGAATGGTGTCCAGTGCTTCACCGAAACGTTGGAAATGCACGATTTCACGCTGGCGCAAATATTTAATAACGTTATTTACATCAGGGTCATCAGACACGCGTAAAATGTTTTCGTAAACTGTTCGTGCTTTTTGTTCTGCTGCCATATCTTCAACAAGATTGGTAATAGGGTCGCTTTTAGATGCCAAAGTCATTGCGTTAAATGGTACACCGGATGCTGCAGCAGGATAAACACCTCTTCCGTGGTCAATGTAATATGCTGCCATAGGGCTGTTTTCAATTTGCGTTGTGGTAGCATTTTTTGTCAATTGGTGAACAATAGTTCCTACCATCTCGAGATGCGCAAGTTCTTCTGTGCCAATATCAGTCAGTAACCCTTTTGTTACATTATCTTTCATAGCAAAACGTTGAGAAAGATAGCGCATAGATGCGGCTAATTCGCCGTCTGGTCCACCATACTGACTAATTATAAAACTGGCGAGCTTAGGGTTTGGAGTTTTGATGTTAATAGGAAATTGCAGTTTTTTTTCGTATTGCCACATACTTATAAATTCCTCCTTAATTTTCCCACGGCCATGGCGATTCAAGCCATTGCCATGTGGTTGATGATTCGTTATTGCGAGCGATAATCGGTCCGAATTTTTCCTCAAATTCTTTTCTTAAACCGCATACGGTATCGCTAACCTGTTTGAACATTTTGAGTGCACGCATGTCGTTTGGATGAGTGTCTAAATAAAGCTGAAGCTCGTAAAGTACAAAATCGTACTCCATAATTTGTTTAAGCAATTGGTTTCTGTTCATTTTGCTCCTCCTCAATTAGCACCGGGTGAATATTCCGATGGCGGAATATTAAGCTCCGGAAAGATAGTGCCTGCTTTTAAGCCGTCTTGCGGTGAATACAGCTCGTTCATTTGCTGGATGGGTACAAATGCGTATCCTACGCGTGTGAACAATGTCATTTCGTTCATTTTATCCAAAATAATCTTCCTTTCGATAAATTTATATCTATTACATTATATTTAATATTTAAAATTGTGTGCATAAAATTGCATTAATATTAAAAATGTACTGTTTATTGACAATTAAACTGGAAAAATGTATAATTAAAGCGTTATTTTTATATATGGGGTATGAAGAATGAAAAATCAGAAATTAAAGGGAAACAGTATGCTGCTTTTAGCGGCAATTGTATGGGGAGCTTCGTTTATAGCACAGAGCAAAGGAGTAGAGTTAATATCTGCAACCAGTTTTAACGGCATAAGATGTCTTTTGGGTGCGGTCGTTTTGCTTCCGGTTATATTTATTCTTGATATGGGTAAGAAAAAAAGAGGAGCTGCGGTTGCGAAAATAGATAAGAACCTTATTGTTGCCGGTGTTGTTTGCGGCATTTTTCTTTGTATAGCCAGCACGCTGCAAACTTATGGAATGGTCTTTACAAGTCCGGGAAAGGCAGGATTTATAACTGCGCTTTATATGGTTATAATACCTATAATAGGTGTTTTTACCGGTAAAAAGCCGCGTGCTGCAATTTGGGTAGCTGTTGTGACAGCGGTTATAGGAATGTATTTAATGTGCATAGACTCAAAGCTTACAATCAATAAGGGCGATGTTATTGTATTGATAAGTGCCTTTGCGTTTGTGGGTCATATCTTAACAATCGACTATTTTTCCCCAAAAGTTGATGGTGTAAAGCTTTCGTGTCTGCAGTTTTTTGTTTGCGGTGCGATAGATATGATTTATGTATTCATATTTGAAGATTTGCAGCTTGCGCCGGTTCTTAATTGCTGGGCATCTATCGGTTATGCGGGAATTATGTCTTGCGGCGTTGCCTATACTTTGCAGATTGTGGGGCAAAAATATACCGACCCGACTTCTGCGTCAATTCTGATGAGCCTGGAATCTGTATTTTCTACACTCACCACAGTAATATTGGTAGCTTGCGGATGGCAGCTTACAGGCGGCGCATTAAACCTTCGTGAACTTTCGGGCTGCGTGCTTATGTTTGTGGCAATTATATTTGTTCAGTTGCCTGAAAAAAAGAGAAGCTGACAGCTTGCCGTTTGTCGAATTTTGTTGACATTTATTGTAAATTATGCTAACATAAATCTATAATTGCATAAGGAGGATTATAAAATGAAAAAGTTTAACAAAAAAACGATTTTCACTATTATTGCAGCATTGGTTTTAATGTTTGCAACCTCGCTTGTTGTATTTGCAACAGGTGAAGATGGTGAAGAGGTTGTCAGCAAGTTTTATGCGACTTTCTGGGCATTGGTTCCGCCGATTGTTGCTATCGGTCTTGCGCTGATAACAAAAGAGGTTTATTCTTCATTGTTTGTAGGTATTCTGTTAGGTGGATTTTTAGCATCTGACTGGAATCCGGTAGGTGCGCTCGATAATGTGGTTAACGAAGGTATTATCGCAGCAACAGCAGGCACAGCCGGAATTTTTGTATTTTTAGTAATTTTGGGTATTATTGTTGCGTTGGTTAATAAAGCAGGCGGCTCTGCTGCATTCGGTCGTTGGGCAGAGGTTCACATTAAGTCACGCGTTGGTGCTACTATTGCAACATTTATTCTTGGTGTTTTAATTTTTATTGATGATTACTTTAACTGCTTAACCGTTGGCAGTGTTATGCGTCCGGTAACAGACAGACATAAAATTTCGCGTGCGAAATTAGCATTTATTATTGATGCTACCGCTGCACCGGTTTGTATGATAGCTCCTGTTTCATCATGGGCAGCTGCTGTTTCTGAATTTACCGAAGGAACAGGATTTTCAGGAATCGAGCTTTTTGTTCGTGCTATTCCGTATAACTTCTATTCGCTTTTGATGCTTGTTTTTGTTGTGGCAATTGCTGTTATGAAGTTTGACTTCGGTCCTATGAAGCTTCATGAATATAATGCAATGACGAAAGGCGATTTGTTCACAAGCGGAAGAACAGAAGATAATGATGTAGTTGGCGCAGAAAACCCGAAGGGTAGAGTAATCGACCTTATCTTACCGGTTGTTGTTTTGGTTATATTCTCAATTCTTGGTCTTCTTTATGTTGGCGGATTCTTTGCAGGGGATGACTTTATCACAGCATTCGGTAACACCGATGCAACTGTTGGTCTGCCTTGGGGTGCATTGATTGCGCTCGTTGTTACAATTATTTATCTTGTAGCAAGAAGAGTTGTAACCTTTAAAGAAGCTATGGAATGTGTACCTAAGGGATTTATTGCAATGGTTCCTGCAATATTAATTCTTACATTTGCAACTGCGCTTAAGAATATGACCGGTCTTTTAGGTGCTGCAGAGTTTGTTGAAATGCTTATGGATTCTGCTGCTGCAGGATTGGCTAACTTCTTACCGGCTATCATTTTCTTAGTAGCTTGCGTGCTTGCCTTTGCAACAGGAACATCGTGGGGTACATTCGGTATTTTAATTCCGATTGTTACAGCAATATTTGACCCGACAAGTGAATTGTTGATTATCGGTGTTTCGGCATGCTTGGCCGGAGCAGTTTGCGGTGACCACTGCTCACCGATTTCTGATACAACCATTATGTCATCGGCAGGAAGCCAGTCGAATCACATTAACCACGTATCAACACAGCTTCCGTATGCAATAACTGTTGCGCTCGTTTCATTTGTGGTATATCTGATTGCAGCATTTATTCAGAACGCAATTGCACTTTTGGCAATAGCCGTTGTATTACTTTTAGCAGTACTCTTTGTTATCAAATATGTAACTAAAGATAAAATGCCGGCATAATTTTAAAATTAAAAGAACTGTCTTATTGCAAGACAGTTCTTTTTGTATACAGAAAACAAAGCGTTAGTTGAAGCGGGTTAAGAAAATTTTAATGTTAATACCTCAAAATCACGCGCATAAGGTGGAGTTGAGCGGCAAAACAAAGATTTTGAGTGCTTAATAAGATTTTGCAGATTGACTATATTTTTAAAATAATATATAATTTTAGCAGTTAAATTTTAAACTTGAGAGGAGATTTTTATTATGGCAGGAACTAAAGTTGTACTTGTAGGAATTGGAGGCTACGGACATAATTTTGTAAAGGAATTTGTAGATAATAAGTGCAACGAAATGGAGTTAGTCGGTGCAGTAGACCCGTTTCCGTCAGGTTGCCAGTATTTAGAGGACTTAAATAAAATGGGGGTTAAAATTTATTCGGATATGGATAGCTTTTATAGCGAAAATACTGCGGAGCTTGCAGTTATTTCTACTCCTATTTTCTTACATACACCGCATATTTTAACTGCCTTAGAAAACGGCTCAAACGTAATTTGCGAAAAACCGCTTTGTGCTGATGAGGCAGATATTGAGGTTATAAAAAAAGCTAAAGAAAAAGCGAATAAGTTTGTTTATATAGGATATCAATGGTCATACAGCGATGCAATAAACGGATTAAAGCAAGATATTAAAGACGGTAAATTCGGAAAGGCTGTCGAGATGAAAACTCTTGTATTAAGACCGCGTGACCGCAACTATTTTGGTCGCGGAGTTGGCTGGGCAGGCAAGATTTGTGCTGCAAACGGAGCATTGGTGTATGATAGTGTTGCCAACAATTCGGCAGCTCATTATCTGTTTAATATGCAGTATATAATGGGCGATTGCGGCTGTGCAGCAGAGGCTGAGAATGTAAAAGCCGAGCTTTTGCGTGCAAACGAAATAGAAAACTTTGACGTTTCAAAAATTGAGTTTGATATGCCGTGCGGAGCTAAAGCGTGCTTTATAGCGGCGCATCCTGTAAATCGTGCAGTAGAGCCTATTTTTGAATACAGATTTGAAAAAGGAACGGTATATTATTCATCAACAAAACTAAATACAGAACTTAGCTTATTGCCCGAAGATTATAGCGAATGGGGCGATGTTGTGGCAATAATGAACGACGGCACTAAAAAAGTCTACGGCAATCCTATGGCAAATGCAACCCAAAAAATGTATATTGCGTCAAAAGCGGCAGCAGAGGGGCGCACAGATGACGGAGTGTGTGGGCTTATGGCTGCGGCGCAGCATACATATTTAATAAATAAAATTCAGAAAAATTACGAAATATATAATATAAAACAAGATCTCTTGCGTGAAGAAGGCGAGTTTTTATATGCAGAGGGATTGTTTGAAAGCGCAATAGACGCTTATAAAGATTTATCAAAATCATTAATGAATTTTGCAGAACAATAATTAACAAATTAAAGGTGGAGCAATGAAAGCTGAAAGTTTTATTTTAGATAACTGGAGCGAAAAGGAATACAGCCGTTTGGTTAAGTATCTTAGTAAAGAGGCAGAAGACGAATACCGCCAGTTCAGCGAAAGACTTATTCCTGACTGCAAAAATATACTTGGTGTAAGAATGCCGAAACTGCGCAAGATTGCAAAATATATTTCGAAAGGCAACTGGCGTGAATATATTAAATTCTGCAAAGACAGTACCTTTGAAGAAACTGTGTTAAAAGGTGCGGTCATAGGTCTTGCAGAGGTTAACTTTGAAGAGTTTTCGCAGCTTGTAAATGAATACCTTTCTTTAATAGATAACTGGGCGATATGTGACTATTTTTGCGGTGGTTTAAAACAGATCAAAAAATATAAAAAAGAATTTTTGACGGACATCATCAGCTTTTTAGAAGCGGAAAATCCCTGGATAAAAAGGGCAGGACTGGTTTTTTTAAAAGCCTGCTATACAGATGAAGAATATGTGAGCGAAGTTTTAAGTTTAGCAGAAAAAACTATCTGTGAGCATTATTATGTACAAATGGCGCATGCCTGGCTTTTGGCAGAATGCTATACAAAATTTCCGCAAATTACGCATTTATATCTTGAAAGATGCAGCTTAAGCAGCGAAATTTTAAACAAAACGGTACAGAAAATAAGGGACTCTTACAGGGTTAATAACACATGGAAAGAAAAAGTTACTATATTTAGAAGAAAAAATTAATATTCCTCTTTTCTTTCTTAAAAATATATGATATACTAAATATGAATAGAGGTGTTCAGGTGCAGGGTATTTTAGTTGTAAACAAGTCAAAGGGCATGACATCGCACGATGTTGTGGCTCGTGTGCGAAGAATTTTTAAAACCCGTCAGGTGGGGCATACAGGAACTTTAGACCCCGATGCAGAGGGTGTTCTTCCTGTTTTAATCGGCAGAGCAACAAAGCTTTCTGATATTTTAACATCTGAAGAAAAATCGTATGTTGCACGTGTTAAGCTTGGCTTGGTAACCGACACCTATGACATTTCGGGAGCAGTTAAAGAAGAAAATACAGTAAATGTTACCGAAGAAGATATTAAAAAAACAGCAGATGAATTTTTAGGGGTACAGATGCAGATTCCGCCTATGTATTCCGCTATTAAAATAGACGGCAAAAAGCTCTATCAGCTTGCAAGAGAGGGAATTGAAGTTGAACGTCCTGCAAGAGAGATAGAAATAAGCAAAATTTCGTGTTTCGATTTTGACTTAAAAAATAGCAGCTTTTCTTTAGAAGTCTGTTGCTCGAAGGGTACATATATTCGTTCGTTGTGTCACGATTTAGGTAAAAGGCTCGGTTGCGGAGCGGTTATGTCAGAGCTTTTAAGAACAAAAAGCGGAGCCTTTACAATCGATATGGCACATTCTCTTGAAGAAATTTCAGAAAGTTTTGAAAAGGGCGAGGCTGAAAATCTTTTAATCTCTATTGATGCGGCGCTCGGTGCTTATCCTAAAGTATTGGTATCTGAAGAAAATGCAAAAAAAATAAGAAACGGCTTGCGTTTAAGAACCAATCAGTTAGGCATTGGTACAGCAAAAGAAAACGACGTTTTCAGATTTTACGATTCGAACGGCTTGTTGTGCTTATCGTCTGTTATTCGTGATGATTCGGGCAGTCTGGTACTAAAGCTTGAAAAAACTTTTTTCAATTGTTAGCAAAAACCATATCATAAATAAATTTAATAGGGAGGTAGAACGAAATGAACACTGTTTGGCATGATTATTCTAAGGTAGACACACAAAAAGGTACAGCAGTGGCAATCGGAAACTTTGACGGACTGCATTTAGGTCATCGCAAGCTTATGGATATGCTTGCAAAGGTAGCAAAAGAGCACGACCTGCCGTCTGTAATTTACACTTTTGAAAAGCATCCGATTAACGTGATTAAGGGCGAGTATACCTTACCGCTTATCGCAGACAACACTTATAAGCAGGAATTGCTTGCAAACTGCGAGGCAGACACTTTGTTCTTTGAAGATTTCGCTTCGGTTAAGGATTTATCTCCGCAAGATTTTGTACGTGATATTTTGGTTAATAAGCTCAATATGAAAATTGCTGTGGTTGGTCGTCATAATCACTACGGCAAGGATTCGGCAGGTGACGTAAAACTGCTGAGGGAACTTGGTCAGGAATACGGATTTGCAGTTTATATGATTGAGCCGCTTTATTTTGGAGATTTCGTTTGCTCAAGCTCGAAGGTAAGAGAGCTTATTGCCGAGGGTGAAATAGAAAAAGCAAACGAGCTTTTAGGTCATCCGTTTAAAATTTCAAATGTGGTTGTTAAAGATAAAATGTTAGGAAGAACACTTGGTTTTCCAACGGCGAATATGATACCCGATAAGGCGTTGCTGCTTCCTAAAAACGGTGTTTACGGAACAAACACCCTAGCAGGCGGCAAACGCTATCCGTCTATAACCAATGTCGGTGCGGCACTTACTGTGTCAGAGGGCGAGCCGGTTCGTATAGAAACCTATATTATTGGTTTTGAGGGTGATTTGTACGGTCAGACCTTAGAGGTTGAATTTTTGACAAAAATTCGTGATACAGAGCATTTTGACGGCTTGGATTCGTTAAAATCACAGCTTGAAAAAGATGTAGAAACACGTCTGGAAGAAAAATAATAATTTATGTAACAACACGCCCGGGGCAGCGTGAGCAGCTTCGGGCGTTTGTCTGTAATCGGATAAAAAATACCGGGAGTGAGTAGTATGATAAATGTAAAACTGATTCAACACACAGGCGAGCCGGAAAAGGTTATTTCGGCTGCTGCTAAACTTTGTTATTCAAGCGCAGGGGTAGATGACATATTAGACGGTCTTGATAAGGACGCAACCGAACGCTTTTTAACCCTTTTAACAGATTTGGGTCACGAAAGTCCGATAGAGCATTCATCATTTACGTTTGCGATTGAGGGTGTAAGCCGTGCACTTTTGGCACAGATAACCCGACACAGAATAGCAAGCTTTTCGGTAAAATCTCAAAGATATGTGCGCGAGGGTCAGTTTACATATGTGCTTCCGCCCGAAATCGAGGCAGTTCCCGAAGCAAGAGAAAAGTTTATCGAAACTATGCAGGCAGACCAGAAGGTATATGATGAATTGGTCGAAATCCTGATGGAAAAGCACTTAAAAACTTTCTTAGATGAGGGTATGAGCGAGAAAAAAGCAAAAACAAGTGCTGAAAAAAAGGCAATAGAAGATGCACGTTTTGTATTGCCTAATGCCTGCGAAACCAAAATGGTTATGACAATGAACGCACGCAGTCTTATGAATTTCTTCCGTTTAAGATGCTGTTCAAGAGCTCAGTGGGAAATTCGCGAGCTTGCAGATAAGATGCTTGAATTGGTTAAAGAGGTAGCACCTACATTGTTTAAATATGCAGGACCGGCTTGTCTTAAAGGTCCGTGCCCCGAGGGCAAAATGTGTTGCGGCAAAACTAAAGAAATGCGTGATAAATATTTAGGCGGTGAAAATTAATGGGCAGACTTATTGTCATAGAGGGCGTAGATTCGAGTGGCAAGCAGACACAGGCAAAGCTTTTGTATGAAAGATTGGTTAAAGAGGGCGAAAACGTTAAGCTTATTTCGTTCCCTGATTATGAAAGCGATTTTTGTGTTCCTATAAAGCGTTATTTGGCAGGTGATTTGGGTAGTAATCCCAACGATGTTAATGCGTATGCTGCATCAGTTTTTTATGCCATTGACCGCTACGCAAGCTTTAAGCGCAAATGGGGAGAGTTTTATAAAAATGGCGGTACAATTATTGCTGACCGTTATGTAACGAGCAATTTAGTGCATCAGGCATCTAAAATCAAGGGGGATAAATCAGGCTTTATCAGCTGGCTTTCTGACCTTGAATACGATAAAATGGAATTGCCTGTCCCTGATGTGGTTGTATTTTTGGATATGCCGCCAAAGTATGCTCAAATGCTTATGAAAGACCGCGCAAACAAGATTACAGGCGAAAAAGAAAAGGATATTCACGAAAGTAATAAAGACTATTTAATCCGTTCTTATGAAAACGCAATGGAGATTGCAAAAATCTGTAACTGGAATATTTTATCCTGTGTGAGCGAAAATTCAGTCAGAAGCATAGAAAATATTAATGATGATATATATAATTTGTGCAAAAAATGAAAATGAGTTTCGAGCATTCGGGAGAAAAATGAAGAAAAAACGAGCATTTAAGACTTCGAAAAAGTTATTTTAAAAAATGTGAAAAAAGTACTTGACAAAATTTGATAAGTGTTTTATAATATCTCTTGTTGCCGAAGAGGTATTATTTTTTATGCCTTATATTTCGGAAAATCGGTTAATAAATAAGTGTTAAATATTACAGGAGGTAAGATTTATGAGTACATTTATGGCGAAAGCCCATGAATTGGACAGAAAATGGTATATCATAGATGCTGACGGTAAACCGTTGGGTAGAGTTGCAGCGCAGGCTGCTGCCATTTTAAGAGGAAAGCACAAGCCGGAATTCACTCCGCATTGCGACTGTGGTGATCATGTTATCATCATTAATGCTGCTAAAGCAGTTCTGACAGGTAAAAAACTCGATCAGAAAATTTATTACAGACACACCGGTTATGTTGGCGGTCTTAAAGAAGTTAAGTACAACAAGCTTATGGCTGAAAAACCGGAATTTGCAATGATGAAGGCAGTTAAAGGTATGCTGCCGCACAACACCGTTGGCGCAAAATCACTGACCAGACTTCGCGTATATGCAGGCGCAGAGCACAACAACGCTGCTCAGAAGCCGGAAGCCTGGACTTTAGAGATTAAATAAGGAGGTTTTTGAAGATGGCAAGTGAATTTTTCTACGGAACAGGAAGAAGAAAACAGTCTGTTGCCAGAGTCCGCTTAGTGCCGGGTAAAGGTGACATCACTATAAACAAAAGAACTATGGACGATTACTTTGGTCTTGAAACCTTAAAAGTTATCGTTAAACAGCCGCTCGTAGCTACTAAAACAGAAGGCAAATACGATGTTATCGTATCTGTTGTTGGCGGTGGCTTCACAGGTCAGGCAGGTGCTATCCGTCACGGTATCGCAAGAGCTCTTTTAGAAGCTGATTCAGATGCTTATCGTGCAATTCTTAAAAAGGCCGGTTACCTCACTCGTGACCCGAGAATGAAGGAAAGAAAGAAGTACGGCTTAAAAGCTGCTCGTCGTGCTCCGCAGTTCTCAAAACGTTAATCAGAATTTATTATCTATATTCAAAGACCTCGGAATTTTCCGAGGTCTTTGTTTTATATTATTAAAAATTGTCTAATAAATACTTTTCTGCCTCTGCATTCCACAGTCCGTTGTTTTCTTTTACAAGCTTGTCTAAAACTTTAAATCTTTCATCCGTTTCGCTTAATCTTTCAAAGTCATCAAGTGCAGTAAGCGGCAGATTTATATGTGTGTATATAAGCTTTTTACCGCCGGTAAGCTTAGGAAGATTTGCTGTTGCTTCAATTGCCGCATCAATGCCGCCGATGTGTGTTATCATAACAGACGGGTCAAGACGGTTTTCGCCGATAAGTTCAACAATATCTCTCATATCTTCAGGTGTGCTTCCGCTTGTACCCGTAACGTGATGCTGAGCGTAGTGAACGTTATAAAAATTAAAGTTAGCACTAAACTTTTTATCTAAAGGTCCAGCAAAAAAGTTAAGCGAACCGTCAAAACCTAAAATAGCATCGCCTAGCTCTACTACCGCAGGTACGGGAGCATATACAAATACATCATCAAAGCCTGTGCCGCCTGAAATTTTCATAAGCTCGTCTTTATCAGAGGTGGCTGCAAATACTAACTCAATTCCATCTTCGGCTGCCTTTTGTGCGGAAAAAATAGATGCTGCACGATTTAATCTTGATTCATCGAGGTCGGTAACCACAACCATAGATGGCTTAACGTTTCCGTGCAACGCAATATCTATTGCCACAAGCCCCATAGGACCGCATCCGGCAAGAATTGCAACCTTTCCGCCTTCTTTAATACCTGTAATATGTTCGTAGTTTTCATCTAAATGAAAGCTTGCCTTATATCCGCGAATAACGCAGGATGCAGGCTCAATAAGCGAACCGTTAAAATAAGAGTCGCTTTTAAGCTTTATAAGAAAATTGTTGTCGAGTATATGCTCGTAAACAATAGAATATGTAGAAACTCCGCCTATTTCTTCAAAAGAATATCCTACCGTTTCGGGACCGCCCAGATAAGCAAGAACAGGCGGCATAACAACCTTGTCACCGATTTCGAACTTATCCTTCCATTTGTCGCCGACTTCAACCACTTCTGCGCAAAACTCGTGCCCTATAATAATGGGGTGCTCGGCTACGTTTTCGGGAACTCTTAAATGCTTTGCTCCCTGAATGATGGTTTTGTATGTTGACATACAAATACTGTCCGAAATAATTTTAATTAAAATTTCGCCCGATGTTATTGGGCGCAGTTCAAACTCTTCAAGTCTTACATCATTTTCTCCGTAAAGACGTGCTGCTTTTGTTTTCATATTATCACCTTATATCCTTCCTGCGCTGCCGAATGTTCTAAGCTTTTCGCGTACTACTTCTTTCATCATTTTAATTGCATCTTCATATACCAAAAATGGCCATGTTGATGGATTAGTCATAGTATTTAAGTAATTTTTAAGTCCCTGATTAAGAGCATAGAGAACATCTGAATAAATGTTTATTTTTGTGATACCGTGATGGATTGCGTTTTGAATCTGGTCATAAGGAGTTCCGCTGCCGCCGTGAAGAACAAGCGGTCTGTCGCAAACAGCTGTTATCTCATCAAGTCTGTCTATTCTTAGCTCAGGTGTTTTCTGATATACGCCGTGTGATGTGCCTATTGCTACTGCAAGAGCATCAACGTCTGTGATTTCTATAAATTTTGCAACCTCTTCAGGAACAGTAAGGCTTTCGCCGGGGTCTGCATCTATCCCTGTTTCGCTTATACTGCCTACATTGGCATTGCCTACATGGCCTAATTCCGCTTCAACGCTGATTCCTCTTTTATGGGCATATTCTGTTACAATTGCGGTGTTTTTTGCATTTTCTTCAAAAGAAAGCACCGAACCGTCGTACATAACAGAGCTGTATCCGTTGTCGCAACCGAATTTAATAAAATCAATGTCGGTCGCGTGGTCCATGTGAAGACATATCGGTATTGAAAAAAAGTCAGAGGCTGCCCTCATCATAGAAGAAAGAAGCTGAAGATTTCGTCCTTGGGTGTCTACTCCTAAAGTCATTAAAAGGGCAGGGGATTTTTCTTCTTCGCAGGTTTCTAAAACTGCTTTCATCATTTCGTAGTTGCTTATGTCAAATGCCGGAATTGCATAATGGTTTTTCTTTGCATCTGCAAGCATTTCTTTCATGGTTACTAACATATTTATCTCTCCTTTTAAAAATTTTTATCTAATTATAACATGCTGTTTAACATTTGTCAAATACAAATGTTAAACGATTGACACGGCATTTAATAATTGATATAATAAACTGGTAAATTAAATGTAAAAGGTGATTCGGTATGGAATTTCAGAAAAAGCAAATGCAAGAAGCGGCGTTACTGTATTATGAGAAAAAACACACTCAGCACGAGATTGCGCAAATTATGAATTTATCGCGTCAGACTGTTTCGAAGCTGTTAAATGACGCGATAAAAGAAAATATAGTCGAAATTAAAATTAATAATCCTGAAATTACATGTAAAGATTTTGAACAGGCAATTTGCGACAAATTCAATGTTAAAAATGCCGTTGTATGCGGCGTAAGCACAGATGATGAATCTCTTTGCCGCTTGATGACGGTAAAAAGAGCAGCGGCGTATATAAAGTCGCTTATAGAAAACGGCAATAAAAAAATTGCAATTTCGTGGGGGCGTACCATTCAGGCTTTTATTAATGAATTTGACAGTATTAATACACCTGATAATGTTGTTTTTCCGCTTTTTGGAGCAACCGATCAGGAACAGGCATATTTTTTGTCAAATGAATTGGCAAGAAGCTTTGCAGATAAAATTGGTGCTAAGGTAAAGTATGCATGGTTTCCTTATAAGCCTGATAATATTGATGATTGCAAGCTTTTCAAAAAGACCTCTTACTATAAAAAGCTTTATGATTTATGGAACGATATTGACATCGCAGTTGTAGGAATAGGAAACAGCGAAATAATTCAGGTGTTTGGAAAAATCTTTGGCTATAATGAAAAATGTATGTCTGCAATAGGTGATATTTCGGCACATTTTTTTGATGGAAACGGAAAGGTTGTAGAGGTGTATGAAAATACTTTGTGTGCCTCAAAGGATAATTTAAAAAATGCCAAGCAAACAATAGCAATTGCGTGCGGAGAAAATAAAACAGAAGCGATAATCGGAGCGTTGCGCACGCAGATTATAGACACTTTGATTACTGATGAATATACTGCAAAAAGATTATTATACAACAATTTTTAAGAGGTAGCATATGATATACACATTAACAACGAATCCGGCGGTTGATATGCACATAACGACCGAACAACTTAAAATGGATACTGTAACACGCACAAAAAATGCGGCTTTGTCAGGTAACGGCAAGGGTGTAAACGTTTCGCTTGTTTTAGAGCGTTTTAATGTAGCAACAGGAGTTTTGGGCTTTTTTGGCGGATTTACCGGCGAATACATCATAAAAGAATGCGAAAAAAAGGTTGCCAAAACCATACCTACCCGAATAGATGGAGAAACGCGAATAAATGTATTTTTAGTTGACCAAAACGGAGAATACAATATGGTAAATGAAGGACCTGCGATAACAGAAAAAAATCAGCAGGAGCTTTTAGATACAATAGCATCGCTTTCTGACCTTGATATTTTAGTTATAAGCGGCAGTATGGCAAGGGGAGCATCTGATGACTATTACGACAGAATAATTAAAACTGTGATAGATAAAAAAGCGCAGTTTGTTATTGATATAAGCTCAAAAAAATTAAAGGAACTGCTAAAGTACAGACCACTTTTAATAAAGCCAAATGATGATGAAATAGAAGATATTTTCGGAATTAAAATTACAGATGATAAAGTGGCTAAAGATGTGCTTAAAATGCTTTATGATATGGGTGCTCAGAATGTGCTTATCACGATGGGAGCAAAGGGTTCATATTTTTATAACGGAGACAGCTTTTACTGTTGTGAGCCGTATCCTGTAAAGCTGAAAAGCACAATCTGTGCAGGCGACAGCTTTTTGGCGGCGTTTATAAAGAGCAGATTTGCTGAAAAATTAAGCATCGAAGAATCATTGAAATTTGCCTCTGCAACTGGCGCAAATGTTGCAGAACATGACGGCATAGGTCCGCTTGATATGGTTGATGTTTACAAAGAAAAAATAAAAGTTAAACAGATATAAAAAGGAGAAAACAAAATGCTTAAAACAACACCGGCAGTATTTGCAGCAGGCGAAAATTATCATATTATGGTTCCAGTAAGTTGTCCTGTTTTAATGTGGGCAAAAGTAGGTGACGAAGAATATTACGACGAAGATAACGGCATTATGCGTTCAGATGTTGATGTGCATCGTATGATAGTTCCCAAATGTGAGCTTGACAAAGCGCGTAAATATACAATATGCGTAAGAAAAATTATTGAACGAAAACCGTATTTTACTGAAACAGAAGATGCGCAGTTTTTTGACTATGAGTTTAAACCGGTAGAAGGAGAAAAAGTGCGTGCGTATCATATTTCAGATGCGCACAGCATGGTTGACCTGCCTGTAAGTGCGGCTAAAGCATATGGCGATATAGATTTTCTTATTTTAAACGGAGATATTCCGAATCACAGCGGTGATGTTGAAAACATATTTACGGTGTACGAAATAATTGAAAAACTGACAGAAGGCAAAATTCCTGTTGTTTTTGCTCGTGGTAATCACGATATGCGAGGAGTTTGTGCCGAGCATTTTGCTGAGTGGACACCGAATAACAACGGGGCAACATATTATACTTTCAGACTTGGCAATATATGGGGACTTATTTTAGATTGCGGTGAAGACAAGCTTGATACAAGCAATGAGTACGGTTATACTGTAAGCTGTCACGCGTTCAGAAAGCGCCAGACCGAATTTATAAAATCTGTGATAGAAAATGCAGAAAAAGAATATGCTGCCGGGGGTGTAAAGCATAAGCTTATAATTTCGCACCATCCGTTTACCAAAAAAATGAATGAGCCTTTTAACATTGAAGAGGATACATATGCCGAGTGGGCGAAATTAATTAAAGATAATATTAAACCTGATGTAATGATTTGCGGACATCTTCATAAGCTTGCGATATTTGAAGTTGGTGGACAAGAGGATGCTTTCGGTCAGCCTTGTAAGGTTGTTATCGGTTCGCAGCCGTTGGCAAATCACTTGCGTAATACCGACGAAACCTGGTTTAAGGGCGCAGGATTTAGCTTTGAAAATGATAAAATAGAGGTAACATTTACAAAATCAACAGGCGAAATTCTTGAAAAGCATATAACTTAACAGATGTTAAAAATTTTTATCCTTAATTTGATAAAATCATATAAAGATTGTTGAAATTTGATGAAAGGAAGAAACACCTTATGAGTAATTCAAATAAAAACGATTGGGCGACCGGAACATTGAAAGAGGTGCCTTTTTGGCGTGATGATATGCAACCCGAAGAATATGATATCGAAAGAGAGTATTTTTATAAACATTGGGATGATTATACAAAAGGTAAATATGTTCCTTTGTGGAAACAGAAAAAACAGACAAATAATTTTTAGCTTTAACTTGGTACAAACTACACCTGAAAAAAACAGGCATCCAGATTATACAGTCTTTATAGTAAGATTGTCGAAATTTAGAGAAATAAAAAAGCCTTCCTCGCGTGCCCTTTAGGGTATTACGCAAGTGATCCTATTTTATATCCGAAGGATATAGCAAAAATATTCATTATAACACATAATTTGAATTCTGCACTATACTTTTGATATTTCTTTCTGTTTTACTCATAAAAATATGCACCCCAAAAGTTAGACACTTTTGGGGTGCATATCAATACGCGGGTGGATATTTATTATATAATTTTGTCATTCACAATTGTTTTTATTACATTAATATCATCATCAAATATTACGATGTCAGCATCATATCCGACTTTGAGCGAGCCTTTTGTATCAAGCTTCATAATACGTGCAGGTACTTCGGTTATCATTTTAACTGCAGATTCTAATGCTATTCCTGCGCGTTTGGTGCAAGTGCGAACTAAAATATCGGTAGTAGCAATACTTCCTGCAAAAGCAGAGCCGTCAACAAGCTTTGCAACACCATCTTCAATTTTATACGGCATGTTTCCGTTTTCGCAGGTAACGTTTTCAATATCGCTCATTCCGCCGTGACGAATTGCATCGGTTACAAGACACATATGCTCATCGGTTTTAATCTTATAAATAAGCTTTAAAAGATTCGGGGGCAGGTGGCAACCGTCAGCTATTGTTTCAACATCAATATCGTCATAAAGATACGAGGTTTCAATAACTCCCAAAATACGAAACCCGCTTTTTCGTGTGATGGTCGATGTACAGGAATAAAGGTGAGTTATAAGCTTCATTCCGTTATCATATGCCTTTTTTATATGGTCGTATTCAGCGTCGGTGTGTCCTGCTGCGGCAACAATGCCTTTTTCATTTAAAAAGTTTAAAAACTCATCAGCACCGCTAAGTTCAGGAGCATAACTCCAGCGCTTTATAACATCGCCGTAGTCGGCAAACAGCTTTTCGTATTCGTCAGGGTCGGGGGTGCGTATGTATGATGGGTCTTGCGCTCCTGTCTGCTTCGGAGAAAAATAAGGTCCTTCTAAATGAGCGCCATATATATTAGGAAGAACATCTGCATCGTCTTTATACTTTTTAAGCGCATCTAAAGCAATAACTGTTTTTTTGTTATCGTAAGCCGAAATTGTAGGATAAATTGTTGTTGTTCCGTGCTTTGCGTGAATGTTTGCCGCTTCTTTTATTGCCTCTTCTGTTCCGTCAACAAACTCAAAGCCTGCACCGCCGTGAACGTGAATATCAATAAATCCCGGCGAAACATAAGCGCCTTTTGCATCAATTTCGGTATCATATGGCAAATTTTCTTTAGTGATGGCAGTAATTTTACCATCTTTAAAATATAAATTCAGATTTTCTTCGATTTTATTGTCCGAAATCAGTTTTCCGTTTTTAATTACTGTTGTCATAAGGTACACCTCTTACATTTTTTTATTATCGTTAATATTATACAACTTTTAATTATGCCGTGTCAATAATAAAGAGAATATAAGGTTGACTTTTGGTATATAAAAATGTATAATTACCGTAAAGACTAATCGAATGAGGAGAGAGCAAAATGAAAACAATATTATTTCAGGGTGATTCAATAACAGATTGTTACAGAACAAAGGATAATGACCTGCACAACGGAACAGGATATGCAACAAGAGTATCCGCTCAGCTTGGTTATGATTTTCCGGGAGAATACAAGTTTTTAAACAGAGGAATTTCGGGCAACAGAATAACCGATTTATATGCAAGAATTAAAATTGATATAATTAATTTAAAGCCCGATTACATAAGCTTTTTAATCGGTGTAAACGATGTTTGGCATGAGGTTTCCAGACAGAATGGAGTAGCAGCAGACAAATTTGAAAAAATTTATAATATGCTTATTGAAGAAATTAAAGAAGAACTGCCCGATGTAAAAATTATGATATTAGAGCCGTTTGTATTAAAAGGTACGGCAACCGAAGAAAACTGGGAGTTTTTCAAAACAGAAACTGCAAAAAGAGCGCAGGCAGCAAAAAGAATAGCCGAAAAGCATAATCTTGTATTTGTACCTCTTCAGGAAAAATTTGACGAAATGGCAGCAAAACAGCCCGAACCTTATTGGACCTGGGAGGGTGTACATCCCAGCGCAGCAGGCCACGAGCTTATCGCACGTAAATGGCTTGAGGGATTTAATGAGTTGAATAAGTAAGTCAGATAAAGTAATAACAGCACCTGTAATATGCCGAGTGTTTTTTTAGGATACTCGGCAGTTTTATTCGCCTATCGGCGAGTGATATTTGCATAGCAAGTGATATTGCTTCGCAGTGGTATTGCCTTCGGCAGCTTTTAGGTGAATAAAATACCACTAAAACCAAAGGTTTTAATAACACTTTTGATTTATCAAAAATATCACTCTGTACGAAAGTACAGAATATCACTTGAAAAAAGAGCAATATTACAGTATAATTATTGCAGAGGTGATAACAATGGCGGATAGTGTTTTAAGAGATAAAGCAAAACGATTTGCTAAAGATATTGTTTTCTTATGTAGAGAGGTTAAATCAAATCATAAAGAAGCGGTTTTGGTAAATCAACTGCTTCGTTCAGCGACTTCAATTGGTGCAAATCTACACGAAGCACAATATGCACAAAGCAAGAACGATTTTATATCCAAACTTGAAATTTCGCAAAAAGAATGCTACGAAACAGAGTATTGGTTAGAATTACTATATGAAACAGGTTGTATCGAAGAAGAAAAATACAAGAAAACACAAAATGAATGTGGCACTATTCGCAGGATGTTGATTTCATCACTAAAAACAGTTAAAGCTAAATAACATTAAGCCTTAAACGATGATTTTCGTTTAAGGCTTTTTTGTTGCGAATTAATAAAATTTACAGTAAAGCATTTACTTCTTGACTTTGTTGTGCTATAATGGTAAAGTCACATACTAACATTATAATAGGATAATTGTACTTTGGCGATACTATTTAGATAAAAACGTATTCTCGCGTTTTTATCTACGCCAATGTGTAATTGTTAGTGTGTGACAACTCTACAACTCAGAGAATACGTTTTTTGTGCGTAACTCTGTAATGGGGTTGCGCACTTTTTTAATTTAGGAGGGTAAAAATGAACATAAAACTTGAGTTATTAAGAAAAAGTATATCAGACATTGTAAGATTCAGACTTAAAGATTTTGAACTTGATGCAACGCAGATTGCAGATACAACTGCAATACAGATGCTGGACGAAATACAAAAAGTAATACAGGATGACTCCTGTTCGGATTTTGACGCGATAGAAAAAATTGTATGCATATTTGAAGATTATGATATTGATGCCGGTGCTAGACATGATTTTTAGAGGCATATTTTCTTAACGCAAAAACCCTCTCAGGGTTCGAGTACCCTTAAACAAACGCACAAAAAAAGCACTGACAATGCCGATGCATACGAAAATAACTCGTAAAAAGGTGGTAGTGACAGCGAATCGTTGTGAGGGCGCTTGCAACCGAACAGATGAGCCGAACGAGCCTTTTGACGAAAAAGGAGGAAGAGAGAAGCGAGTGACCGATTT
>JAFYXI010000054.1 GCA_017546245.1 Clostridia bacterium | reverse complement strand
TATTCAGAATGTTACCAAATCCTTAATATCAACAGGTCTGCCTGTTGCGATTGATTTATTAGCCGCAATACCGGTTAAAATGCTCATAGCACCGGCGACGTGCGATGCCGCTCTTTCTAACGGGTCAGGCTCAGGAGTACCGAAAATGTCATTTAAAAGTACCGGGTCTCCGCCGCCGTGACCGCCTTTAGCGGTTGGAATTTCAACATCATAAGGAATGCCGAACATAGGATAAACTTTTATTGATTTTTCTTTTGTAGCACCCTCTAAGTCCTTGTCGCCGGAGCCGTTTACATAAGTTACCTCAGACGCTTCTGCTTCAAGTCTGCCTTTTGTGCCTGTGAATACTACTCTGTAGCCCTCTTTAGGAGAGTATGCAGTTAATGAATATGACATTATAGCTCCGTTTTCGTAACGAACTAAAACATTCATAGTGTCTTCAATGCTGATGCCATCACCGAATACACTCTGGTCACGGATATATCCGTCATCCTTTTCTGCATTCAAATAAAGTCCCTCAAGATTTGGAACACCCTCCATAACCAGCGCAAACGGGTCACCCTTTGCATTTTCAGAGCCGTGTACACGACTGTAAAACTTATCTACACCTCGGTTTTCCGCATTTTCTCTGCCATAAAACAACAAATCACCATAAGCAAATACCTGCTTTGGCTGTGTGCCCAGCCAGAAGTTAACAAGGTCAAAATGATGGGTAGATTTATGTACCAAAAGACCGCCGCTGTTTCTTTTATCTCTGTGCCATCTTCTGAAATAGTCCGCACCGTGCGATGTATTTAACATCCACTCAAAATGTACAGATTTTACCTCGCCGATTACTCCGCTCATAATAAGCTCACGCACTTTTGAATGCTGCGGCGCATAACGGTAGTTGAACGAAACACGAAGATTTTTGCCTGTTCGTTTTACTGCATCTAAAATCTGCTGACATTTTTCGTTATCCGTGGTCATGGGCTTTTCGGTAATTACATCACAGCCCATTTCCATTGCCTTTATAATATATTTATGATGTGTTCTGTCAATCGACGTTACAATTACACAATCAGGCTTTTGCTCCTCTATCATTTTTTCAAACTCGTTTGCTGAATAAAGCGCAACCTCGTGATAACCAAAATCCTCCACCAGTGTTTTCTGTGCATATTCAAGACGAGTTCTGTTCAAATCACAAAAAGCGGTAATTTCTGAGGTGTCAGAAAATCTTTCGGCTACTGCCTGATAGAAAAATCTTGCTCTGCCGCCTATACCTACCTGTACATATCGTTTTTTTCTATTCATAATATGCCTCCGTTTAATTCATCTGATTGCTATATTTACGCTTTTACCGCAATTGAAAATACATACGGTGTATATGCAGATGCTCTGTCAATGCGTATGCGCACACAATCTTTTCCCTCTGTTTCGTTATAGATAAGCTCAACTTCTTTTTTGCCGCATACTTTTTCGTTCACACTATGCTTTTCATCGCCGATTGTAACTGTAAGCTTTAAGGTATCGCTTTGGCTTCCTGCAGTCACGCATATTATGTTTTTGCTGTTTGGCGCAACTTTTAATTCATAACTGAACCATCCGTGTGTGTTAACCATGCACCAGTCTGCACCCTGCTCGCGCCCTGCTATACGGCATATATCGCCATCAACAAAAATTGAGTCGCTAAAGCACACCTCTTTTTTAAGTTTATGACCCTCTGCCGCTCCGCCGCATATAACATAATCAACAAGATTTTGTTTGGCAAAATCAGTATTTTTCTTTTCTTCTATTTCAAATGTTTTAATTAATTCTGCCACAAAATCTTCAACCAGTTCTGCCGAGTCGGTTGCATCATCATACATATAGAACTGTGTGCAGTAAAATTTTTTGCCCAGTATAGCCTTTCCTTCGCTGTTAAGCGCGCGCATTCTTTCTATTGCTTCAAACAACAATGTTTTATAACTTTCGTCACCTTTTTCAAAATACTTTGAATAGTTAATAAAGCATTTTGTCAGTTCTTTAAATATAGCTGCTGTATATTTAAGATTAGCAAACTTTGTCCATAGTTCTTTATAGCCTTGCTCGTCTATTTTATCTTTTAAGTTTTCAAGCTTTTCGAAAAGCTTTTGCGCAAGCTGTGCCGCCTCTTCTTTTTCTTCTAAAACGCTCTCTATCGAGCCTCTGTCCCAGTTATCCGGCACAAACCATTCATCAGAAGCTATGCAGTAATCATCACGCATCATTTCGAAATAAAAATGATTTTTAGAGTGATTAAGTGTTGGAAAAGCACTCAGTTCGCTGAATAAATATCCTTTAAGATATATAATCTTGCGCAAGACTTCCTCAGTCGGCTCCATAAGCTCTCTTACTTTGTCTGCCGCATTCGGATATTTTCCTTTAAAGAAATCTGAAATTGCAGCTTCAACATCTTCGTTTTTCATATGCGCATTCATTATGTTAAGGTTTACCTCATTTACTGTGCCAAACGGATGCTGCTTTCCGCGGTCAATACGCGATACATACCCCTTAGGTTTAAAGGTTTCGCAATATTCAAACTTTTCTTTAATATGCTGTTTTAACATAAGAGGTAATTGACCCTTGCCGAAAAATTCACCGAAAATATCTGTTTCTACAAAAAGAGGATTATTTTTAACCTTTTTATAAAAGCGGTTATGCGGCAGAGTAAGACTCCAGTCAAACTGCGTCCACTTATCCATAACTAAAAGGTCTGACGAAATCTCTTCGTATGCCTTAAGCATCATTTCGTAGTCTTCATCAATACTTGCAAAGGTGCGCACAATAAGCTCTTTGCCCAATTTTTTGCAGGTATCGTATAATATCTGTGTAACATATTTTACTCTGTCTTTTTTGCCCAGTTTCTGGTTTTCAAGCTTTAAAAGCGGTATTCTTGTTTCGTGCAGAGTTAAAATAATACCGTCTATTAAAGGATACTCTTCAAAAAAGTCTGAAAGCTTATGTTCTAAAAAGTCACGGATAATCGGATGTGTTACCTCAACATCTCCTGTTTCGTTACATATTTCGGGATATACATCAATAAAGTTTTCCGGCACTTCAAGTTCGTGATGCCATACATATGTTTTTACCCCTGCTGCGTGTGCCTTTTCACACGCCTCATTTACATATCCCATAGTTTCATTTAAAAACTTCATATCTTTTGAACCGTTAAACTGTTCGTATTTGCGGTAAATAGTCATACCGTCTATATTACCCTTTACAGTATTATGTATAGGACCTATAAACTGAATATGATCGAATTTATGCTTTATTGCATAATCTACCGTGTACAAAAGATAGTCTCTTTCTATATCGACAGGATTACACACCGATATTCCCTGTATCATATTTCTTCTTTCCATCAGTATCTCTCCTTTTAATTTATCTTTTAATTAATTTATATGATAGCTTAATTTTCCCTGCTGTATCTGCACTTATATCAATAGTGTCACTTACGTTTTCAAACAGGAATCCGTCAGGAAGCAGGACAGTATATTTAAGCGGATAGTTGTATCTGTGCTCGAATTCTATATTAAGCGTATCATTGCATATATCTAGCTTTTCGATTTCGCCGCCCATTGAAAAATGCATATTACTGCAAACTATTTGAGGTTCGCCTCTTTCGGCAATCTTTATAACAGCGGCGCTGTGCGGTTTTAGTTCAGCAAAATTTATGCAATCGCCATACGCAGCATTTTTTATAACTCTGCCGCTAAAAAATTCGCTTACGCAATAGCTTTTATCTTTCTTTATAAAACCATTGCAAATATTTTCATCAAGCAAAACTTCAACCGGCATATTTTCGTCTGACCAGTTAAAAACACAAAGCGTATGCCATTTGTTGTTTACTGTTACATCAACACACTTTAAGTATCTGTCAGTCGCAAAAATATTTACAGGCAAAACCTTTGTATTCACTACAGGCATTACGTGGCGAAGCAACATCATACGGTCTTCATCAATGTTGTCGAGCGCTTCTGTAGAGCAAACAAGTCCGCCGCCGGCATATTGATTTAAGGTAAATATTTTTGCTTCTTCATCGTTAAGTAATCCCAAGTCTAATAACACCGGCTTTACGCTGGTTTCGTTTCTGCGCACCATAAGCGAATCGGGGTCGTTATCCCACCATTCGTTCATAAAATATCTGAAAACATTCTGCTTGATTGTCATAGGAATTCTTGGATTTTCTGTAGACGGGTCAAGCCACATACTGCGTACATCCGAACCGGTGCGTTGTGCATCGGCGATACCTATAAGTGGGTCATAAAGTCCGCCGCACACCTCTAAGTATGAATCGTCACCTAAAGCATCTCTTATAGCACGCATTGCCTCTACATAAGCTTCGACATTTGTCATAAACGGATTAAACTTTTTAACATCCCTTTGAATAGGAAAAGAACGTGTAAAGTCGAGCTTATGGTAATTAAATCCCCACGAAACAAGCTTTGTATAAAGCTCTTTAAGCCAGACTAAAACCTCAGGATTTGAAAGGTCTAACACATAATTTTGTTTTTTTCCGGCATAAAATTCACAAGGCGTGCCATCATTATGATATAAAATCCATTCAGGATGCTCACTTATTACCTGCGAGTTTTTGTCTGCGATAAACGGACAGGTCCAAATTCCTGCCATCATTCCTGCGCTTCGGATGTTTTGCGCGGTTTTTTCTATATCAGGAAATTTTTCGTTGGCATCCCAACCGCCATAACAGATTTCCCAACCGGAATCTATTTGAAAACAGCTAAAGGGCAATGGATTTTCTTTAATTTTTTTAACGTTTATATCTACATCTTCTGATGTGATTTCCCGTCCGTAATAAGACCACGTGCAATATACCGATGGCGCAGAATGCCTTTTAAGCCTTTCTTTTGCACGTTCATTTGCAAAATCATTTGTTACTTTTTGCCAGTCGTTTAGCAAATCTATTGCAAACCACTGTGTATAGCGAGTATCTCCCGATTTAACAAAGCAGTTAAATTCTCCGCCAAAAGAAAGTTCTTTAAAAGCTCCGTCTTTATCAACAGTTATGTCGCAGGATGTAAGCTGAGAACCTGAAGAAAGCACCAAAAAGGCTGCGCTGCTGTCTTCTCCCTTTATTATCGTAAGCAAATCGCTGTAAAAAGTAACATTCTCGCCAAGCTTGTCGGTAATGAGACTACCCTCTTCACTTAATCTGTTTACCGCATCACGAAAACGCTCATCTCTTAAATTAGCACTACAAGTTGACGGCAGGTCATTTTTATGTCTGCCGTGAATTAACATTTGCCATTCATACGATGGATTTTTTAATACGATTTTTTCAGACAGAACAGGTATTGCCTCTTTTAAAAATATCTGCCCTCTCGATAAATTTGTAATTTTAAGTCTGGTTTTTATAAGATATGGCGCAATTTGTTCTGTTTGTCGTTCTATTTTAATATTTTTATCTGTTTTGTCTGCAGAAAAAGCCCGTCCCTCGCAATCATATGTAACACACAGTCCGTATTCTATTTGTGCACCGCAAAAACTGAATTGCTCCATTTATACCAATCCTTCCAAAATAAGTTTAACAAAATTCAGGTGTGTACTTTTGAACAAACTTTTCCCAGTATATTTTTCTGATTTCTATATCCTTAATTTTTAAGATTGTGCAATACGCAGAAAAACCGATATGACCTTTTGTAAGTGGCTTTGAGTCCATCATTTCGGTAATAACCTCGTCATCTACAACCATAAACGTATGTCCGTTAATTGCTCCTACCGTCATTCTTACCTCAGTACCCGGCACATATTTATATGCTTGCGTTAAGGAGGCTATATCGTCATCGCCGCAATGAGATTTTTCAATACCGCACTTGTGCTCATACCATCCGTTAAGACCGCATATGTAAGACGGACCGAGATAGTCTTTCTCGTCATCCCATGTTGAGCAGAATACTGCATTTAAGTCACGGGTTGTAGGAGCTTGCGTCGTTATGGTAAAGCTCATCATAACATCCTCATCATAACAGTCTTTGCTGTAAAGTATGCCCCCTTTATTTTCGGGTTCTTTTCCTATAAGCCATTCTCCGTCACATTCCCAGTTGCCGCTTTTTGGAGTCCAGTAATCAAGCCAGTCTGCTGACGGGCTGTATTTTAAAATAAGCGGCGATTTATTGGGAATTATTTTTTTGCCTAACAAGCGAATTTCTTTCATAATTTTATCCCTTTCGCAAAAGATTTTTATTATAATTAAATATCCATTTTTGCACATTCTGAGCACATAAGCACAAATGCGCCCATACCGTGAAGGTCATTTGTTACTCTGGCTCTTAAAAGGTACTTATCATAGCTTAAAACACCTGTACCTACGCAAACCTCATCAATATATATCTTTCCGTCTTCAATTTTAATATCGTTTATAATACCCTCATAGCATTCACGGGCAACACTTTTATATTCCCGGGGTAAATATCCCTCGTTTACAGCTTTGGCAATTGCGTATGTAAACAGACAAGAACAAGAGGTTTCGAGCCAGTTGTCCGGGTCGTTGGTACGGTTTACAATCTGAAACCACTTTTTGCTGTTTTCATCTCTGTATAAAAGAATCGACTTAATAAGAGCCACGCCGTTATCTATAAACTCCTGTTTTTTATCATAGTCATCCGGCATATAACTTGCTAAATCGAAGGCAGTAACAACATACCAGCCTAATGCTCTTCCCCAAAATTCCGGTGCTAAGCCGGTTATTTTATCTGCCCAGACTGCCGTTTTTGAGGCATCCCAGCAATGATATAAAAGTCCTGTGCGGTTATCTCTCATATTATCCCACATAAGCTTCATTTGCTTATATGCCAAGTCAAAGTACTTCTTTTCGCCGAATCTTTTTGCGTAAAGAGCAAGATTAGGACTCGCCATATACAAAGAATCAAGCCACATCTGATTGGGAAAAATATTTTTATGCCAGAATCCGCCGTATTCATTTACCTGCCAGTTTTCGTAAAGCTCCATTACATAATCTAAAACTTTTTTATATCTTTCGTCACCTGTTCTGTCATAAAGCTTTATCATAAGTCTTACGGGCATAAGGTCATCTAACTGATTAAGTCTTGCCTTTAAAAGATTACCCTTATCATCTACAAATCTGTCTATCCAGTTTTTTACTGCATCATAATATTTTTCATCACCCGTAAGCTCGTACACTCTTTCTATACCCGAAAGAAAAACTCCGTCGTGATAATTGCAATAATCAAGCGCTCCTTCATCTCTCAGCGTTATATCCGAAGAATAATTGTGCAGTCTTGTATCACACGCAATTTTTGCATAATCTAAAGCAGATAATTTCATCATCATCTATTCCTTTCATATTATCTCATAATAATTTTATACCTGTTAATTCCTTTTGTAAACTGACAATTTGTGCATATTACAGACCTTTTCGCAGATATTTTATATTTAATTATTCCGTATTTTAAAAAAATCCGAATCTTATTCAACTTTTTGGCAATAAAATTATGTTTTTGTCTGTTTACTGTGCATAAGCTTTTATGTTATAATGTAATTATAAAATTTGCATTTTCTTGCTTTTTAAAACGAGTTAAATTATAATATAATCTATATATCCGGCGGTCAGGAGTGATTTTATGCGTTTTTCATTAAAAAACTTCAAAAAGAATATTATTGCCTCGTGGGCATTTTCATACGTTATTATTATTTGTATTATGTTTTTTATAATTACTATAATAGGAACAATATACACCTCTGCTGCAAAAAAGATTTCGGATGAATTTAATGACTACATTTTCGAAACAGTAACAGATGATGTAAATAACACTTTGCGTAATATGAATAATCTTTATATAAGAATTAACGAAAATGAAAATTTACGGGCAATGCTTCACAGCAATACAGACCTTTATTTTCTTGATTCTACCTACAGTCTTGTTGATGATTTAAGGTCTTACTGCGAATTTGCCGAAAATACCGTTGAGGTTTTTGTATATATTAAAAGTAAGGATACAATCGTGTTTTCAGGTGGTTTTTTATCTTCTTCAACATATTTCGAAACCTATATAACACCGGATACTATGTCGTATGAAGAATGGAAAAAGCTTTTAACCGATTGTACCAGCATGTCATATAATTCTATGTACTATGATTCTGAAACCACACATAAAATTGATGCACTTTCACTGTTTTTTCCTATATCTCAAACACAAAACGACTGTGTCGGTGTTGTTTTAAGCGACAAAATGTATTTTTATAACGGTTTAGAAAAAATACATATGGATAAGCTTTGCGATATTTATATTTATAACAAAGAAGGTAACCTTGTCAGTCACAGTCTGCATTCAGAAGAAGCTCCGCTGCCTATGACCTTGTCGCAGATTTCCGGTTATAAAAGCAGCAATTCGGTTATACATTCTTCTGAAATTGTTATGAACGGACATATCTGGAGTATCGTAACCGTAGCTTCTGACAAGACAACTGACAGTAATATGTTTTTGGTTCAGGCATCTATTCTTCTGATACTTATATGCGCAATCGTTGTACTGTACTTTGTGGTAAAAAGTATTTTAAATAATAACTACCGCCCTATAAAGGCAATGCTTTCATGCTTTAATTTAGATACAGAAAACGGTACAAATACATACGAAAAGCTGCTGGATTCAATAAGTACCACCTTAAACGAAAACTCTCAGATGACAAAGACGCTGGATAATCAGGCAAAGGCAATCGAAAATCTTAATATTACAAAGCTTTTAAAGGGCGAGGTTATATATTCAGCCTTCGAAAATTCCGGTTTATCATTTAACGGAGACTATTTCAGCGTTCTTACATTCTATATTGAAAATATAAACGACTTATTTTCTGACGATGCTAATATGTCAACTCACGAAAGGCAGAACCATTTGACATTTATAATTAACAATGTTATATCAGAGCTTATGTCACAGAAAAACATTTCGGTTCACACTACCGAAATTGACGGTATGGTATCGTGCATTATATGTATGAGCGAAGCACTCGGTACCGACGAAATTGACACTCTGGCATATCAGGGATTAGATTTTATTAACAGAATTTTCTCTCTTTCGCTCACCTATTCTTTGTCTACAATATGTGAAGGCATTTTTAATATTTCAGATGCATACCGCCAGACAATAAAAGTTCTTGACTATAAACGTCTGCTCGGCATTACCGAGCCGATGCAATATATTGAAAAAGACTATTCCTCTAAAAAGAGCTTTATATTTAATTTTGCAAAAGAACAGGCTATGGTAAATGCTTTAAAAACAGGAAATCAACAAACTGCACTTTCGATATTGAGTCAGATTTTTAATGAGATTACCTCACAAAAAGACCTTGAGCTTGACCACATTGTATGTATTGTACTTGATGTGGCAACAACAATTACAAAGGTTTCTTACGACTTACCGGTTTCGGGAATGGAATTCAGCGATAATATTATCTTTTACCGCAAAATAAAAGACGGCGAAAATCTTATAAATATCTACTCGCAGCTTTCTGAATATATTATAAACATCTGCGATGCGACAAAAAACGAATTTCACGAAAGCAAAAACCGTATATCCTTCCTGTTATCGCACATAAAAAAATATATTGCCGATAATTATACTTCAACCGACCTTAACGTAAACTCAATCGGTATTCATTTTAATATGAACTCACAGTATGTGTCATCGGTATTTAAAAAAGAAACAGGAGTATCTCTTTTAGATTATATAAACAGTTTCAGAATAAAAAAAGCTCTTGAGCTTATCAAAGACGGAAAATATTCCAAAAAAGAGATTTACAAAATGGTTGGATTTACGACGGAAAGAACATTTTACAGAGTTTTAAAGAAATATGAAGATGCGTCATCTGAATTATAATAAGCGGCAAACAAAAAACAGAGCATTAAATATGCTCTGTTTTTTTATTTATGTATTAAGCATTACTTTTTAATGAACAATCATACTTAATTGACATCATCAGTTCTTCTTCATCAATTTCACGAGGGATTTCAACAGTAAATGTAAAGTTTCTGCAATCTGCTACCTTTTCTATCGAAACATTATTAATCGAAATTTTTCTTTTTGCAAATTCACTTTTCATTTGAGCCAGATATCCTTCTTCTGCTACATTCTGAATACGAAGTTCTTTTACTCTCACAACTCTCAACCACCGAAACTTTAAATGAAATATTATTTGTACCATAACTACTATTAAAGTAGCACATATTGCAATAAAATACATCCCTGCACCCATTGCCATTCCTACGCCTGATGTTGCCCATATTCCGGCTGCAGTTGTTAAACCTGTAACCGTACTTTTCTGAACAAAAATCATTCCTGCGCCTAAAAATCCGATTCCGCTTGCAATGGTAGATGCGACACGTGATGGGTCTAATCGAACATCTACGCCGGGAAATAAATTACTCTGTACTACATCAAAAAAAGCATATTTTGATACAATCATCATAAGTGCCGCAGCGGATGCAACCACACAATGGGTTCTTATTCCCGCTTCTTTTGACCGGTTTTTTCGTTCAAATCCTATTACAAAACCGCATATACAAGCTAAAAATATACGCAGCAAAAAAATCAATTGATTACTGTCTACAAACTTCATTTTACTATCTCCCTATAGCTCCACAGTCATTGTGTCAAAACAAATTGCACCGTTTTCGCCAAATGCATTTTTAACTTTTTCGGCAGAACGCTCGGGATAATCTAAAATTTCTCTGCCATGATGATTAAAGAATATTTTACCAATATTCTTTTTAGCAGTAAAATGTTCACACGCAATATCAACGCCAAAATGACCGGTTTCAATAATAATAGCATCGCAACCGTCACCTATTGCTTCGTCTAAATCGCTGTATGTACCAACATCTCCCGAATAAACCAGGCTTTTGCCCTCGGCTTCTAAACGATACGAAAAAGAAAGAGGCTTATCGGTTTCAATTTTTTTCAGGTGAGTGTTTGCATAAGCGGTTACTTTAACCTCACCGTCATCAAATAAAACGCCATTTTGTACAGGATGATAATTCATTTTATACTCTGTTTTAAAAAGACCTTCTGTGTTATGTAAAACCTGCATAAATCCGTCAAAGGTTTCTTTAATGGGAAGATATAACTCAATATCTCCGTAAGCCGGCTGCTGTTCTCTTCTCCATACCAGTTTTCTGATATTCCACAAAAGATTACCCAGACCGCCTACATGATCCATATGTGTGTGCGAAATTAAAATATGCTTAACCTTTAATAAATCAAGTCCCATATTATGCGCAGTATATGAGCAGCCTTCACCTGCATCAATCCAGTAAAGCTTATCATTTACTTCTACCGCTATGCTCTCATGTTTTCTGTCAGGCATAGGCTCTGTTCCTGAACACGAACCTAAAAAATAAATTTTCATATTTTAACTCCTTTAAACATTTTTACCTAATATTTAAGTTTGCCGCTTTTGCAATTTCAAAAGCGGCAACTTTATCTTTTGTTATACTTCTTCTAAAGCCTCGAATGCTTTAAGGCTTGTTTTTACATCTTCGAATTTTCTCATTTCAAAAAAGACAGGACATTTATTAATCAGTCCGTTTCTCCATGACCAGAAAAATGACGAATAAGATATCATAGGTCCAAACCATTCATCAAGCTCGCGATGGTTATGAAGAACATTATCCTCGGTTCTCTTTACCTGATGGATGTGATATGCAACTGTGCGGTTTCCAACCAAAGCATACCATGCGCTTAGCGGAAATTTTCCGGTAAATTGTCTGTTGTTGACCGCATGACCAACATCAAGCACACAACCGCATTTTTGTGCGCCAAGACGTTCGTTAACTGCATCAACCAAAGCCAAAGTTTCTTCAGGTATCATTCCATAGCCACGAGTATCGTCCGGCACATCATTTTTATTCATATGCAAATTTTCAATTCCGAATCTTGCCTTCGGAAACTGTTTCATAAAATCACACAGATAATCAATAAAAATGTCTGCCTTTTCTCGCATCAGCTCAACGCTGATTCTTGGCGGATGAATTGTAAATGATTCAACTCCTGTTGCTTTGGCTAATTTTATCGCAAAGCCCCAGCCTTTGTCAACAATATTTTCACCGTCAAAACGAAGATTTGGCATATGCATAGATAAAACTTTGCCGCCGCTTGCCTTAAATTGTTCTATTTTTTTCTGCACCGCCGATATATCGGTAGTATCTTCTGAAAATACCTTCAGCTCTAAATTTTTAACACCGTTTTCTATTGCATAATCAATGGTTTCATCAAGGTCAAAACAACATATTCCCAGATAATCTCTTAAATCTTTTATTGTTTCTTTAGATACCGAAAAGCATTTTTCGCTAAAAGTAAATTTTTCTTTATCTATTTCGAAAATTGTAATAGCAGGCGGTGTGCCGATGCACTTATCAGGGTCTAACGCTTTTACGCAAATTACCCTGCTTTTGCCTACCACGCTATCGCTGAATTTATGAGAATGCGCATGAATTAAAATCAGTTCTTTACTGTTTAAAATTTCTTCAAGGCGCTCTCTCACCTCTTGCGTAAGACCGGCAAGAGAATGATGCATCATAATAACATCACCATTTGACAGACTTTGTATTTTGGCAAAATCGTCTTCTTCAATTTTAGAAAACGGTGTATTTATACACAAAATACGTCTGCCGCACTCTATTTCTCCGCCGCGTGCATAAGCAAGCAGTTCAGGATTTTCGCTGCGTACATCTGCATTTCCGCTGATAGTAATGTGATTACTAAGCTCTTGTATTTTGTCACGATATATTCTGAATGCATTTTCTGCTCCGCAGGCAGTCATATCGCCCATCGTTACTACCATATCTACATCTGAAGCTTTAAGATATTCGATAGTCTGATAAAAATAATCATACTGCGGTGCACTTTCATATTCCGATAAATGCATATCGCATATTGCTGCAATTTTCATAACACAATTTCTCTCCGATTATTATATAAAAATCTGCATTTTGCTACCAGAGGCTGACCTCTGAAACCTTTTTACTTACTCTGTTAGCTAAACTTAAAAGAGCCAGATTAAGTATTGAGTTAAACATATTAACCGCCGTAGAATAGCTGTAACTATGCTTTAAAAGACCCACGCGGTAAACGTATGTAGAAATAACTTCTGTTACATCTAATATTGAGTCATTAGAAAGAAGAAGTATTTTTTCATGCCCTACATTCATAACCTTTCCGACCTGCAATATAAACATAGTAATAATTGTAGGCAAAATTCCCGGAAGTGTAATATGAAGAACCTGTCTCCACTTACCTGCACCGTCAATCTCTGCTGCTTCATATAAAGTAGCATCTATTGAAGTAAGTGCTGAAAGATAAATTACCGAAGACCAACCCATTGTACTCCATATACCTGATACAACGTATATCGGAACAAAGTACTGTGGATAGTTAAGTAGTGTTACCTGTGGCACTCCGAAATGCGACAGTAGAGTTGTAACAATACCTGTATCGCTTACAAAATCCTTTACTATACCACAAGTTACAACCAAAGATATAAAGTGCGGAAGATAGGTCGCATTTTGCACAAGCTTAGCAAATCTGTGATTTCTTAACTCGTTCATTAAAAGGGCCAGAATAATAGGCATAGGGAACGAGAATATAAGCGTGCTTATACTGATTGTAAGTGTGTTTTTCAAAACTGTCCAGAAGGTAGGAATGCTGAAAAAGCGTATAAAATGTTTAAATCCTACCCAAGGGCTTCCCAATACTCCCTTTATCGGTGAAAAATCTTTAAAGGCAATAAGTGCACCATAAAGCGGACCATATGCAAAAATCAGATAGTATATAAAAACCGGAAGAAAAAGCAAATACAGTCCTTTGTTTCTGGCAAAATCGACCTTTATTTCTTTACGCCTCAGCATTCTGTTACTTATAGCTGATTGTTTTTTTATTTCCATTTCACATCATCCTTTCACCGCGCCAACCATTACACCCTTTACAAAGTATCTTTGTAAGAACGGGTAAACCAACAGAATAGGAACTGTGGAAACGATGATTGTGGCATATTTTACAGTTTCTCCGATATAGTATTTTTCTGAATTATCTACTCCTGCATCTGAAGCAGAAACTGCACTGTTTTGAATAAGAATTTCTCTTAAAAC
>JAFYXI010000053.1 GCA_017546245.1 Clostridia bacterium | reverse complement strand
GGCTTAGCTGATAAAGTAAGTCGAAATCGTATAGTGGCCGAGGTGGCAAATCAGTTTGATATATTATATGAAGATTTAGAAAAAGCAGAATTTTTAGAAGAGTACAGAAAAAAATCTTGTTTAATAGGTAAAAAAGTTGTGGTTATGCCTATCCATAATGAACAGTATTATGCGACTGTTAAAGATATAGACGAAAAAGCACAGCTCGTGGTTGAAGTGTGTGAGGGCAAGGTTTTAGCACTTTCTGGTGGAGAAGTGAGCGTTGTCCCTGAAATGTAATAATAAAGTACTTTTCAAATTTAAACTTATGTGCTATACTTAAATTAAATATTTATAAAAGAAGGATGAATAAAATGAAAAAATTAATTTCTGTTTTGTTGACCTTGTTACTTGTGTTCTCAAGTTTAGCTGCTTTTGCTCAGGTATTTTCAGATATCGAGGGTCATTGGGCAGCTGAAGAAATATTAAACGCACACAGTAATAAGATAATAAGTGGCGATGGAGACGGAAAATTCCGCCCGAACGACAATATATCAAGAGCCGAATTTATGAAAATGGTAACAGCAATGCTGGCTGAAAAATTCCAGACTCAGATTCCTGATTTAGAAAAAGCAGAGCATTGGGCAGATAAATATTATAATTTTGCAATTCAGGCATATCTTTCAACCGAAAAGGATGCAAGCTACGACGGAATATCTCCCGGTGTTATGTCAAAAGAAAATTATGATTTGCCTATTAAACGTTGGGAAATGGCATATATAATTGATAGTGCCTTTGTAAATATATTTGGCACACGTGCAGAGGGCACAGCTAATGATATAGAGTCTATAAAAGAAACATATGGCGCAGAAATCGGTGCCGCAGTAGGTAGCTTAGTTGGTATGGAAATTGTTAAAGGTGATGAAAATGGCAATTTTAATGCGGTAAATAGCGGAACAAGAGCAGAGGCAGTTGCTTTAGTAAACCGCACAATGAAATTTGTTGAGGAGATAATTGCTTATCACGAAGAGGTAATGGCTACACAGCAGGCAGAGCAAGAGGCTTATGAAAAAGCCATAGACGATAGCTTGGTTACTTATACAGAAATTCCTGATGGAAATCCCGTTGTTAAGTTTACCATGGAAAACGGAAAAAACTTTGAGATAACTCTTTATCCTGAATACGCACCGCAAACCTGTGCTAATTTTATAAAGCTTGTTAAAGATAAATTTTATGACGGCCTTACATTCCATAGAGTTGTAGAAGGTTTTGTGGCACAAGGCGGAGACCCTGACGGAAACGGAACCGGTGGCTCAGATGGCGCGGTATACGGCGAATTTTTAAGTAACGGCTTTACACAAAATGAATTAAAGCATGAAAAGGGTACTGTATCAATGGCAAGAACTCAGCATCCTAACTCTGCAACAAGCCAGTTCTTTATCTGCTATGATGCTGCAAGCTTTTTAGATGGTGAATATGCGGCATTCGGCAAAGTAACAAAGGGTATGAGCACAGTTGAAGAATTTTTAAAGGTTGAAAGAACAGAGGATGCTACCGGAGAACTTTCAACTCCTGTAACACCTATCAAAATTAAAAAGGCAGAAATTGTTAAAAAGAAATAAAAATAAAAGGTCTGACCAAATGGTCAGACCTTTTTGTCGGAATAATCCGAACGTTTTTTTAAGATAATAATTCTTTGGCGATGGCATTAATTTGTTTTCCGTCAGCACGTCCTTTAGTTTTAGGACGAACGGCTGCCATTACCTTTCCGATGTCGCGCATCGACTGCGCACCTGTTTCGGAAATCACTTCTTTTATAATCTCGGTGAGTTCCTCTTCTGAGAGCTGTGCGGGCAAATATCCCAACAAAATTTCAAGCTCTCGGTTTGCGGCATCAATCAAATCCTGTCTGCCACCCTTTTCAAACTCGACCAAAGCATCACGTCGGCTTTTAACTTCCTTTGCAATTACTTCTAAAATATCCTCATCGTTTAGCGTTATTTGCTGATCCTTTTCTTTCTGAAGGATTGCGGCACGCACGAGCTGAACTGTATTCTTCTTAATCGTGTCCTTTTCCTTCATAGCATCTTTCATATCGCTAAGTAATGTATCTTTGAGGGACATTCCCTTTCACCCTCCTTTAAACAGTGCTTCAAGGTATAAAAGTCCTATCTGAACTTACGTTTTCTTGCTGCCTCGGATTTTTTCTTTCTTTTTACGCTGGGTTTTTCATAGTGTTCTCTTTTTCTGATTTCAGATAAAACACCATCCTTGGCACAGGAACGCTTAAAACGTCTGAGCGCGCTATCTAAAGATTCATGATCTTTCAGACGGATTTCTGACATGTGAATTCCCTCCCTCCACTGCATTGGGTTCCGCGACTTTATTAAAGGTCATAAAGCCACAAAATTTATTATACCCTATTTTATATATTAATGTCAACTAATTTTTCAATTAATTTATTAACTTTTACAAATTTTTTCAAAAAAATAAAAAAATAGCTTGCATTTATGTTTTGTTTGTGTTAAAATATTTTAAGTCATTGAGAAAAAACTGGAGGTGAACGATTTGCCAAACATTAAATCTGCGAAAAAAAGAGTTAAAGTTATTGAAGCTAAAACACTCAGAAATCAGATGATTAAGTCTGCTTTAAAGACATATATCAAAAAGTTTGAAGCTGCTGCAAACGGCGGTAACAAAGCTGATGCAGAAGTTGCTTTTCGCATCGCAGTGAAGAAGATTGACCAGGCGGTCAGCAAGGGTATTGTTAAAAAGAATACCGCTTCCAGAAAAAAAGCTCAGCTTGCTGTTAAGCTGAACAAAGTTGGCGCATAATTTCATTATGAAATGTAAAAAGACACTCTTTTTGGGTGTCTTTTTTACATAAAATTTGTTAAATTATACGAAATTTACATATATAATTGAAATAAATAAAATTTTGTGGTACAATTAAATAGTGAAATTTGTAAATCAATCATCAATGATTTTAATAAAATCAAAAGAAAAGGAGTATTGTTTATGAAAAAAATCTACGAAGGTAAAACAAAAGATGTATACAGCCTTGAAAACGGTAATGTGTTACTTAAGTTCAAGGACGATTGCACCGGTAAAGACGGAGTTTTTGATCCGGGCGAAAATTCTGTTGGTCTTAAAATAGAAGGTATAGGTAAAGCTAACTTAAGAACATCTATATATTATTTTGACTTAATTAAAAAAGCAGGCATCAAAACTCATTATGTAAGTGCTGATGTTGAAAATGCTACTATGGAGGTTCTTCCAGGTAAAGTATTCGGTCACGGTTTAGAGGTAATCTGCCGTTTGGTTGCAACAGGCAGTTTTATCCGCAGATACGGTGAATATATCGAAGACGGCACTCCTTTAGAGGGCGGATATGTTGAATGTACCTTTAAAAACGACGAAAAAGGCGATCCGCTCGTTACAAGCGAAGGCTTGGCAGCATTGGGCGTTATGAGTGAAGAAATGTTTAAGAGCATGAAAGAGCAGACTCTTAAAATTACCAAAGTTGTTGCTGATGATTTAAAGACTATCGGTCTTGATTTGTGGGATATTAAATTTGAGTTTGGTTACAACGGCGACGAGGTTATCTTAATTGACGAGGTTGCATCAGGCAATATGCGTGTTTATAAAGACGGAAAAATTGTTGACCCTGTTGAACTTACTAAGCTTATATTAAACAGATAGTTAAAATGAAAACGGCTTGCAGCGCAAGCCGTTTTTTTATTGTAATCAAAGAATATTTTCATCTCGCATCCATTGTACCGCGCGTTCAAGTGTTTCGCAGATGGTGTATTTAGCTTTATAGCCTAAAAGATTTCTGGCTTTTGAATCATCGGGGGACATATGTGCATAAAAATGCCACCAATGCCCGATTGAAGGAGAAATTTCGTTTTTGTATTTTCCCCAGGGCACATATTCCACGGGAATTTCGATGCCGTAAATCTTGCCGTAGATTTTAACCAGTTCGCTCATAGTAACTGCCGAATCAGCAGGTCCTACGTTAAAGAACTGATTACCTGATTTTTCAGGCTGTTCCGCTGCTAAAACAAACAGCGTTGCAAGGTCGTAAGCGTCGCAGGGAGAAACAAGAGCTTCAGGACCGTCAGGAAGATAAACCTTTTCACCTCTTGCAAGTGCTTTATGCAATTCGGCATCTCTGTCGCCAAGACAGTCAAGAGGAATTTTACCCGGTCCACACACGTTTGGAACCATAATTGCTGTAAACAGACATTTCCCATCAGTCATTATAGACTGCATATCTGTATAACGCTGTGCATAGCCTGCAAATGGGCATTCTGACTGATATTCTTCGGGCGTTGGTACTGCTTTCGGTGCGCCGTACATCCAAAGAGAGCCGCAGGCGATAATATGTTTAACGCTATCTGAAAATACGTCGTAAACGTTTTTAATAAAACCCGGAAATTCGATAATTGTGTCGTAACCTGCTGATTTTAATTCTTTAAGAGAATTGATGTCAGAAGAATTACATTTTACGGCGGTCATACCTTCGGGAGCCGTGCCGTTTCTTGAGCCAACGTGAACCTCATGGCCGCGTTCTTTTAAAATTTCGCACACAAACTTGCCCATATGGCCTGTGCCGCCGATAACAAGTATTTTCATAAAATTTCTCCTCGGTGTATAATTTTTATTATATTACTTTGTAATTTTATTATATCACATTTTTGAGGGGAGTCAATTACTATAACGGGTGTTGCTAATTCTTTTTTTATGTGGTAAAATAAGTCTGTAAAGCAATCTGAATAAACAAAATGTACTGCAATGGAGATGACTGACAAAAATGGTGACAACCAAAGAAAATACAGTAGAAAATCTTAAAGAAAAAAGTCGAAGTTTTATAAACCGGCGCATAGTTTTGGGGACTTTATATTCTTTATTAATGATATTTGCGCTTTTATTATTCTTTTCGGCTTTGTGGTATATACGCAATTACGGAAACACTGGCTTTGATTCGGTAATGTTTACTCTTTTATCGAATATGGGCGGAGTAAACAGCGACCTGTTAAAAAGCTTCTTTACAGAAAGTGTGTTGCCGACTGCTTTATGCGGCGGAGTATTGGTTTTTGTTATATTTTTATTAAGATTAAAATGGAATTGGTTTTTAAAAATAAAATTCTGGCATAAAGCAGTAATTTCTTTATTGCTTACATTGGTGTTTTTTATGCTTGCCGGAACAAAGGTAAATGTTTTTGGATACATACAAAAAATAATGCTTAAAACAACCATATATGAAGATTTTTTTGTTGAGCCGAGCAATGAAATTATAACCTTTCCGAATCAGAAAAGAAATCTGATTTACATATTTTTAGAGTCGATGGAAACAACGTATATGTCAAAAGCAGAGGGCGGTGCGCTTTCTGAAAATATTATACCCGAGCTTACAAAGCTGGCGGAAGAAAATATCAACTTTTCGGATAATGATAAAATAGGCGGCTTTTTAACTCCGAGCGGCACGGGCTGGACTGTTGCAGGTATGGTGGCGCAGACCTCGGGTGTTCCGCTTAAAGGCTCGGCGGGTGTGCTTGAAAACAACGAATATGGCAAGGACGGTTTTCTGCCGGGAGCCGTTACTCTTTCTGATATTTTGCATCAGAACGGATACAAGCAGGCTTTAATTGTGGGTTCGGAGGCAACGTATGCCAACAGGGATGTTTATTTTTCACAGCACAAAACCGACAATGTTTATGACCTTTTAACAGCCAGAAAAGATAATCTTGTAAAAGATGATTATTATGTCTGGTGGGGGATGGAGGATGAATATATTTTTAAATATGCAAAGGATAAAATTACCGAAATATCAAAGGGTGATGAGCCTTTTGCGGTAACGTTGCTTACAGTAGATACTCATTTTCCTGACGGCTATGTTTGTGATTTGTGTAAAGATAAATTTAAAGAACAATATGAAAATGTAATTGCGTGCGCAAGTCATCAGCTTGACGGTTTTATTGACTGGCTTAAAAAGCAGAGCTTTTACGAAAATACAACTATTGTTATAAGCGGTGACCATTTGAGTATGGATAATCAGTATATGAAAAGAAATGTGGCTGATGATTACGGAAGAAGAGCATATAACTGTTTTATAAATTCGGTCGCAAATAGCGAAAATTATAAAAACCGAACTTTTACAAGCCTTGATATGTTTCCGACGACTCTTGCGGCTATGGGGTGCGAGATAGAGGGTGACAGACTCGGACTGGGTACAAATCTGTTTTCAGGAAAGGCTACGTTGGCAGAAGAAATGGGTTATGATGTTTTTGAACATAATCTTTTGTTCAGTTCAAGCTTTTATATTAAAAAATTTATGATTGGTAATTAGCATGGGAGGATTTTTAATGACGACCTTACTTTTAATTCGTCATGGATACAGTGAAGCAAATCACGTTGGAATATTTACGGGGCATACTGATGTTGCCTTGAATAAGCAGGGGATTAAACAGGCAGAACTTACGGCAGAATATATAGCTGAAAATTATAAAATAAGCAAGGTGTATTCAAGCGACTTAAAAAGAGCGCAAAAAACCGCTGAGTGTATTTCAAAAATCGTGAAAGCGGATGTAATGCTGCAAGAAAATCTGCGTGAAATTTATGGCGGCGAATGGGAAGGTGTTACGTTTAATGACCTGCCGAAACTTTATCCTGCTGAGTTTGATGTATGGATAAGTGATATAGGAAGTTCAGCTTGTGTTGGAGGTGAATCAGTAAAACAAGTCGGCGAAAGGGCAATAGATGCTTTAACGAAAATCGCTGAAGAAAATGATGGTAAAACAGTGGTTGTTGTTACGCACGGGGCATTTATAAGAACTGCGCAAAGCATTATCGAAACAGGTGGATTAAAAGCAATGCAAAACATACCATATGTATCTAATGCATCTGTTACAGAAGTGGAATATGATGGAAATTTTAACGTTAAAAGTGTGAGCTATGACGATCATTTAGGAGAACTTTCTACTGTTCTTCCTGACTATGTTTGATGTAAAAGAGGTGCCGATATGCTTGATGACAGTTTCAGAATACGGTATAAATCCGTACCTGTTGCAATAAGTGAACAAAATCACTTTTTGCCTACAAAACTTCATAATCATAGTGAATTCGAAATTTTATATATAAATTCAGGCTCATGTACTGTTCGTATTGCAAGCAAAGAATATTGCGCAAAAGCCGGCGATTTGATTTTTATAAATCCTATGGAAGTGCACGAGGTTATAGTAAATTCGGACAAGCCATATGCACATCAGTGTATATGCTTTGACATTTCGGTAATAATGAGCAGTCGTATTTCTGACGAATTAAAAAATGAATGCACAAGCATAATTCATATAATAAGAGGAAATACCGGGCACGGCGCATATTTAAAAGATTTATTTGATAAGGTATTTTCAGAGGTTAAGTGCGAGAACAAAACCTTTGCGATGGAGGTAACTGCATACATAACCTTAATGTTTTCGTATCTGCTTAAAAATTCGTTGGTTGATGAAAAAAGAGCAAATCCTAAAGAAAGCAAGTTTTGCAGTGATATTTTAGCATACATCAGCAAGCATTATAAAGAAAAAATAACCTCTAAACAGGTCGCCAAAGAGTGTTTTTTAAATCACAGCTATTTTTGCAGAAAGTTTAAAGAAAATTTTGGTATGAGCTTTTCGGCATATCTTAATATATACAGAATATCTGTTGCAAGAACTATGCTTGAAGAAAATGCAGAAAGTGTTTCAAAAATATCTGAAATGTGCGGATTCGATACACCTACATATTTTTCTAAATGCTTTAAAAGCCATGTGGGTGTTTTGCCTTTTGAATATAAAAAAGGTAAAAGAAGTTTATAAAAACAGTCAATATAGTTGTAACGCTTAAAGCTTTTCTTGTGGTAAAATTGTCATATAACTTTAATGAGGTGTGCGTATGAAAAAGATTGCGATAGTTTATGGCGAATTAAAAACTGACATTCAGAAAAAAGCACTGGAGCAAATATCATCTGTTATTTTAGAGCAGACAATTACCTATCCTGTTTGCGTAAAATATTCTGATTTTAAAGATACTGAAAATTTCAGATGTATTTATATAGGAACTAAAAAAGACAATCCGTACATAGCAAAAGAATCCAAGAAAACTCTTACAAAAGAAGAAGAGTATTATATAAGCGTAACCGAAGACAGAGTAATAATCGAAGGCTATGACGATGCAGGTGTGCTTTACGGTTGTGCTGATTTTTACAATAAGTACATTATAAAATTTGAAAACCGCAATCTTCACGGAGGATATTTTTTAGATATCTTTGCTCAGGAAAAGTTGCCGGAATATGAATGCGTATCGAGTCCGTCGGTAAAAAACAGAGGTATATGGACCTGGGGTCACGTTATATACAACTATAAAGGCTTTATCGACAATATGCTTAAGTTAAAGCTTAACACCATAATTATATGGAACGATTTTGTGCCTGTTAATGCCGATGAAATGATAGCATATGCACACAGCTGTAATGTAAAGGTTATATGGGGATTTTCGTGGCTGTGGGATGTAAACTGCGCACTTGTCGATATGAATACCTTATATGACAGTATCGACGGAATTTTAGAAAAGTTTGAAAAGCAGTACAGTCACTTAAATGTTGACGGAATATATTTTCAGTCATTTACTGAACTTGCAACCGACAAAATCGGTGATGTTTTAGTTGCTGATGCGGTAACAAAATTTGTAAATGAGGCAGCTGCAAGATTCTTTGACAAGTTCGGTGAAATGGAACTGCAGTTTGGCATTCACGCAACCTCGGTTAAAGAAAAGCTCGACTACATTAAAAACGTAGACCCAAGGGTTAGACTTTACTGGGAGGATTGCGGAAGCTTTCCGTTTGCGTACATCCCGAAAGATATTGAAAACTATGAAGAAACTAAGGATTTTGTAATAAAAACAACACATCTTCGCGAAAACGAAAAATACGGTGCGGTAACAAAGGGTATAGTTTGTCTTGACTGGGGCGAATTTGAGCATCTGGCAGGCTCGTTTTATATCGGTAAATGCTCTAAAAAGGTTACGCACAATCGCGTAGAGCGCAAAAACAGAATCTGGCGGTATATGCAATCGTACTGGCTTGCAAATGCCGATAAAGCATATGATATGGTTAAGACAATGTGCGAAGAAACCGGTGGAGATTTATATATTACCGCTTTGGTTGAAGACGGTATGTTTGAAGAAAATGTTATGTATCCTGTTGCGATTTATTCAGAAATGCTGTGGGATACAAACAACGACATAAAAGAAATGATAAGTCAGGTAGCATTAAGAAGCTATGTTGAATTTGCATAAGTGGAGGAGTAAGGATGAATTACAAAAGCGATTTAAAAAACATTTTAAAGTTTTGGCTTGCTAGCAGTATCGACTATGAAAACGGCGGTATTTTTACCTGCGTAGACCGCGAGGGTAACATTTACGGTCGTGATAAGAGTGTGTGGTTTCAGGGCAGAGCGCTCTGGACGTTTTCGAAGGCTTATAATGCCATAGAAAAAGACCCCGAGTATCTTAAAGCTGCAAAAAATATTTATGAATTTTTGCCTAAGTGTGTAGATACAGACGGCAGAATGTTTTTTACTGTAACCGAGGACGGAAGAGAAATTCAAAAGAGAAGATACTATTTTTCTGAAACATTTGCGGCAATCGGCTGCGCTGAATATTACAAAGCAACAGGTGACGGAAAAGTACTTTCTGATGCTGAAAAATATTTTGATGTAGCATATGAATGCTTTACGGGAGTAAGAAAAAATCCTCCTAAAACAAATCCTGAAAACGTAAATATGAAAGCACTTTCTCCCGTTATGATTATGCTTTCAACTGCACAGACAATGCGCAGTGCAACAAAAAAAGAAAAATATGCCGCTATTGCTGCTGAGTGTCTTGATAAAATTTTAAACGGAGGCTTTTTAACCGAAAAAGCACTTTTAGAAGCTGTTAGTGCAGACGGAAAATTTGTTGATTCGCCGAACGGCAGAATTGTAAATCCGGGTCACTCTATGGAAGCGGCTTGGTTCTTGATGCTTGAGGGTATTATAACAAACAATCAGGAAGCAATTTTGGCAGGCAAAAAAATAATCGACATAACCTGGCCTTTGGGATGGGACGAAAAACACGGTGGTCTTATTGCGTTTACTGATGTTTTGGGCAAGCCTCCTGTTCAGCTTGAGTGGGATATGAAATTGTGGTGGCCGCAATGCGAAACTCTTATTGCACTTTCTGTTGCATATATGCTGTTTAAAGAAGAAAAATATAAAGAAATGTATGAAAAAATGAAAGATTATTGCAAAAAGTATTTTGTAGACAACGAGTGCGGAGAATGGTACGGATATTTGCATTATGACAATACAGTATCGACGTCATTAAAGGGTAACATCTTTAAAGGTCCTTTCCACATCCCCAGACTTTATATGATTATGTCTGTTTTAGAAGAAGACGGCAAGCTTGACAGATATATATAATAAATATATTTAAGGAGTGCTTGATATGAAGCTTACATATTTAGGAACGGCAGCAGCAGAAGGCTTTCCTGCGGTGTTTTGTAACTGCGAATTTTGCCGGGAAGCAAGAAAATTAAGAGGAAAAAACGTTCGCACGCGTTCTCAGGCTATAATTAATGATGATTTGCTTGTTGACCTGCCTGCAGATACATACAGCCATTTTTTAAACAATAATATTGATGGCGATAAAATCAAATATCTTATTGTAACACATTCGCATCAGGACCATTTTTATCAGGAAGAGCTGGGGATGCGTCACGGTGCTTATGCTCACGATATGAGAGCCGAAAGACTTAAAATATATTGCAGCAAGGGTGCAGCAGAAAAAATGGAAAAAATTGACGGAATACAAAACTATACCGTTGATTTTGCAGCACTTAATCCGTTTGATACCGTAACTATGGGTGATTATGAAATTACTCCACTCCCCGCAAGACATTATCCGGGTGATGGAGCATTGTTTTATATAATCAAGCAAGGCGGAAAAACTATTTTGTATGCACACGATACAGGGTATTTTTATGACGAGGTTTTTGAGTATATAAAAGATAACGACCTTGTGTTTGACTTGGCAAGCTTTGACTGCACAAATATTGATATACCCATTTCAGACGAGGGTTCGCATATGGGCATTGAAAACATTAACAGAGTAGTTAAAAAGCTTGAAGAAATGGGCGCAATAACCGATAAAACCGTAAATGTTATTAACCATTTTTCGCATAACGGAAATCCGCTGCACCACAAGCTCGAAGAACGTGTTAAAGATTATGGCTATAAAGTGTCATACGACGGAATGAGTATAGAAATATAACATATTAAAACAGCTGTCTTAATGATGGCTGTTTTTTTGTTTTGTCGGTTGAATTTATCAGAACTTTGTGATATACTTACTATGTATGTGAATGAGAATGTAATAATTATAATATAAATACTAAAATACAGGAGTCGTAATATGCTTGAAAATATCTTAACTGTAGGGAATTATGTTTTAATTCTTTTTATATTAATCGGTGTTGGTGTTATAAGCCGTAAAACCAAGATTCTTACGAATGCATCTACAAAGGAACTGACAACTTTCGTATTGTACATTGTAAGTCCGTGTGTAATTATTAACTCATATCAGCGCGAGTTCGACAGAACGATGCTTAACGGTCTTATTATAACTGCTGTGGCGGCAATTTTGTCATTTGTTGTACATATTTTAATTACGCATCTATTGGTGCATGATATTGACAAACGCCGCGAAAAAACACTAAGATTTGGGTCTGTATTTTCAAATTGCGGATATATGTCGTTGCCTCTTCAAAGTGCAATGCTCGGCGAAGAGGGTGTGTTTTACGGCGCAACCTATGTTGCAATATTTCAGATTGTGCTTTGGACCTATGGTGTTGTGCTGATGAGCGGCAGCTTTAAAAACATTTCTGTTAAGAAAATTATATTAAATCCCGGTGTTACGGGCACGGTTGTCGGATTTTTATTGTTTGTATTTTCAATTACCCTTCCGTCAACAATTGGTGAGCCGATTAAGTTTTTAGCGGCATTAAACACACCTATTCCTATGGTTATTGTAGGGTTCCATTTAGCGGGCGCAAGCCTTAAAATTAAAGGCTTATCAGCATATGTTGCAATAGCATTAAGACTTTTTATAGCACCGCTTACCATGCTTTTAGGGCTTTATCTGTGCGGAGTGCGCGGTGTAGTTTTGGTTGCATCGGTTATAGCGGCATCGGCTCCGTTTGCAGCGGCTACAACTATGTTTTCAGAAAAGTTTGGTGCAGATACAGAGCTGTCGGCAACCTGCGTGTCTGTGACAACGTTGCTTTCGATTATAACTATGCCGGTAATTGTCGGCATTGCGGCAATGCTTTAATATAAGGAGATAACAAATGAGACATATATTAAGCCGCACAAGGCGTGCGGTGGATGATTATAAGATGATTGCCCCCGGCGACCGTATTGCAGTAGGAATATCGGGCGGCAAGGATTCGCTTGTGACTTTGGCGGCATTAAAGGGATTGCAGAGATTTTATCCGAATCCGTTTGAGCTATGTGCGATAACGCTTGACTTAGGCGGCGGTGATATGGATTTTACACCGATTGCCGAGTTTTGCAAAGAGTTAGATGTTCCGTATAAAATAATAAAAACCGAAATAAGACAGATTGTGTTTGATTACAGAAACGAAAAAAATCCTTGCGCGTTATGCGCCAATATGCGCAGAGGTGCATTAAACGATGCTGCAAAAGAGCTGGGCTGTAATAAGGTGGTTTTGGGACATCATTATGATGACGTTATTGAAACGTTTTATTTAAGCTTATTCTTCGAAGGGCAGATAGGTTGTTTTTCGCCGGTTACATATTTAAGCCGTGCGGATTTAACTGTCTTACGACCTATGGTTTATGTTAAAGAAAAAGAAATAAAAAAATATGCTCGTGATGCTAAGCTTCCGGTTGTGGAAAATACTTGTCCGGCAGATAAAAACACAAAAAGAACCTATGTTAAAGAGGTTTTAAACCGATTAGATACCGAAAACCGAGGTTTAAAAGACAGGGCATTTACAGCGTTGGTGCGCTCTGATATATCCGGTTGGGGTTTGGATAGTACAAAAAACAAATAAGGGATAAATAATATTCACATAAAAAATAATTAATTATTGGAGGACGTTATGGCTAAAATAACAAAAGCAGTTATTCCTGCAGCAGGATTAGGAACAAGATTTTTACCGGCAACAAAGGCTGTGCCTAAGGAAATGATACCGATAGTTGATATTCCGACAATTCAGTATATTATTGAAGAAGCAGCAGCTTCGGGCATTACCGACTTATTAATCATTACAAGCAGAACCAAAAAGGCAATTGAAGACCATTTTGACAAGTCTTATGAGCTTGAAACAGAGCTTGAAAAAAGCGGTAAAACAGAAGTTTTAAAGCAGCTTAAGGATATTCGCTCAATGGTAAATGTGCAGTATGTGCGTCAGGCAGAGCCTAAGGGTTTGGGTCATGCAATTTATTGTGCAAAATCGTTTGTCGGCAACGACCCGTTTGCTGTTTTGTTAGGTGATGACGTTGTATATAACGCTGAAAAACCGTGCCTTAAGCAGATGATTGAAATGTATGAAAAATATAACGCAAGTATTTTGGGTGTTCAGTCTGTTCCTGAAAGCGAAGTAAGCAAATACGGCATTGTTTCGGGCGAACAGGTTGCCGACCGTATGTGGAAGGTAAACGATATGGTTGAAAAGCCGAAGCGCGAAGAAGCACCGACAAATGTGGCGGTTTTGGGGCGTTATATAATCACACCCGAAATCTTCACACATCTTGAAAACACAAAACCCGGTGCAGGCGGCGAAATTCAGCTGACCGATGCATTAAAAACTCTGGCAAAAGAGCAGGAAATGTATGCTTACGACTTTATCGGCAGAAGATATGATGTAGGCAACAAAATGGGATTTTTAGAGGCTACTGTCGAGTATGCATTGCGCCGTGATGATTTGGGCGCAGAATTTATGGAATATTTAAAAGGTATTGTAAAATAGTAAAAGGAGAACCCAATGAATTTATTTAAAAAAACGATTGCGCTTTTATCGTTGACGGTATTTATGACATCCTTTGTACCGTGTGCATTTGCAAGTGAAGTATATTTAGAAGAAATTGTAGAAGAAAAAAGCATAGTTCGCGGTGTGTCGTATCAGCACAGAATAAGGCTTGATGATACAGGTTGGCAGGACATACATATTGTTCGTGCTGACTTAACCGAGCCGTATTTAAAGTTTAGCGTTTTGCGTGATGCACAGGGTGTATCTTTTTTGGATAATACCTTAGAGTCCGCAAAGGCTAACGATACGGTTGCGGCAATAAATGCAGACTTTTTTGCAGCTAAACGCGGGCAGGCAGGCAGAGGCTCTCCCGTCGGTATGGAGGTTATTGACGGTGTGCTTAACTCTACATCTGCAACGGCTGAGGATATGAATGTTTTATATCAGCTTAAAGAAGAAGGTACACTTCATTTAAACAGCTTTACATTTGACATAACCGTAACTGCTCCTAACGGGGTGAGCGAAAAGGTTAGTGCCCTTAATAAATATGACGATATGAACGGTCTTGTTATGTATACAGATGCGTGGAACAACGTATCGCTTGGTACAAGCGGCGCTATTCAGGAAATTGTCGTTGATGATAAGGGTAAGGTTATTGACAAAAGATGGGACAGTGAACCTGCAGAAATTCCGAAAGGCGGATATATTTTAACATCTGACCTTACAAAAAACACCTTTATAGATGATAATCTTCAGGTTGGTGACGAGGTAAAAATAGAAATTACAACAACTCCCGACTTTAACAAAATAGAAAACGCAGTCGGCGGCGGCGGTGTAATAGTTGCAAACGGCAAGGTTCCGTCAAGCTTTTCGCATAATATCAGCGGATATCAGCCCAGAAGTGCGGTTGGTATTGACGAAACCGGTAAAATTATTACTCTTGTTGCAGTTGACGGCAGAAGAAGTGAAGCTAAAGGTATGACACAGACACAGCTGGGCTATTTAATGGCAGAGCTTGGCTGTTATAATGCTCTTAACTTAGACGGCGGAGGCTCGACGGCTTTGGTTGTAAAAGAAGATGGCGAACAAAAGGTGGCGAACACTCCGTCTGACGGTGGTTTGCGACAGGTTACAAACAGCATCGGTATAACATCGGATGCCAAGGTGTCAGAGCTTGACAGAATAGAATTAAAGTCTGATGATGAAAATGTATTTAAAAATACATCACGTTGGGTATGGATTGAGGCTTTTGACGAGTTCGACCACAAGCTTGAAATTGATACGTCGAAAATTAACTGGAGCGTTGTAGACGGTCAGGGATATATGGAGGGTGATATTTTTCATCCGACAGGTGCAGGCAAAGCTGTAATCCGTGCAGAATATGAGGGGAAAACCGCAGAAATTACGCTTTTAGTTTTAGACATTGTGCACAGAATGAAATTTTCGACAGATAAATTAGAATTAGAATCAGGAAAAAGTGAGCTTTTATGGCTTGACGGATGGGATTCTGAAGGTAAAAAGGCGAAGATTTATCCTAAAGATACCGATTTTGTAATTGATGAGCCGATTGCAAAATTTGCAGACAATAAAATTACTGCCGAAACTAAAGGAGCAACAAAAATAAGTGCAAACTTTAGTGCGGTAAGTGCAAATATGGCTTTGATGATTGACGGAGCAGAAGAAATCAGCGTACCAGAGGGTGCAAAAATTGCCGATCCGCAAAACAAAAGTGCAGATCTTTTAGATAACGGTTTCAGATTTACTGTGTTTGGTAATACAAGAACTCCTGAAAAGCTGTTTGATATGTTTATAATGAATACAGCTGTATCAACCATGCAGGAAGCCGGAACTCTTCACGGATTTGTAGGCAGCGATTTTGATGAAAGTACTGTAAAAATGCTTGGCGGAAACTACTTTACCGCGCGTATGTATCAGACCTTTACGCACGAAAACAGTACGTTTATTACACTTAAGAATACCGCAGGAACTATCGCAAGCGGCGGCTTTGACCAGTGGTCAAAGTTTAAGTATGATGTAAACACCGCTAAGGGTGATAATCTGTTTATTTTTGTTCATAAAAACAATATATCTACAAATGCGGTCGAAAAGAAAAATTTTGCCAATATTGTAGAAACAGCGGCTCAAAACGGCAAAAACGTCTATGTTTTCGGCGGCGGATTTAAAAACGAAAGTTACTTAGAAAACGGAGTGCGTTATGTAAATACAGCAGGAGTTTTTCCGAGCATAGGCTTAAAACCGCCTGCAAACAATATTTCTTATGTTAAATATCTTTTGGTTACCGTAAATGGCAAAGATATAACTTATGAATGGAAGAATATTTTAGACTAAGGTGATAGGCAATGACTAAAAAAGAAAAGGTCGAATTTTTGCGTGAAAAGCTTTGCGAGCTTTACGGCGATGCTCCGTGTACTTTAGAGTATAAAGACCCTTTTCATCTGATTGTGGCAGCTCAGCTTGCCGCACAATGTACCGATGCAAGAGTGAATATGGTAACACCTGCGCTTTTTGCTAGGTTTCCTGATGCAGAGGCTTTTGCAGGTGCAGATACTTCAGAGCTTGAAAAGCTTATACATTCAACCGGATTTTATCATAACAAAGCCAAAAATCTTAAAAAATGCGGTCAGGTATTGCTCTCGGATTTCGGTGGTGTTGTGCCTGACAACATAGACGATTTGTTAAAGCTACCCGGTGTAGGGCGCAAAATTGCAAATTTGGTTATTGGTGATGTGTTCGGAAAACCGGCAATAGTAGTAGATACGCATTGCAAAAGAATAGCCGGACTTTTAGGTCTTACTAAAAACACCGAACCTGCAAAAATCGAAAAAGATCTGGTTAAAATAATTCCGCCAGATTATTCTGCCTTGTTTTGCCATCAGATAGTAGAGCACGGACGGAACTTATGTATCGCGCGCAGACCTAAATGCGCAGAATGTCCTTTAGCACCTGCCTGTGATTTTGCGGTTAAAGAGAGTAAAAAGACAAAAAAGGAGAGAGCATAGTTGGCAGAAAAAATACGTCTTGATGTATATCTGACAGAAAACGGTCTTGCACCTAGCAGAGAAAAGGCAAAAGCTATTATAATGTCGGGTATTGTGTTTGTTGATGAGCAAAAGTGCGATAAAGCCGGTATGACTGTTTCGCCTGACCAAAAGATTGAGGTGCGCGGAAATACCTTGCGTTATGTCAGTCGCGGCGGCTTAAAGCTTGAAAAAGCAATGCAGTCTTTTCCTATAAAGCTTGATGGCACGGTATGCATGGATGTAGGGGCATCAACCGGCGGCTTTACCGACTGTATGCTGCAAAACGGTGCTAAAAAGGTTTATGCTGTTGATGTTGGCTACGGTCAGCTTGCGTGGAGTCTTAGAACAGATGAACGAGTAATAAATATGGAGCGCACAAACATACGTCATGTAACAAATGAACAGGTCAGCGAACCACTTGATTTTGCATCCATTGATGTAGCATTTATATCGCTTGGTCTGGTTCTGCCTGTAGTACATAATCTTTTAAAAAATGGTGGAGAGGTTGTGGCTTTAATAAAACCTCAGTTTGAGGCAGGTAAAGAAAAGGTAGGCAAAAAAGGTGTGGTTCGTGATCCTCAGGTTCATGAAGAAGTAGTCTGTAAAGTTTGTACCATAGCTGAAGAAATCGGATTCGGTATTTTAGGACTTGAATTTTCGCCCGTTAAAGGACCGGAGGGAAATATAGAGTATCTTGCATACCTTAAAAAAGGTGAGCAAAGTGTGATAGATGCCGACTGTATGGCAAAAGAAATTGTGTCAATATCACACGAAACGCTCGATAAATAAATATGTCGTTTTTGTTACAATCCGCCTTGTTTCGTTGAAAGAGGGCGGATTTTGTGTTATTATAGTTATAGTATTGTATCTGTAGAATTTGATGAAAAGAGGTATTGCGGTGGATAATATCAGAAATAAAAAGGTTCTGATGACGTTAATGCGCTTAGATATAGGCGGCGCAGAAACTCACGTTTTAGAGCTTTCGTTAGAGCTTAAGCGTCAGGGATTTGATGTTGTTGTTGCATCAAACGGCGGTGTATATGTTCCGTCGCTTACTGAAGCAGGAATCAGACACTATGAAGTGCCGATGCATACTAAAAGTCCGGGAAAGGTTATGCGTTCGCTTTCGCTTTTAAAAAGTATCATACGTGACGAAAAGATAGATATTGTTCATGCGCATGGCAGAATCCCTGCGTTTTTATGCGGAATTTTAAGCACGTTTATGCCGTTTACTTTTGTAACTACGGCACATTGGGTGTTTAAAACATCACACGGGCTTAAATATATTTCAAACTGGGGTAAAAAGGTCGTTGCAGTAAGTGAGGATATTAAGACCTATCTTATGGACAACTACAAAATAAATCCTACAGATATTTTTGTTACCATAAACGGTATAGATGTAAATAAATTTTCACCCGAGGCGGATACGTCTGAAATAGTAAATGAGTTCGGGTTGAAGCCTGATTCGAAAAAAATTGTATATATAAGCCGTATGGATGCTGACAGAGCTTTGGCGGCATTTCATCTGGTAGAGATTGCGCCGAAGCTGCTTGAAAAACAACCAGACTTAGAAATAGTAATTGTAGGCGGCGGCAATGTTTTTAATGAATTAAAAGCCAAAGCTGATGCAGAAAACGAAAAGGCAGGAAGAAGATATATAGTACTTACGGGCGGTCGTTCTGATATTTATAAATTCGCAAATTTAGGAGATATATTTATTGGTGTTTCGCGCTCGGCTTTAGAGGCAATGGCTTGTGCTAAACCGACTATTGTTGCCGGAAACGAAGGGTATATAGGAATTTTTGATGAAGATAAGCTGCCGGTAGGAATTGACACAAACTTCTGCTGCCGTGGCTTAGAGCAATGCTCGCCTGAACTGTTATTAAGAGATTTAACAACACTTTTTGAAAATTCTGATGAAGAAAATAATCGCTTGGGTAATTACGGAAGAGAGCTTATAAAAAAAGATTATTCTGTAATGCGCATGGCAGACGATGCTGTTCGTATGTATATAGCGGCAACCGATAAAAAGCAGTTTGATGCGGTTGTTTCGGGTTATTACGGCTTTGACAACTCGGGCGACGAGGCTCTTTTATATGCTATGATTAATAACCTGCGTGAACTTAATCGTGATATAAGGCTTTGCGTATTATCAAAATCACCTAAACAAACTGCCGCAGAATATGGTGTATATTCGATTAACAGATATAATTTTTTGAAAGTTAAAAAGGCAATTAAAAACAGCAAACTTTTAATCAGCGGCGGCGGAAGCCTGCTTCAGGATGTAACTTCAAGCAAGTCTTTGTGGTATTATCTTACTGTTATAAAATCTGCAATAAAAAGCGGAACTAAAGTTATGGTTTATGCAAACGGAATAGGTCCTATTAATAAGCCTAAAAATCGCGAGAATGCCAAAGCAGTATTATCTAAAGCTGATTTTATAACCCTGCGTGAAGCAGATTCGTTTAACGAACTTAAATCGCTTGGTATTAATATCGAAAATATAAAAGTAACAGCAGACCCGGCTCTTACCATAGTTCCGGCAGAAAGTATCCGTGCTGATGAAATTTTAAAGGCTTGCGGTGCAGATAAACAAGAAAAATTAATTGGTATTTCGGTGAGAGGTTGGAAAAACTGCCGTGCAGATTTTATGGATTGCGTTGCCGGTGCGCTTGACGAAGTATGTAAAAAATATAATCTTGCGCCGCTGTTTTTGCCCCTTAAATTCCCTGAGGATATACAGACATCAAATGAGCTTGCGGCAAAAATGAACACAAAAGGTCACATAATAACACAAAAGCTTACCGCTAAAGAAATCGTTGCCGTAACCGGCAGCTGCAAAACTATTTTAGCAATGCGACTGCATTCGCTTATTTATGCGGCTAATATGAATGTTCCTACAGTTGCAATAGCTTATGATCCTAAGGTAAGCGGATTTATGAACTATCTGGGTATGGAGGACTATGTTCCTGCCGAAGCTCTGACTGAAGATGACCTTGTTAAAGCTTTAGAAAAAGTGATTTTAAATGAAGAACAAATAAAAGAAAATCTTGCTGAAAATATGAAAAATCTTGATTTGAAAGCGCGTGAAAATGCAGAGCTTGCTCTCAGTTTAATTGAGGAGGAAGCATAATGCGTTATATGGGAATTGATTACGGCGATGCCCGTGTAGGTGTGGCACTGTCTGATCCGTTGGGAATGATGGCGCAGAGATTTACTACCGTGCAAAATACAGGCGGTAAAAAAATGTTTTTACAGCTTGCCGAAATAATTAAAGAAAAAAATGTAGGTCACATCGTTATAGGAATGCCCAAAAATATGGATGGTACAGAAGGTTTCAGGGCAGATGAAACTTATGCCTTTGCTGACCGTCTGAAGACTTATACAGATGTCAGCATAAGCTTTTGGGACGAACGGCTTACAACTGTTGCGGCACACGGATATTTAAGTGAGCTTGATGTTCGTGGAAAAAAACGAAAAGATGTAGTTGATGCCGTTTCGGCAGAACTTATATTAGAAGGCTATATGAATAGTCTTTCAAAATAAAATTACGAAAGGAAAGTTAACGTGAAAGTTCCTTTCCCGTTATTGCCTCCGGCGGATTTGATTGCCCGTGCGAAATTTTCTTTGCGTTCGCTCAGAAACGCATATGGGCGTAAAAAGCTCTTATCATTCCTTGCCATACGGATAAGAGAACTTTAATTACTTTTTGTGCCGACGTATGGCGGCGGAATGGAGATTTTTATGGCGAAAAAATGGTGTCTGCCTTTGTTGATTTTATTGCTTTTATTTAGCATGGCTTTTACCTGCAATGCTGCCGCCCGCGAATATTATTACGATGGTGCGTGGCATACGTATGAGGGCAATGAATTCAGCCTTAAGGTGAACGGAAAAACTTTAAAGACATCTATGCCGCCGATTGTGTTTAAAGACTATTCGGTTGTTCCTGCGCGAGAGGTGTTTGAGCATTTGGGCGCAAAGGTAGACTGGGATGGAAAAAACGCAACGGTCACGGTTTCGTATGACAAAACAGAAATTTTCTTAAGAATAAACTCGACAATAGCCAAAATAAACGGCAAAACGGTAACTATGCCTATTGAACCGAAAATAATAAACGAAAAGACAATGATTCCTGTCAGATTTGTGGCGGAAGAAATAGGTCTTTTGGTTGGTTTTGATTCTGAAACGGATACTGTTTTAATTGATACAGAAGAAGTTAAAGATACTATGGGCGATAATATAAAAGAAGAGACAGAAGAAAAGGTTAAAATTAAAGAGATAAAAAGCAGAATAAGCACAGCTAAAAAAAGAGCGACAATAACTATTAAAACAGACAAAAGCGATGCAGAATATTCTGTGTTTGAAATGAGCGAGCCTGACAGAATTGTAGCCGATATTAAAAATTCGCAAAATAAAGCAGGTATCGACAGCATTAAAATTGATGAATATAACATAGAAAAAATACGCATAGGTCAGCAGGTCGATTATACAAGAATCGTAATTGATATGGTAGAAATGTCAGAGTACGATGTGGAAGTGGATGGCTCGGATATAATTATAACAATTGCGCTTACAAAACCGCAGGCAACGGCAAAACCGGGATTAGTTCCGGTTGACCCAAATGCTGATTCGCATATAAATCCAACTGAATCACCTGAGCCTGCCGAAACAGATGTGCCGTCTGATGAGCCAACATCTAAACCGTCGGATAAACCGCAGGAGACAACAGACCCGTCGGCAAGTCCGACTCCTGAGCCGACACCGCCGCCAATTAACCGATATGTAACTATTGATGCAGGTCATGGCGGAAATGATCCCGGTACGATTTATACCAACGAAGAGGGAGAAATAACATCAAAAGAAAAAGATATTAATCTTGCTGTGGCGCTTTTAGTTAAAGAAAAGCTTGAAAAAAATGATGTTAAAGTACATATGATTCGTACAACGGATAAATATGTTGATTTTGAAAAAGTAGGTAAAATAGCAAATGAAAAGGGTACAAGCCTGTTCGTGAGCATACATACAAACTCTGCTCCTGCACCGGAGGCGCACGGTATTGAGGCGTGGGGATATTTAACCGGCGGCGCAGATTATGCAGGTATGACAAGTAAAAAACTGTCGGAAAATGTTTTAGAAGGAATGATTGAAGAAACCGGTGCAAATGACAGAGGTGTTAAAGACGGCAAGGGTTTGGCGGTAATTAATTCGTCTGAAATGCCTGCAACATTGGTTGAGCTTGGCTTTATAACAAACGATAAAGAACGTGAAAATATGATGGATGACGAGTATCGTGAAAAGCTGGCAGAGGGCATAGTAAAAGGAATTTTAAAGTCTTTAGAAGAAATGGGACTTTAAATAAATAAAAATTCGCTTTGACGGTTAAAAAATGCTTGACAAGCGAATATAAAAAGGATATAATAATTAGTGCATTGTTTGGGAGATGATACCATGATGTATGATGTTTCATCGGTTTTAAAGACAGAGGGCGAGAGCCTTTCAGTCAGCGGAAAAGTGGAATTTAGCCAGAATTCTTTATCCGGTGCAGGTCCGTTTTTCGGTGATGATGTCTGTTTTGACGGAATAATTACAAATATAGGTAATGTTCTGGAATTTAAAGCTAATGTAAAGGGTTCGTTTAAAGTTTTGTGTGCGCGGTGTACAAAAGAGCTTGACAAAACCTTTGACATTGACTTTACTGAAATGCTGGTGAATAGCACTGACGATATTTCTGATAAAGATGCCGTGCTGATTTTTGAAGGTCACGAGGTTGATTTAGACGACATTATCGAAAGTAATATTTTAGTAAACCTGTCATTAAAATATCTCTGCAGCGATGACTGCAAGGGTCTCTGTCCCGTTTGTGGGGCGGATCGCAATCTCACAGACTGCTCCTGCGGGCAAGACGAGATAGACCCCAGAATGGCAGGACTTAAAAATTTGTTGATAGACGATTAGGGGGTGTAGCAAGATGGCAGTACCTAAGAGAAAAACTTCAAAAGCAAGACGCGATAAAAGAAGGGCAAATTGGAAGCTGGCGATACCGGGTATGGTTAGCTGTCCTCAGTGCGGCGAATACAAAATGCCTCATAGAGTGTGCAAAGCATGCGGTTACTACAACGGTAAAGAAGTTGTTAAAGCGCAGGCATAATTTAGTTTGCTTTGATTCGAGTAGAGAAGGCAGTTTGTGTCTTCTCTATTTTTGTATATGTTAGTTTTTTGTCAAAGGCGGTGAATTCATGAAATACTGTGCGTTGGTTGATAGTGTAGATTGTGGCAGTATCGCAGAAGAAATAGGAATTGAACAGGGCGATATTATATGCCGGATTAACGGAACTGTTATAAAAGACTATTTAGACTATAAGTTTTTATCGTCTGATACTGAAATTGTACTTACTGTCCAAAAAACAAACGGTGAAATAATTGAATTCGAAATAGAAAATGACTATATTGAGGATTTGGGAATAAACTTTAAAAATATGCTTTTTGACAGTCCCAAAAGCTGTGCAAACCGCTGTGTTTTCTGCTTTATTGACCAGCTCCCCAAAGGTATGAGAAAGTCTTTATATTTTAAAGATGACGATTCGCGCTTATCTTTTTTGTATGGTAATTACGTCACGTTTACCAATATGAAAGAAGAAGACATAAAAAGACTTATAAGATACCGTATATCGCCTGTTAACATATCAGTTCATACAACAAATCTTGACTTGCGTGAGAAAATGCTTCATAATAAAAATGCACGTAATGTGTTACAATATAGTAGAATGCTTAAAGAAAACAACATTAATATGAATATGCAAATAGTTCTTTGCAAAGATATTAATGACGGCGCAGAGCTTGATAAAAGCTTTGCCGATATGGCGGAATTTGTGCCAGAGCTTGTAAGTGTATCGGTTGTTCCTGTGGGAATTACCGCGCACAGAGAGGGACTTTATCCGCTAAAGCCGTTTGAGTCTGAGGACTGTAAAAAGGTTATTTGCCAGATAGAAAGCTGGCAGGAAAAATTTAAAGAAAAGTTTGGAACAAGGCTTGTTTATGCAAGTGATGAGTTTTATCTTATAGCAGGTGAGCCAATCCCGGAGGCAGCGGCATATGAGGACTTTCCGCAGATTGAAAACGGAGTGGGGATGCTTGCAAGCTTTAAAGAAGAACTTTCAGATGCTTTAAAATGTGATATTAAGCAAGGAGAATCCTTAAAAACTGTTGTTGCAACAGGTGAGCTTGTTTATCCGTTTATGAAAGAAATGGTTAAAAAAATAGCTGAAAAATATTCTGTTGACGTTACTGTTATTCCGATAAAGAATGAGTTTTTTGGTGGAAAGGTATCGGTTTCGGGACTTATTTGCGGTAAGGATTTAATAAATCAGTTAAAAGAAATAAAAATGGAACGATTGTTATTTACACGTTCGATGCTTAAGGCTGATGAAGATTTATTTTTAGATGACATAACACTTTCTGATTTGGAAAAGAGCCTTAATGTTAAGGCTGTTCCGGTCGAAAATGACGGACTTGCCTTTTTAAAGGCAGTTTTAAATGCAAGAAATGAGGAGAACATATGACAAACGCAGTTGTAGCTATCGTTGGCAGACCTAATGTCGGCAAATCGACTCTGTTTAACAAAATTGTCGGTGAAAGAATTTCGATTGTTGACGATACACCGGGTGTTACCCGTGACCGTATATATCACGAGGCAGAGTGGTGCGGACGTAAATTCCGTCTTATCGATACAGGTGGTATCGAGCCTAAAAACGACGATGTTATTTTAAAGGGAATGAGACTTCAGGCAGAACTGGCAATAGACCATGCTGATGTTATAATATTTATGGTAAATGTTTTAGACGGAATGGTTGCAGCCGATTCTGATGTCGCAAATATGCTCAGAAAAGCAGGCAAACCTGTTGTTGTTGCGGCAAATAAGGTAGATAATATAGGTCAGCCGCCAATGGAACTTTACGAGTTTTATAATCTTGGTCTGGGCGACCCTATGCCTATTTCGTCGATTCATGGTCTTGGTGTGGGAGATTTGCTTGACGAGGTTGTAAAATCGTTGCCCGAAGAATCAGACACAGATGAAGATGAAGACACCCTGCGTGTTGCTGTTGTAGGCAGACCGAATGCAGGAAAATCATCACTTATAAATAAAATTTTAGGCGAAGAACGCGTTATAGTAAGTGATATTGCAGGTACAACACGCGATGCAATAGATACACGTTTTGAAAAAGACGGTGTAGCATATACCCTGGTAGACACCGCAGGAATGAGAAAACGCGGTAAAATTGATGATATGATTGAACGATACAGCGTTATCCGTTCGCTTGCTGCTGTTGACCGTGCAGATGTTTGTATTATTGTAATTGATGCAACTCAAGGTGTAACCGAGCAGGATTCTAAAATTGCAGGTTATGCTCACGACCAGGGCAAAGCATCGATTATTGCAGTTAATAAATGGGATTTGGTTGAAAAAGATACCAACACAATGAAGCATTTCAGAGACAGTGTGCTTGAGGGTCTGCCGTTTATGATGTATGCACCGGTTCACTTTATTTCGGCACTTACCGGTCAGAGAGTAGAGCGCTTGTTTGAGCTTGTAAAATATGTGCATGAGCAAAACTCTATGCGTATTAAAACCGGTATGTTAAACGACGTGTTAAACGAGGCTACAAGCAAGGTACAGCCTCCGTCGGATAAGGGTAAGAGACTTAAAATTTACTATATGACACAGCCGACTACCTGTCCGCCGACGTTTGTTGTATTTGTAAACAATAAAGACCTTATGCATTTTTCGTATCTGCGTTATTTAGAAAATCAAATTCGAGGCGTTTTTGGTTTAGAGGGAACACCAGTAAAATTTATTATTCGTGAACGCGGCGATACGGGAAAAGAGTAAAAGGAGGAAAAAGTATGGCATATTTAATTTTAGCAGTCAGCTTGCTTATCGGATATTTAATAGGAAGTATTAATACATCGGTTATTGTGGGCAAGTTTTTTGGCATAGATATAAGAAAAACAGGCAGCGGTAACGCAGGTGCTACAAACACATTAAGAACATTGGGTACTAAAGCAGCCGTTATCGTGCTTATAGGTGATGCATTAAAAACTGTTATATCAATTTTGATTGTGAAGTTTATTGCGCTAAGAATTCTTAAAGATGAACAGTATTTTATACTTTACGCTCAGTATTTAGCAGGTCTGGGTACTGTGCTCGGTCATAATTTTCCGGTGTATTTCGGATTCAAGGGCGGAAAGGGTATTGTTACATCTATTTCGTGTATCTTTATGCTCGACTGGAAAATAGGACTTATTATATTTGTGGTAGGTCTTTCGTTAATGATTATTACCCGTTATGTATCGCTTGGCTCGATTACAGGCTCAATATTATATCCTGTGCTTGTAATTGCATTTAACTTTAACAATAAAGAAGAATATGTTCCTTATTACATTGCTTTGTCGATTGTTATAGGAGGTCTTGCAGTTTATCGCCATCGTGCAAATTTTGTAAGACTTATAAAGGGTACAGAATCAAAGGTAGGAAGTAAAAAATAAAATTAAAGACATCATACAGGAGGGCTTAGTAATGAAAAAAACAGTTGCAGTAATCGGTTCAGGCGGCTGGGGTACAGCAATAAGCACCCTGCTTGTTCGTTGCGGATACAACGTTAATCTTTGGTCTTATTTAAAAGAAGAATCTGAAAGATTAGCGCAGGATAAAGAAAACAAGGCATTTTTGCCCGGAATTATGTTAGATGATGCTATCTATTTTACAAACAGCTTGGAAGAGGCTGTTAAAGACTGCGAGTTTATAGTTTTTGTAACTCCGTCAAAAGCGGTAAGACAGACAGCAGCGGCACTCGCTCCGTTTGTTCCTGAGGGAAAGATTATTGTTAATTTATCAAAGGGATTAGATATGGACAGCCTAAAACGCTTATCCGTTACAATAAAAGAAGAAATTCCTCAGGCAGAGGTTGCTGTAATGTCAGGTCCGTCTCACGCAGAAGAGGTTGCGCGCGGCATACCTACAACCAATGTTGTTGCAGCACGCACTTTAGAAATTGCAGAATTTATACAGGATGCAATGATGTGCGAAAAATTTCGAATATATACAAGTCTTGATATGGCAGGTGTTGAACTGGGCGGAGCACTTAAAAATGTTATTGCTCTTTGCGCAGGTATTCTTGACGGATTAGGACTTGGAGATAACACAAAAGCGGCTCTAATGACACGAGGTATGGCAGAAATTGCCCGTTTGGGTGTTGCCTGTGGTGCGCAATTGGCGACCTTTAGCGGTCTTTCGGGTATGGGCGATTTGATTGTAACCTGTACAAGTATGCATTCAAGAAACCGTCGTGCCGGTATTTTAATCGGTCAGGGAGTATCTCCTGACGAGGCGATGAAACAGGTTAATATGGTTGTTGAGGGTGTTTATACAACTAAAGCAGCATATAAGCTGGCTCAGAAAATGAATGTTGAAATGCCTATTGTTGAAGAAGCATACGGTGTTTTATTCGAGGGGAAAAACGTAAAAGATGCCGTTGGTAATCTTATGCGCAGAGATAAAAAACACGAAAATGAAGATGTGTTTAAATTCATTTTATAGGAGGTTGCTGTCTTGTTAAAGGGGTTTTTCGGTAAATGGAAAAAGAAAGATGATGAAGAGGTTTTAAACGAACAAAAGGCAGTCGGACATGAGGAAGAAACTGAGGAAGTTAAAGATGAGCCGACAGAAGAAATAGCTGAAGCTGTTGGACTTGAAGATGAAACAGAAAGTGAAATGTCGGATGTTGAAGAAAGCGTAGAGGAAATAAGCGAAGAAAAAACAGAAGAAAACGAATGGTCAGAATCTGAGAGCGAAGAGCTTTTGGAAGAACAGATAGAAGAAACTGTTGTTTATGAAGAAGATACGGAAGAAGTATTGGAAGAAAGTGCCGAAGAAGAAATAAAAAGTGCGCCCGAAGAAGAGGGTAAAGGTTTTTTTGCACGCTTAAAAGCAGGTCTTAACAAAACCCGTACAGCTATTTCGGGTACTATTGACAATGTTCTTTCATCTTTCCGCAACGTAGACGAAGAGCTTTTTGAAGAGCTTGAAGAGGCTTTGATAATGGCTGACATCGGTGTTGATACCTCGCTTTATATAATTGAAGAATTAAGAAAAAGAGCAAAAGAACAGTCGATTTCTGAAGCTCAGCAGTTAAAGAGCGTATTAAAAGAAATTATAACGGAAATACTTATAAATCAGGACAGCAAAATTGATACATCTAAAAAACCGACTGTTATTATGGTAATTGGTGTAAACGGTGTCGGTAAAACCACATCTATCGGTAAAATGGCGGCAAAATACAGCCGTGAGGGTAAAAAAGTCGTTTTGGCGGCTGCTGATACCTTCCGTGCTGCTGCGATTGACCAGCTTGCAATCTGGGCAGAAAGAGCAGGGGTTGATATAGTTCGCCATCAGGAGGGTTCTGACCCGCCTGCAGTAGTATTTGATGCAATTGCTGCAGCAAAAGCACGAAATGCCGATATTGTAATATGTGATACAGCCGGCAGACTTCATAACAAGAAAAATCTTATGGACGAGCTTAAAAAAACCGCACGCGTTATCGAAAGAGAAACCGGACATTCCGACAATGAGGTATTGCTGGTGTTAGATGGCTCAACCGGACAGAATGCACTTATTCAGGCACGCGAGTTTGCAGCGGTTGCAGACATTACCGGTGCTATTTTAACAAAGCTTGACGGAACAGCAAAGGGTGGTGTTGTTATCGCTCTTTCGCGTGAACAGAATATTGGTGTTAAGCTTATTGGTGTAGGTGAAGGAATTGACGACCTGCAAAGCTTTAATCCGCATGATTTTGCGGAGGCGTTGTTCCCTGAAAACGAATAAAGCTACTAAACGGAGGTTTGCTTTATGAAAGATTTTTTTAGCCGTATTAATAAAAAAGAGACAAGTGATTTTGCATCGGAATATGCAAAGCCTAAAAATACAAAATGGTCAAAAGTTATTTTGATTACCTTTTTTATATTGTTGGTGCTTGTTGCTCTTTTAAAAGAAAGCTATCATTTTTTGATGGAATACTGGCAGATTAAAGAGGTAGGTCCTAACTTTACTGATATTTTTATAACAAATCTGGTCAGCAAAGCGGTAACGCAGGGCGTAGGCTTTGTTATACTTTTTATACTGTTTTTAATAAACGTTTTACTGGTCAAAAAACTGGCAATCAGCCGTATTTTTAATTTTGAATGGCTTAATAAAAAATGGCCATATGTTCTTTTGTCGGTTGTGCTGGCGTTTATGGGCAGCGGAGTTTTGGGAAACGACCTTTATATGAAGCTGCTTATGGCATTAAACGGCGGAGAATTTGGAATAGCAGACCCGCTTTTTAATCAGGATATAGGTTATTATATATTTACCAGACCGTTTTTAATAACGGTTGTATCTGCGCTAAAGGGCACTTTAATGCTGCAGATTGTTGCTATTGCAATTATATATGTTGTACTGTTTTTAAAGCATGGTTCGAAAAATCTTAAAGATATTGTTTTAAATCATCGCGGTGCAGTTGTGCATATAGCGATAAATCTTTTGGTGTATTTTGCACTCTCTGCATTAACCTATAAGTTTACTGCAGAAAATGTTATGTACTCATATTTCGGTGCGCAAAATGATATTTTCGGTGCAGGATTTATAGATGCAAACATTTGGATGAATTTTTACAGATTTATGCCTGTGCTTTTGGCGGTAATTATTTTGCTTGGCATAATATTTTTATATCGCAAAAAGTATTTAGCGACATTAATTGCGATAGCGGTTATTCCTGCGGTGTATATATTAGTGGGTGCGGCATCGCTTGTTGTAGATACTATTATTGTAAATCCTAATGAGAGAAATATTCAGAGCAAATACATTGCAAATAATATGCAGGCTACGCGTGATGCATATGCTTTAAATGATGTAACAGAGTATGAATATGCGATAAACAATAATCTTAGCGAGGCAGATGTTACCGAAAATCATAATCAGATTGACAATATTCGCATAACAGATTTTCAGGCAACTTTGACTGCTTATAATCAGCTGCAGTATTTAAAGCGTTATTATAATTTTAACGATATTGATATTGCTCCGTATACGATAGACGGAAATCTTCATGCAGTATTTTTAGCGGCTCGTGAGCTTAACAAAGAAAATATGGAAGAATCGGCAAGGTCATATGCTAATCAGGTATTTCGTTATACGCATGGTTTCGGTGTGGTTGCAAGCCCTATCAACCGTGTAACTGCCGAGGGACAGCCACAGTTTTACATTAAGGATATTCCCCCTCAATCAACCGGTGGAATGCCAGAGGTAACACAGCCGAGAATCTATTACGGCGAGCTTACAAATGATTATGTAATTGTCGGTCCAAACAACAAAGAGCTTGATTATTCAGAAGGCTCGACTGATTACGAAAACAGCTTTGACGGTAACACCGGTGTTAAGCTGGACTTTTTAAAACGTTTGATGTTCTCGATTTATTACAAGGATTATAAAATGCTGGTGTCGGGTAATATTAACAGCGAAAGCCGAATTTTAATCAACCGAAATATTATGGACAGAGTAAAGCTTGTAGCTCCGTTTTTTAAATATGACTCTGACCCTTATATAATAGTTGACGATAACGGAGAGCTTAAATGGATAATTGACGCCTATACCACATCGGCATATTATCCTTATTCGCAGCCTTACGGAAAATTTAACTATATCCGTAATTCGGTTAAAGTCATAATTGATGCATATACAGGTGATATGAAATTTTATGTAATTGATGAAAATGACCCTGTTTGTGCAGCGTATAAGCAGATATATCCTATGCTTTTTACAGACGAGCCGATTGATGATGCCGTAAAAAGTCATATCCGTGTGCCTGAGGATATGTTTAAAATACAGGCACAGATGTATCAGAGATACCATATAGCCGATTCGGGTCAGTTTTACGACAAGGCTGATGTATGGCGTGTATCTACCGAAAAATACGAAGCAGAAGAAGTGACAATGGAGCCGTATTTTAACGTGATGCAGGTAGAAGAGGGCGCGGATGAAGAGCTTGTTTTAGTTCTGCCGTATGTATTGGGTGATAAATATAATATGGTCGGACTTTTGGCGATGCGAACAAACGAGGCTCATTATGGTGAGTTGGTTTTATACCGGTTCCCTAAAGGTGAAACGGTTTACGGTCCTATGCAGATAGAAAATAAAATTGATAACGACCCCGATATATCAAGAGAAATGACATTGTGGGGTCAGGGTGGTTCGAGCGTAATAAGAGGTAATCTTTTGGTTATTCCGTTTAAAGATTCTCTGCTTTATGTTGAGCCGGTTTATATAACGTCTAAAAACAATGCATCACTTCCTGAAATGAAGCGTGTTGTTGTAGCTTATAAAGACTCAATTGCAATGGAGTCAAGCATTTATGATGCAATTTATAAGGTGCTTGGAGAGGCAAAGGGAACAGCTCCCTTAGCTCCGCCGGATAGCTTGATTGAGGAAAATGCTCAGATTACAAATCAGGAAATCGGCGATGTGTCTGAAAAGGTTAAACAGGCAATAGAAAGCTATGAGAGGTTTAAATCGGCATCGGCATCTAATGACTGGCAGGCGATGGGAGACAGTCTTGCTGAATTGGATGAAAAAATGAATGATTTAAAAAATGCACAGTAATAAAAGATTGAAAGCCTGCCGGTTGGCAGGCTTTCTTTTAGTTATAGTTTAGCGACTAACGAATTTGCGTTTTGCACTAATTTATATGTAAAAACAAAAAAGGTGCATCGAGAGCCGATGCACCGAAAAATGCACAGCTCTAACTGTTACCACACAATTTCTGCATTACTATAACGGTATGCAAAACAGAGCATGCATTTTTACACAAAGCATAAAAATACACACCGATTATAGTAATATAAATGAAATTGTGTGGTAACAGCTATTATAGCATAATTTGAATAAAAATGCAATAAAATTTTGTGCGCTAAAGCTAATTTGCTTGTTGTTGCACAAAAAAAGGTGCACCGAGAGCCGATGCACCGAAAAATGCATTGCTCTTTGTTGCGACACAAAGTTAATTTTCATAGCATAAGCGTGTGAAAATTGAGCATGCATTTTTACCTGAAGAAAGGTATAAAAAAACACACTTATACTATTAATAATATTTAACTTTATGTCGCAATTTCATTATAGCACGGTTTGAATAAAAATGCAATATAAATTTCCTGAATTAACCCTACAGTAAAATTAATAGTTAACAAGTCCTGAGGGATGGGTCTTCTTTTGATTGCAAGAATAAACGGGCGGAGCAAGCCCCGCCCCCTACGATATAAAATTTAAAATTATAACATAAAGTCAGCGAGACGTCGAGGACGCCGTCCCCTGCAAATTTAATTTATTTTCCGTAATATGCCAGCTTATAAAGCTCCTTAATTTCTGAAACCAATGGATAACGCGGGTTTGCTGTTGTACATTGGTCTTCAAATGCGTTTTCTGCCAGTTTGTCGAGCTTGCTTAAAAACTCTTTTTCAGGTATACCTATTTCTTTTAAGGTCATAGGATAATCTAAAATTTTCATAAGCTTTCTGACTGCTGTTATCAGGTTTTGTGCGCCTTCTTGTGCCGTTTTTGCTTCTAAGCCCAAGTGACGTGCGATTTGTGCGTATTTTTCATCTGCTACAAACTTTCCATATTTGGGGAATGAGGCAAATTTGGTTGGCTTATCGGCATTGTATCCTATAACATAAGGAAGTAAAATTGCGTTGGCTTTGCCGTGCGCAACATGAAATTCTCCGCCCAATTTGTGAGCCATTGAGTGATTAAGTCCTAAAAATGCGTTTGTAAATGCCATACCTGCAATTGCAGATGCGTTGTGCATTTTTTCTCGTGCATCACGGTCGGTTCCGTTTTCGTATGCCTTTGGAAGATTTGCAAATACAAGTTCAATCGCTTTCATAGCCAAGCCGTCTGTATAGTCTGATGCAAGAACCGACACATATGCCTCGATTGCGTGTGTTAAAACATCCATACCCGTATCGGCAGTTACACCTTTTGGCAAAGAATATACAAACTGTGGGTCGATAATTGCTACGTCGGGAGTTAATTCGTAGTCGGCTAAAGGATATTTAACATTGCCGTTTAATTTATCGGTTATAACTGAAAAAGAGGTTACCTCTGAGCCTGTTCCGGAGGTAGTAGGAATGCAAACCATCTGTGCTTTTGCACCGAGCTTGGGGAAGTGGAAGGCTCTTTTTCTTATATCCAGGAATTTAAGTCTTAAGCCGTCGAAGTCGGTTTCGGGATGCTCGTAAAACAGCCACATTCCTTTTGCGGCATCCATAGCAGAGCCACCGCCTAAGGCGATAATTACGTCGGGCTTAAACTTATTCATAGCATCGACGCCTCGCATAATTGTTTCAACTGACGGGTCCGGCTCTACATCGGCATAAATTTCACTGTGACAGTATTCCTGACGTTTGCGCAGATTATAAAGCACTCGGTCAACATATCCCAGTTGTACCATCATATTATCGGTTACGATAAAAGCTCGGGTAATATCAGGCATTTTTTGCAGATACTGAACGGAATCTTCTTCAAAATAAATTTTTGGAGGTATTTTAAACCATTGCATATTGACCTTTCTTCTGGCGAGTCGTTTTTTATTAATAAGATTAACGCTTGACACGTTAGAGGTTGTAGAATTGCGCCCGAATGAGCCGCATCCGAGTGTTAAAGACGGTGTGTTTGTGTTATATATATCGCCTATTGCACCCTGTGATGAAGGAGAGTTTACTATAACACGCCCTACCTTCATTTCTTTGCCGTACTGATTGCAAAGTTCGGTATCGTTAGAATGGATAACGGCAGAGTGTCCCAAACCGCCAAATTCAAGCATTTGTTTTGCGATTTTAAAGCCTTGTTTATAGTCATCTACGACAAAATAAGCTAAAACAGGCGAAAGCTTTTCTCTGGATAGTGGATATTCAGGACCAACACCGCTTGTTCGGGCAATAAGAATTTTTGTGTTTTTTGGCACGTTTACACCTGCATTTTTTGCGATTTCGTATGCAGGCATTCCCACAACAGCAGAGTTTACGGTCTGGCTTTCGGGGGAGATTACATAGTCAGATACTTTTGCAACATCTTCGTCATTTAAGAAGTAGCAGCCGTAGTTTTGCATAAAATCTTCGAATTTGTCCTGAATTTCTTTATCTACGATTACCGCCTGCTCAGAGGCGCAAATCATTCCGTTATCGAAGCTTTTTGAAAGTATGAGGTCGGTGCAGGCACGGCTTACGTCTGCTGTTTTTTCGATGTAGCAGGGCACATTTCCGGGTCCTACGCCCAATGCCGGCTTTCCTGCGCTGTATGCAGCTCGTACCATCGCAGAACCGCCGGTTGCAAGGATGAGAGATATTCCGGGATGGTTCATAAGCTCTCTTGTTGCGTCGATAGACGGTGTTTCAATCCATTGAATACAATGCTTGGGTGCGCCAGCTGCGACAGCTGCATCTAACATTATTTTTGCTGCCATAACAGAGCATTTTTGAGATGAGGGATGGAACGCAAAAATAATAGGGTTACGTGTTTTGGCACATATTAACGACTTAAACATAGTGGTCGAGGTGGGATTGGTAACAGGTGTAACTCCTGCGACTATGCCTACGGGTTCGGCTATGTCAACATAGTCTTCCTGCTCGCTTTCGTCTATAATTCCAACAGTTTTTTGATATTTTATAGAGTGCCATATATATTCGGTTGCAAAAAGATTTTTAATAACCTTGTCTTCGAATACCCCGCGTTTCGTTTCTTCAATTGCGGCTTTTGCAATATCCATATGTCTGTCAATTCCGGCTAAAGCCATCCGGTGAACTATGTTATCAACCTGCTCCTGCGACAGATTCATATATTCTGACAGAGCGGATTCGGCATTTTGAATTAAAGAATCAATCATTTGCTTTATGTCTGTTTCTTGTTTTGCTTCTGTGGTTTTTGCCATTTTTTATCAAGCCTTTCTGCCCACATTATAAACTTTGTCGCTCGTATCGTGGGCAGATAGGGCGAAATACAGATGCTTTGGCATCTTAGCATTTATAAAGATAGTTTTACCATACAAATAAAAAAAATACAGTAAAATATGTTTACTGTATTGCTTTGATATTTAGCTTTGATGCTTGCTCGGCGGTCAATTGATATAAACATCCTTCGTTGTTTTTATCTATGTGTGCGGTGCAAAAAAACACGTTGTCGTAACTGCATTTTCCGTCCTTTTGGTATATGCAGTTTTTAGAACAGTTGATATTAGTCATAATATCCTCCGAGAAGTAAAATTACAATCGGCAGGATGCGAAAGCTTGTTAAAACCATGCATCCTGCCGCTATATATAAACGGCCGCGGCCGGTATATTGTATTATATGCCAAAGTTGGTTTATGGGTTAGCGGATCAGAGTATATTTTCTGCACTTAATTGTTCGTTTTCAGATATGCTTTTAAGGTGGTTTTTTAATACCTTTGATTTCGCTACGGTTTGTTCTGTATTTTCATAGCCTATAAAGGTTTCCAGTTCGTTTAAAACCTCGTTGATTAAAGAAATTTTGTCTCCGTGAATAAATGCTGAAAACCATTTTTCATCTTTGTGCCATTGTTTGTTAAATTCGTAAAATGTCTGACTGCAGTTTTGCCATTCTTCTTTGTCGGCAAAGTCAATAATTTCATCAATATATTTTTTCATGCTGTCCAAGGTGTTATTCATACGGTCAGAGTATATGTTTGTTCCTACAATAATTATTAAAAGTGCAACCATAGCACCTGCAAAAATTTTCAAAGTATCACCGCCTTTATTTATCTTTTTTATATTTTTTCTGCACAAACAAATTTCCTGAAGTATCAAGGGAAGCGATAAAGACATCCTTTATTTCGGTTATATCAAACTCACTAAGCTTCTCTTTCAGCCAGTCTATATTAAGTCCTGCACTTTTTAGTGCCATATCATTTACAATTCCGTCTGCGATTAGCAAAAACGGCAAGCCTTCATATTCCGGGGACATATCTAAATCTGACGGAGTTACGGGCCTTTTGTTAGATTTGGGTATTATGCTGAGCATACCGGTTGTTTCTATTATGGCATATTCAACATCTAATAAATTCGAATATCCGTTTGATCTTAATTCTTCCATAAGGTCGTCTATGTTAAAGCGCAGTCTTTCCATCTCTTTTTCGAGCACCTGACCCTTTGATATTAAAATGGTGGGTGAGCCTGCCATTATTTTTCTTATTTTTTTGCTTTTTAAGGTTAAAAATGAAAAGGTTGCTTCTGCAATTATAAGAGTTAAAATAGGAAGCACACCGTTTATAAGCGGTGTACCTATATTTTCAAGCGGAATAGATGCAAGCTCTGAAATCATCATTGTAATAACCAGCTCTGACGGCTGCAACTGACCGATTTGCCTCTTACCCATAAGCCTTAGCGCAGCAACGACCAATATGTATAAAATTATTGTTCTTACAAATGCAACCAACATACTTTTATTACCTCCATATATTTTTCAAAGGTAGTATGAGCAGTTTTTTGCGTTTTATGTGGATAATTGAATAAAAAAGCTGTAGCGTATGCTACAGCTTTTTTATTCAACTTTATTTATTTTATCCAGCTTGCTTTTTTGTCTGTATTTAAGTGGTGTCATTTTTGTATTTTTTCTGAAAATATCGTTAAATCTTTGCTGGCTTGAAAATCCGACAGAAAGGGCGACATCTGCTATTTTAGAATCGGTATTTTCTAAAAGCTCTTTTGCAGCCTCGATTCGTACCTTTAAAAGATAGCTTTTTGGGCTTATGCCGAATTTATCTTTAAAGCTGTGCGCAAAATAACTGTCAGAAAGATAAATATATTTTGCAACCTGCGAAAGAGTAAGCTCTTTTGCATAGTTATTGTCTATATATTCTTTCGATATATTTAACAGCTCATGCAATTTTAAATTGCGGTTTTTTGCGCTTTGCTCCCATTCTTGTTTTAGTGTGCGCGATAACAGCACAAAAAGCTCCATAATTAAAAGACAGCTTAAAAAATCGCCCCAAACCTGATATTTCATTCGCTCGCGTAAAATTCGGTTCATAACGTGAACAATATCATTTTTTTTGTTTAGCTTTAAGTGTATAAAATCTCCGGTTGCATCGTCTTCGATATATTCAATAAAATCATTAAGCGAAACGTGGCTTGCAAGGTCATCCTTTTGCGGCTTAAATTTAAAGCTTAGAACAATAAACTCGCAGCTTTCTGATTTTACTATAAATTTATGGGTGCGTTCGGGTTTTATTATAATTATTGAGTTCGGTGTCATATTAACATCTACACCCTCAACCTGGTAAATTGCACTGCCTTTTTTTATATATGCCATTTCGTAGTGGTCGTGGCGGTTTATTGTTGTTGACCAGCTTGAATCGTGAATTTTTTCTATCGTTTTTACAATAGCCGGCATATAGGCGAGAGTATCTACAAGCTCTTCCCACGCCTTTGGAAGCTGTCCTGCTGTGTGCGGCATAAAAACACCTCTTTAAAAATTAATGAAAACCGTTATTTTATCTTTATTATTAATTATACAGTCAAAATCGTAAAAAGTCTATATTTTTTTATGAATTTTGTTTTTTTTCTTTACCTTATGCAAAATAACTGGTATAATAGTATAAGCAGCGTATATACATATCGCAAAGAAGGGAAAGTTATGTTAAATAAACGTGCTTTAAAAACTTATTTTCAAAAACTTGATTATGTATTATTAATTACCGCAGTTTTACTTTCGGTATGCGGTTTTATTGCCGTGTTTTCTGCAACACGCAGCCTGGATGCAGGAACAAGACAGATGGTAGTGCAATTTGCAGCAGCATTTTTAGGTATTTGTCTTATGCTCTTTTTGGCTTGGGTTGATTATGAGAGCTATTCTGAGATAACAAAATATATTTTTTTGGGCAGTGTGGGAATTTTGATTTTTGTCCTCATTTTCGGTGAGGGTAAAGAAGAAACGGGTGCAAATAGCTGGATTCGTGTAGCAGGAGTCGGAATTCAGCCGTCTGAGCTGGTTAAACTAACCTTTGCAATTACATTTTCTGTTCATTTAACAAAGGCAAAAGAAAGTATAAATTCGCTGCGTACGGTGCTTTCGTTAGTTACTCATTTTGCAATTCTGTTCGGGCTGGTTATACTTCAGAACGACACCGGAACGGCGCTTGTATTTTTGTTTATGTTCATCTGTATGGTTTTTGTTGCAGGTATATCATATAAATATGTTTTTGCCGCTGTTGGCACGGGTCTTGCGTTGACACCGCTTGCGTGGTTTTTGCTTTCGGATTATCAGAAAAACCGTATTTTAGTATTTATAAATCCTGAACGTGATGCAGCCGGTGCAGGATTTCAGGTAATGCAGTCAAAAATTGCAATCGGTTCAGGTCAGGTTTTTGGCAGAGGATATATGCAAGGACCGCAGAATCAGCTTGCGATGCTTCCTGAAAAAAATACCGACTTTATTTATGGCGTAATAGGTGAAGAGTTTGGCTTTGTAGGAACGCTGATTATTTTAGCACTTTTAGTGATTTTAATTGCACGATGCATTTATATTGCTCAAAAAGCAAAAAATGATATGGGCAGTTATATGTGTGTAGGTCTGGCTGCAATGTTTACCTTTCATACATTTGAAAATATTTGTATGTGCATTGGTTTGATGCCGGTTACCGGTATTCCGCTGCCGTTTGTAAGCTATGGCGGTTCATCTGTTATGACAAATTTTATGGCAATAGGATTGCTTCAGTCAGTATGGAGCAGGCGCAGAGTTATTAATTTTGGAGATTAAAATATAATTAAAAATACAGGAGAGTGAATTATGGCTAAAATTAAAATTATTACAGACTCGGCATCGGACATTACCCGTGAAGATGTTGAAAAATGGGGTATAGATGTTGTATCTTTTACCATTAACGTAGACGGAGAGCAGTTCAGGGCTGTTGATTTATCACCTGATGAATTTTATGAAAAACTTACAATCTGCAAGGAAATTCCTACAACAGCACAGGTTACACCTAATGATTTATATGATGTATTTAAAAAATATACTGATGAAGGATATGAGGTACTGTATATATCAATTTCATCCTGTGCATCGGGAAGCTTTAACAATTCTCAGATTGCTAAAAATATGGTGTTAGAAGAAAATCCTGACGCGGTTATTGAGTTGGTTGATTCTCAGCGATTTGCATATATTTATGCCGAGGCCGCAAAAGAGGCGGCAAGACTGGCTCAGGAAGGAAAAGAGATTGGCGAAATTAAGCAACATATTATGGAGTTTATGGAAAGCTATGACGTTTATGTTGCAGCACAGTCTCTTACCTATCTTGAAAAAGGCGGAAGAATCAACAAAGCATCATTAGTTATGGGTAATGTGCTTGACATAAGACCGGTGTTGTCAATCAGAAACGGATTGATTGAGTCTATCGGAACTATTCGCGGCAGTAAAAAAATAGTTACAAAGTTGTTTAAAAAGATTCAGGAGGACTGCGCAGACCAGAGCAACACATCGATAATAATTGTTCATTGCGCTATGCCTGAAGAAGCAGAAGAAATGAAGACTTTAGTTCAGGAAAATCTGAATCCGAAAGAAGTGCAGATTCAAAAGGTTGGTCCTACTATTGCAACACATATCGGAGCGGTTATAGGAGTGTTCTTTAAAAAGTAATAAAAAATCCACCCATATGTGAACTAAATGGGGTTCACTTAAATATGGGTGGATTTTTTTGTTGCAGCTAAATGGGCGAAATATAATAATTGAATTTATAAAACTTTATTTGTAATTACTATTGATTAATGCTTTTTAATTATGTATAATATACAGTATAAAGTGTATAAATATTAGTTTTGAAAAGAGGGTGACGGCATGAAAACAATTTTCATGACACCAAATTCAATAAAAGATAAAAATTTAGATTTTACCCGTATGGTTGCCAAGCTTTCTGAAGGCAGAGCAAAATTGCTTTTAGATAACAGCTTTTCAGAATTTAAAGTCGAGGGGGTAGAATACTGCGAAAAAGCCGTTGCTTTAGCTGTCGCTGATGCAGTATTTGCCTTGGGCGGTGACGGAACACTTTTGTCAGTTGCGCACGATGTATTAAAAACAGGGCAGCCGATTTTGGGGTTTAATCTTGGTCGTCTGGGCTTTCTTGCCGAGGTAGAGCAAAAAGAAGTTGAAAGCAGTCTAAACAAATTTTTTGACGGCGATTATATTATAGAAAACAGAATGATGTTAAGGGCAGAACTTAAAAAAGGCGACGGCAGCTGTCAGTATTATGACTCTTTAAATGATATGGTTATTTCACGTGGCGGTGCATCCCGTCTTTTGGATATAAACGTTTATGTTGACGGAGAATTTGTGGACGATTTTAAAGCTGACGGAATGATTGTAGCAACACCCACCGGTTCAACTGCGTATTCGATGTCGGCAGGCGGTCCTATTGTTGACCCGTCGATGGATTCGATGCTTATTACTCCGATTTGTCCGCACAAGCTTTATTCGCGTGCGATTTTAGTGCCTGCAGAAAAAACTATTACTGCATCTATGTGCAAAGGTCATTTTTGCAGTGCATTGGTATCGGCAGACGGACGTGAAGAAACACCATTTGATGATAACTCGGTTTTAACTATTACAAAATCTCCGCACGTAACCGGTCTGATTCGTGTAAACGGGAGCAGATTTTACAGCGTATTACGTCATAAACTGGCAGGAAAGGATAACTGATATGAAAAATGCAAGACATACAAAAATTCTTGAATTAATAGCACAACACGATGTTGAAACACAGGAGGAACTGGCAGCTCTTTTAGCTGAAAGCGGATTAAAGGTAACACAGGCTACAGTTTGCCGTGATATTAAAGAACTGCGTCTTGTTAAAGCTGCCAATGAGCACGGTGTATATAAATATGTTCAGGCAGGCTCGGGTGCAGATGTAACTGCGAGCAAGCAACAAAAAACAATTTTAACTCAGACTGTGACATCGGTTGATTATGCTCAGAATATTGTAATAATAAAAACGGCATCGGGTATGGCACAGGCAGCGGCTGCGGTTATTGACTCAATGAAACTTAAAGAAATTATGGGCAGCATTGCAGGAGATGATACTCTTCTTTGCATTGTAAAAACAGAAGATGCTGCAAAGGCTCTTACGTTAAAAATTCGTTCGCTGCTGTAAGGAGGCTGTTTATATGCTTTATTGCATGACGATAGATAACATAGCCCTTATAAATCATGCCGATATAGAATTTTCTGACGGTTTTAATGTGTTTTCGGGTGAGACGGGTGCAGGAAAATCTATTTTAATCGGCTCGATGAATATGCTGCTTGGTGAACGCATCAGCAAAGAGTTTATTCGCTTTGGTGAGAAAAAAGCAATGGTGCAGGGACTTTTTAAAATCGGTGATAAAAGGGTTTTAAGCTATCTGTATGAAAATGGAATAGATGTTGAAGAAGACGGCAGTCTTATTATATCGCGCGAGCTTTCATCTGACGGTAAAAATATTTGCCGTGCAGGTGGAAAAATGTTACCTGTTTCAAAGCTTAAAGAGCTTGGCAGAATGCTTATGAATATTCACGGACAGCACGACAATCAGGCTCTTTTGGATAAAACTACGCATCTTGAATTTTTAGACAGATTTATAGGCGATAAAGCCGAAAGGTTATCAGCAGATTATAAAGAAAAATATAAGAGCTTGGTTGCTCTTTTAAAAGAGGCAGACGAGCTTAATATTGATGAGGCAGAAAAGCTAAGGCGCATTGATATATTAAAATACGAAATAAAAGAACTTTCTGATGCTCAGTTAACTGAGGGAGAAGAAGACGAATTAAAAAAACAAAGAGCGATTGCAAATAATGCGAAAAAGCTTATGCAGTCTGTCGGTCAGACACTTGATGTTTTGTACGAAAATGCCGATGGAGAGTGTGCTTATAATTTTCTGGCGAATGCATCATCTCTTGCGCAAGAGGCGGTTGGGATTGATTCTGAGCTGTCGGGTGTGGCAGAGAATATTGAATCGGCACTTGTTGCTGTTGAAGAAACAGTAAGAAACTTGCAGATTTATTTGAACAACTTCGAACAAGAGGGACTTTCGATTGACGAAATTGAAGAAAGACTTGACCTTATATATCGCTTAAAGCGCAAGTATGGCGGAAGTGAGAAAAGTGCGCTCGGTCATCTTGAAAAAAGCATAGAAGAACTTAAAAATATAGAATTTTTAGATGAACGAAAGGCTCAGATAGAAAACGATATTGCACTTTGCAGAAGTGAAGCAGAAAAATCGGCTGCAAAGCTCAGCGAACTGAGAAAGTGCTGTGCTAAAGATTTATCGGCTAAAATATGTGAAAATTTAGAGTTTTTAAATATGCCTAATGCTGAATTCGTTGCAGAAATAACGCATAAAGATTTAAGTGCAGACGGTATCGACACAGTTGAATTTTTGTTTTCGGCAAATAAAGGAGAGCCTGCAAAGTCTCTTGAAAAGATTGTATCAGGTGGCGAGCTTTCAAGAATTATGCTTGCTATAAAGTCGATTTTAGCAGATTCTGATGTTGTTGATACCTTGATATTTGACGAGGTAGACAGCGGAGTAAGCGGTCGTGCGGCTCAAAAGCTTGGCGAAAAATTAAAAGAGCTATCAGGCTTTCGTCAGGTGTTTTGCGTTACACATCTTGCGCAAGTTGCATCTAAGGCGGAAAGTCACTTTTTAATTGAAAAGCATGAGCAGGATGAAAAGACTTTGACGCAGGTTAAGCTGCTTGATGAAAAGGGAAGAATAGATGAGCTTGCCAGAATTATTGGCGGAGAAAAAATTACTGCTACAACACTAAAGCAAGCGGAGGAAATGTTGAATGGTTGATAAAATAACGGCGCTTGCAATAGAGCAGGGGGCTTGGGAGGTTGGCTTTTCTAAGATAGAGCCAACAGATGAATATAAAAATCTTGACAATGCCATAAGTATAGTAGTAAAACTGTCGGACAGCGTGATTGATGCGATAGAAGATAAGCCTACATATACATATTTTCATCATTACAGAACAGTTAATGCGTTAATTGACCGCATAACTTTAAGAATAGGAATGTTTTTAGAGCAAAACGGTGCAAATTATGTGTGTGTTCCTGCATCGCAAAGTCACGGGCGCGAGTATCACGGATTATATTCGCACAAGCAGGCAGCAATAGTGGCAGGGCTTGGAAGTATAGGTAAAAATGCTTTGTTTATGTCTGAAAAGTATGGGGTAAGAGTGCGTTTGGGTACTGTGCTTACTGATATGGATTTAGCGGCAGGATACAAAAATCCGCTCAAGAAAAGTTTGTGCTCTGACTGTATGCTTTGCGTAAAGGCTTGCCCGGCTATGGCTCTTTCGGGCGAGGCGTTTGATCCGAAAAATCCAGATAAAAAGTTAGTTGATGCCGAGTCGTGCAGCAGGTATATGAAAGAAAAGTTTCAGTTAATTGGCAGAGGTTCGGTTTGTGGAATTTGTATGAGAAGGTGTCCGTACAAAGGTTTAAAATAAATATTTATAAAAAATGGTAAAAAGTAATTGCATATATTGCTAAAAAAATATATAATAATATCATTAATATGGTTTTTATTAGAAATTTAGGAATTTGGGAGGGATAGGTGTGTTTAAATTTGGACAGGACATAGGCATAGATTTAGGTACTGCAACTGTTTTGGTATATGTTAAGGGCAAAGGAGTAGTTTTAAAAGAACCATCGGTTGTAGCGATTGACACAAATACCGGTAAGGTTTTAAAAGTAGGTGTTGAAGCACAGAATATGATTGGCAGAACACCAGGAAATATTGTAGCGATAAGACCTCTTAAAGACGGTGTTATTTCTGATTATGATACAACAGAAAAAATGATTCGTTATTTCTTGCGCAAGGTGTGCAAAAATAGCCTTTGCAAGCCGCGTGTTATGGTTTGTGTTCCCAGCCAGGTTACAGAGGTTGAAGAAAGAGCAGTTATTGATGCGGCAACTCAGGCAGGTGCACGCAAAACCTGTATTATCGAAGAGCCTATTGCGGCTGCAATCGGTGCAGGTCTTGATATTGCAAAACCATACGGTAATATGATTGTTGATATCGGCGGCGGAACGGCAGATGTTGCAGTTATATCGCTTGGCGAAATTGTTGTAAGCAACTCGATTAAGGTTGCAGGTGATAAGTTTGATGATGCTGTTACAAAATACATCAGAAAGAAATATAATATGATGATTGGTGACCGTACAGCAGAAGAGCTTAAGATTGAAATAGGATGTGTTTATCCGCGTCCTGAGCCGCTTACAATGGATATTAAGGGAAGATGCTTGGTTACCGGTCTTCCTAAGGTAGTGACTGTAAGCTCTGAAGAAATGCTTGAAGCATTAGAAGAATGCGCAACACAGATAGTTGATGCTGTGCATATGGTGTTAGAAAAGACTCCGCCGGAGCTTGTTGGCGATATAAGTACAAGCGGTATTCTGCTCACCGGTGGCGGAAGCTTGATTTATGGCTTGGACAAGCTTATATCACGTGAGACAGGACTTGACGTTTTCGTTGCAGAAGATGCAGTATTTTGCGTGGCGAAGGGCACAGGTATGTCGCTTGAATATATGGAGCAGTTTAATCATTCGCGTTATCGCAAAAAATAATAGCTTTGGAGGATAAAATGTTAGACAATCTTGAAATTCAAAAAATTATTCCGCACAGATATCCGTTTCTTTTAGTTGATAAAATTTTAGAAATGGAGCCGGGCAAACGTGCGGTAGGAATAAAAAATGTTACCGCAAACGAGCCGTATTTTCAGGGACATTTTCCGGGTATGCCGATTGTTCCGGGTGTTTTGATTGCTGAGTCTTTGGCACAGGTTGGTGCGTGCGCAATACTGTCTGAGCCTGAATTTAAAGGCAAGGTAGGGGTATTTACCGGAATGAATAACTTTAAATTCCGCAAGCAGGTAGTGCCGGGCGATACATTAACATTAGAGGCGGAGCTTACTGCATTTAAACGCAATATGGGTAAAGCAAATGTGGTTGCAACAGTTGACGGCAAGGTTGCTGCATCGGGCGAAATATCGTTTGCTATTGTAGATAAGCCGGAATAAGCATTTTTAAAATTAATAAAGGCAGAAACGAAATCAAATCGTTTCTGCCTTTTTGTTATTGGTTATTATTGTATTTTTTCTAATGCCAAACCTTGTGGCTTAAGGTTGCCATCTAAAACGAATGCTTTAACCACTTTGCCTGTGTCGGCTGTAAGCGCCCGGGGGAGAGTAATTGTCTGCTCGCCTGCTGCTCGTTGTTCAGCACTTAGCGGAACAATGCTGATGCTTTTCATTGCACGCGGTTCTGCATCGTATACTGCAACAAAAAGTTTTGTGCCATCCGCTAATGCGTTTCTGTTACGAAGAGTTACTTGCGTGTTATTTTCTATTTTAGATATTACTGCAGGTTGTGAGTATATTAAATCTGCCTCGTGTGCTGTAATTGTTCTGACGCAAATATCATCAAGCCAGAGATATGCTTCGCCGTCTACTGCGCCGGCGCTTCTGTTACTGTAAAATCTTATAGAGCTAAGACCGTGAATTTTCTTTGTAGCATCTTCTGCGCCTGCAGTTCCTGATGTTAAGAGAATGTCGTTACAATATACATAGGTAACATCTTTGGTTAAATCAGTTAAAATCTCAAATTCAAACCATTTATTACTTGTTGTAGAATGTGCTGTTGTTCCGTCAAAATAAGCGGTTTTAAGTCCTGTAGAACTGAATTTGCTTAATTTAAAATCTATATTAAATGTAGCTGTTGCATCGATTTTCTTTCCGTTTTCTGTTTTTTCGCTGAGCAGAGAAATAGCAAAAAGCTTTGCATTATCGTTTACAGGTTTTAAAAGACGGAACTTAACACTTAAAAATTCATCTTCCTGTGTTACAGAAGCCTCTTTGGACATAGCATATAATCTTGAAGTGCTGACTGATGGTCCGCTGCGGTAGAACTGTGCTACTTTATTGCCTGTCGGAACGTTCTCAGGAGGATATTTTTCGCTTACTACTGTAATTTCAGTATCTGCTGTAGCATACGTATTATCTACAATGCTCCATCCGTTCCAGTTTGTATCTTTAGAAATAGCCTGACCTTCGGGAGCAGATTCGAAATCTTCATAAATTAAAGGAAGACTGCTTTTAAGCTCTACATTAACTGATGCAGATTTTGAATTGTTTGCTGCTGAGGTTGCTGTAACAACAAGCTGTTTAGCTGTTTCGTCAACATCAACCGATAATACACCGTCCGGATTAATAGTTGTTTTTGAGCTTTCGTTACCGCTTACACTCCATACTACATCTTGAGACGGGTTGTTATATCCGAATATTTTTGCGCTGAAGTTTTGGGTAAGACCTGTTTTAACAGTTGAGGTTTTAGGATAAGCAAGAATTGTTTTTACAGCAGGTGCATCGGTTCTGTTAATTGTAAAGGTATCGACAACTGCCATATCAGATGTGCGATATGTGTTGATGGTAAACGAAGAATCTGTCATTTCTATATTAGAAACATTTGGTATAAGTTCCTGATACACTTTTGCGGTGCAAGGTAACTGATCCATATCCTGCGGATTTACATAGTCAGTACCGCTGGCAGAGCCTATTGTTAAGTAAAGCACTTCGTTTGCATCGGGGTCTGTTACACTGCTGCCGCCGGTTGCAAGATTAGGCTGCTCGGTAGCACCGTTTACCAAATAAGAACGTGCATAGCAATGCTCGTGACCGTTTAAGACAACATCTATACCCAAACGTGAAAATTCGGGTGCTAAAGCCTTGCGTAATTCTATTATATTTTCAGTAGTAAAGCCCTGTGTTGTAGCGCCGTAAAAACCGTAATGCGTCATTACAATCTTCCATTTTGCATCCGGGTTTTTTTCGATTGTTTCTTCCATAAATTTAACATGCTCGTCGTAAGCCTTGCTTATTCCGTCTATATGCATAAACAGCACATCGCCATATGTAAACCAATAGTCATCGCTGCCGGATCCCATTGTGGATTGTACGCCGTAGCCTGAAAGGTTTGGCATATTAAAATGCGGTGCGTAGTTTGCGCCAACATCGTGGTTACCGACTACCGTGGCAATTGCAAAGGATTTTAAAGAGTCGGGAACGAAAAACGCATCGAACTGGCTGTTTGAATATGTTTTTGCGACCTGGTCACCCATGCAGGTAAGAAATGCTGCATTGGGAAAGTTTGCCTTTGCTTTATCCATAGTATCTGTCCATGCTGCAATTTCATCATTTATATCATCATATCTGCTCCCCTGACCTAGCTGCGGGTCTGAAAGAGCAAGAAAGCTGAAATTGCCATCAAAGCTTTGTGTTTTAAAGCTGTATGCAGGCGACCATCTGTCTTCGTTACCCACACGATAAACATATTCGGTGTTTTCGGCTAAGTCTGTCATAGTAGATTTATAGCTTGTATAGCCTGTTAAGCCTGAGTCGTGTGCTGTTGCAGAAAAGCTTTTGGCATTTGCCGGGAACTCAGTTCCGGTCATATCGGCTTTTAGTGCAAACTGAACTGTGCCTGCTTTTTCGGATGTGGAATACCAGTTAATATTTCGCTTACTTGGTTCTGCGCCTATCTGAAGTGAAACGTTTTTAATATCGGGCAGAATCGGGTCAATATCGTTTGCCGGATTCCAGTCTACATTAGTTAAATCAAATTCAATCTCAAATTTATAAGCCTGATTTAAGCCGTTGTCACCCATACTTACGTTGTTTGTTACATCGCTTGCAATGTATCCGTCTTTAAGCGGTGTTGTGTCATCTTTTGGTTTGTAAGCTGTTTTTTTAGATGGATAAACAATATAACCATTCGGTAATGTTAGGTTTAATGTTGATATAGTAACGCTGAACTCTTCACAACCGTTTCCTGCCTGAGATCGAGAAAGAGTTTCGTCTATAAGACCGTTTTCGTTACCTGTGTATATTGTAAAGGTATTAACGACATTCGGTATAAGATGATTTTTGTCAATTCTTTCTGTATGAGCGATAATGTTTGAGGTTATGTAATAAGGCTCGCTGCCGTTTGCTTTAAATCCAACCTTTGTACTTTCGACATTAAGGCCTGATGCTGCAAAATAGAAATATGCATTTCCGTCTGCCTGTGCTAAGGTTGCGGCAGAAGCTGTTCCGCTAAGCACTATTAACATCATAGATGTTACGGCTATTAAAGCAATAAGTTTTTTTGTCAGTTTTGATACCATTTAATATAGTCTCCTTTCGAGTTTCGATATAATAATTAAAGCATAAAATCCGGCATATTTCAATAGTCAGAATCTTATGGAGTGTTCAAAATCTTAGCAAAATGTTATTGTAATGTTGTCAAAATGCTATTAAAACTATTTTTTGGGAAAGTTTTTGTTTTTAAAGGTATAGTTTTTGCTCCAGCTTTTGGCGATTAAAAAGCATAAAACCGAAAGGATAGCCATATGGTTTGCGGTAACAACTGTTGTATTATCGTTATCAGCCGGTTTTTCTATTTTAGAAAAGGATACAAGCCATATTACAGAACACAAAAATAAAAGTTGGTCAATGATTAAAATGCTTTTAAACATAAAAAAAGCCCGGCAATGTTTGCCAAGCTTGGAGCTGGTGATCGGACTTGAACCGACGATCTGCTGATTACGAATCAGCTGCTCTACCGACTGAGCCACACCAGCAAGTATTAAATTATCTGACTATAAAATTATACTATCAATAATTGGTTTTGTCAAGTCGGATAGGTTAAAAAACTAAAAGGGGCTGTCTTGATAATCATTTTTTATAAATATTTATGCACGAAATATTGTAGGGAACGCATTAATGCGTTCCGCGAAATGTATAAATCCATTCCCTACAACCAAAGATTGCAGAATTATTTACTATATATGATTATTGAGACAGCCCCCATTTAGCATTATAAGTTAAAATATTTTTCTGCGTTTTTGTAGCAAATGCCTTCGATAATATCTCCGAGGCGTTTCCAGTCAGCGGGATATTCGCCCTTATCTATCCAGTCGCCGATTAAATTACAGAGTATTCTGCGGAAATATTCGTGGCGCGGATATGATACAAAGCTGCGTGAGTCGGTAAGCATTCCTACAAAGGCTGATAAAAGACCTGTGTTTGCCAAAGTTTTCATTTGCTCAACCATACCATCGCGCTGGTCATTAATCCACCACGCAGAACCAAACTGAATTTTTCCGAAAGTCGGAGCCTTCTGGAAGTTTCCGAGCATTGTGCTTAAAACGTAGTTATCCTTAGGATTTAAGGTATAAAGAATTGTTTTTGGCAAAATGCCTTTGGTTTCAAATGAGTTTAACAGAGCAGACAGCATTTCAGCAATGCAAAGGTCGTTTACAGAGTCGAAGCCTGTGTCAGGACCCAATTTTTCAAACATTGGGGTATTGTTGTTTCTGAGTGCGCCGATGTGCATCTGCATAGCCCAGTCTAAACGTGTATATTCTTCTGCGCATACTGTTAAGAGAGCGGTTTTGAATGCGTCTTCTTCCTGCTTTGTAAGAGCTTCGCCGTTCATTCTTTTTGTAAATGCAGCATTAGCATCTCCCTCTGCATATGGAACATACTCAAAAGCGTGGTCGGATATGCGACAGCCGTTTTCGTGGAAGAATGCTATTCGGCTGCGAATCCAAGCTGCAAGCTCTTCAAAGCTTTTTACGCCGATATTTTTGATGTATGGTACGAATGTATCTTTTCCGATTTCTACGGCTTTATCAGGACGGAAGGTAGGTAAAACCTTAACCTTAAAGCCCTCTTCGCGAAGCTGTTTGTGATAGCATAAATCGTCTGCAGGGTCGTCGGTTGTGCAGAGTGCAACTACGTTTGAACGCTCAATTAATGCACGGGCGCGGAAGTCATCCTGTGCGAGCAATTCGTTACAACGATTCCATACCATATCTGCATTTTCGGGGGTAAATGGTTCATCAATATCGAAGAATCGTTTAAGCTCTAAGTGCATCCAATGATAAAGCGGATTGCCGATGCAAAGCGGAACAACCTCTGCCCATTTCATAAACTTGTCGTAATCTGATGCGTCACCGGTGATGTATTTTTCATCAACGCCTGCGCTACGCATTGCGCGCCATTTGTAATGGTCGCCGCCAAGCATAAGCTCGGTTATGTTTTTGAATTTATGGTTATCTGCTATCATTTTTGGAATCAAGTGGCAATGATAGTCGATAATAGGCATTTTTTCTGCGTGCTCGTGATAGAGTTTTTTTGCAGCATCGCTGTGCAGCATAAAATCTTCGTTGATAAAACTCATAATGTAACACCGTCCTTAAATATTGATATTTCGCGATAGCCGTTTTGTTCGTTTTTGGTTTCTTCGCCGCTTGCTACTTTTAATACATATTCAAAAAATTCTTCGTCTAATTTATCAGAATCGCAGCCTGAGAGCAGTTTTCCTGCATCAAAGTCAATCCAACCCGACTTGTGCTCGGCAAGCTGTGAGTTTGTTGCAACCTTAACGGTAGGAACAGGTGCGCCTAAAGGTGTGCCCCGTCCTGTGGTGAACAGAATAATGTGTGCGCCGGCTGCGGTTAAGTTTGTTACGGCAACTATATCATTACCGGGTCCGTTCAAAAGATTAAGACCGCATTTTTGCATTGTATCGCCATAGTCTAAAACATCAACAACAGTAGCTTGTCCGCCCTTTTGAACACAGCCTAATGATTTTTCTTCTAAGGTTGTAATGCCGCCCTCTTTGTTGCCGGGGGAGGGGTTTTCGTATACAACCTGATTGTGTGCAATAAAGTATTCTTTAAATCTGTTAATGAGCAGAACGGTTTTATCAAAAATTTCTTTGCTTTCGGCTCTGTTCATTAAAATTGTTTCAGCACCGAACATTTCAGGAACTTCGGTAAGGATAGTGCTGCCGCCAAAGCTGATAAGCTTATCCGAAAAACGACCAACCAGTGGGTTTGCGGTGATGCCGCTGTATCCGTCGCTTCCGCCGCATTTTAAGCCTACTCTTAATTTAGTTACGGGGATTTTTACTTTTTTCTGTTTTGAAGCATATTCTTTTAGTTCGTTAATCAGCTTAATTCCCTCTGCAATTTCGTCAGATGCCTCTTGTGTAATTAAAAATTTTACACGGTCAGGGTCTACGTCGCCCAATACCTTTTTAAAAGCAGGAATATTGTTATTTTCGCAACCAAGTCCTAAAACAAGTACGCCGCCTGCGTTAGGGTGGTTAATAAGTCCTTTTAAAACCTTTTGTGTAAGCTCGTGGTCATCGCCTAACTGTGAGCAACCGAACGGATGCGGAAAATACAGAGCGCCTGTAAGCTCAGCAAGCTTTTGAGCAGTTTTATTAACACAACCAACGGTGTTTATAATCCAAATGTCATTTCTTATTCCTACATCACCATTTGAACGAACGTATCCGTCGAAAGTCGGAATAGAATTGCTATCAGCCATTTTTACAGGTGTGAGTTCAGGCTTGTATTCGTATGTAAGCAAATCGCCCAAGCCGGTTTTTATGTTGTGGGTGTGCACATGTTCGCCCTTTTTTATTTCGGTTGTAGCAACACCGATTGGAAAGCCGTATTTAATAATCTGTTCGCCGACTTTAATATCGTAAAGTGCATATTTATGGCCGTTTTCTATGTTTACTTCAACGTTATCATTTGGATGTATTCGCATATTTTAAAACCTCCTCTTTAAGACAGGTTAAATCTTCACCCCAAAAATCTGCATTGGCTAAAATCTCGTCTAAAGAACGTGTTTTCATAAATTCCATAATATCAGCGGCGTCGTTTGCCATATCGGTTTTATAAAAATCTAAAAGTGCTGCAAAGCCTTTGATAAGAGTTTGAGGATATTCGCCCATGCGTTTTTTGTATTCCATAATTGACGGAAGAACTCGAACCTTAAACTTACTTACTGAGTTTAAAGCAATTGATGAAAGCATATGGCAGATGTAAGGATTTGCAAAACGCTCAAATACGCCGTCTGCATATTCTGTGAGTTCTTCTTTAGATAAATCGAGTGTTGGTATGATTTCTTCGTAAACACATTTTTTAAGATATGCACACATATCGCTGTCAGCTACGCAATCGCCGACTGTTTTGAATCCGCGAAGCATTGCATAAGGAACTAAAGAGGTATGTGCTCCGTTTAAAATGCGAACTTTTCTTGTGCGGTATCTTTCTAAATTATCTGTCCATACCACGTTAAGACCTGCGTCTGTAAACGGCAGCTCTTCTTTAATCCATTCAGGACCTTCGATAACCCAAAGGTGGAAAAGTTCGGATGTGTTTGCCATATCATCTTCGTAGCTAAGACCTAAATCTTCGGTAGGTCTGCCTGTTACTATTCTGTCAACCAATGTGTTGCAGAAGCAGTTCTTTTCATTTATCCATTTAACAAAATCGTCACCCAAATTCCATTCATCAGCATAGCGAAGCACGATTTCTTTGAGCTTAGAACCGTTTTTGTCAATTAATTCGCAGGGAAGCAATATAAATCCGTCCATACTGTTTTTGAATCTGCGGTATAAAAGTGCTGTAAGTTTAGCAGGATATGAAACCGGAGGAGCATCGTCAAGCTTATCCCCCTCGTGGTACGCGATTCCTGATTCGGTTGTGTTTGATACAATAAATCTGCTGTCGGGATTATCTGCTAATGCAAGATATGCATTATAATCGCTGTAAGGCTCGACACAACGTGAAATAACGTTGATTACAGCCTTATCTACGGTTGGCTTGCCGTTATCTAATCCGCGCATAACATGGGTGTATATGCAATCCTGCTCCATAAGTTTTGCACACAGTCCCTTTTCGATAGGCTGAACGACAACAACACCTGCACGTGTAAGACCTTTGTCATTTAACTTCTGAAACATCCAGTCTACGAATCCGCGTAAAAATCCGCCTTCGCCGAACTGGATAACCCTTTCGGGACGTTCTGTTTTAAGATAAACTTCATTAATTTTTTTCATATTAATTTCCATAGCCTTTCTGCCCACAAATATCAATTAAAAATATATACGCACTTTTCGCGGGCTGAAAAGGCGTATGATGGAAATTATGCACATCGCCGTTTTGTGACTTTAGGCACGAAAATTTTGGCGGTGCAATAAATTCCGCCGGAGGCATAACGTGATTTTTCACGTCGTTTTCTCCCTTCATAATATAGTATAAAACAATAAATATGTAAAAACAACTGATTTATTGTGCGGTTTTACACAAAAAAACAGATTTCTTGCAATTTTATAAATGTTATGATATAATATAAGAAAAACTTAAGGTGGGTTGTCAGGTGGAGCAGAATTATAACGGAGGATTTCATATAGAAAGAATGAAAAGCAGAATTCCGTGGGATATGGACGGGGGGCATACACATAATTATCACGAAATGTATTATCTGCTATCGGGCTCGCGCAGATATTTTGCCGGGCAGACTCTTTATAATGTAGAGGCCGGTGATTTGGTGGTGATTCCTAAAGGAACGCCGCATCATATGAGCAGTCGTACATCTGATAACTATGAGCGGTATGTTGTATATTTTTCTGATGAGTTTTTTGCTCCGCTTGCTGAGACCTTAGGGGAAAAAGAAACTCAAAGGTTTTTAAACTTTGGTTGTGTAAGCATCCCTCTTCAGCATCAGGCAACGTTGCGTAAATTTTTTGAAGTTATGGAGCAGGAGGCAAGACACGAAAATGAGTGCTCGAGGTTAGTAAAAAGCTGCGCTTTGGGAAACGCTGCAGCTTTAGCTCTTCGTTACGGAAAAGGTGCAAAAAGTGATTCTGCCGAAAAAATTGAAAAAATTCAGGAAGTGGCACGTTACATAAGAGAAAATTTTAATCAGGAAATTACTCTTTGTGATGCAGCACAGATAGCTTTTATGGAGGAAACGTATTTTTCGAAGCAGTTTAAAAAATTGACCGGCTTTGGATTTTCGGAATATGTTTCGCAGATACGTATGCAGCAGGCGGAGGAGCTTTTGCGAAACTCTAAATTATCAGTAGGGAAAATAGCTGAGCTTTGCGGATATTCGGGCAGTAATTATTTCGGCGATGCATTTAAAAAAAGGTATGGCATATCGCCGATGAAAATGAGAAAAAATTATCGTGAAGAAATAGGTAAATAGTTGTGTTGTAAAAATAAAAAGGGCGGATAAAAATCCGCCCTTTAGTTTTTGCGTTTTACTGAATGTAAGGCTTAAGCTCTGCGATGAATTCGTCAGCATTGTCTGAATGAACCTCAACCTTAATTGCTTTGCTTAAATCAAGGCTGAAGATACCCATTATAGATTTAGCATCTACAACATATCTTCCTGAGGTTAAATCTACATCAAAATCATATCTGTTAACAATGTTAACAAAGTTTTTTACGTCGTTGATTGAGCTTAAAAGAATGTTAAATGTATTCATATTATTTCCTCCTTTTTTTATTTACAGTTATATAATACACCTAAAAAATGGTAAAGTCAATAATTAAAATGTTAAATTCGTGTTAATTATAAAATGCATTTTTTGTTTAATTTTATTATGTACAAAATAACAATATTAACACGTTTTAATTTATAATAATGATTGACTAAATACTTTAAATATTATATAATTACCAAAGTAACTAAAAGGTTGATTTTTAAAATTTTGTTTAGGAGATTTAAAATATGGTTAATTCAGTAAGTAAATGCGATATTTGTGCCGCGCAGGGAATGAAATCAATACGGGAAATATATAAAACAGGTCGCGGTCCGTCAAGCTCTCATACCATCGGACCTGAAAAGGCCGCAATGATGTTTAAAGAAAAGTATCCTGACGCTGACAGCTTTTTAGTGGTTCTTTTTGGCTCGCTTGCGAAAACCGGAGAGGGGCATGGAACGGATGAAGTGCTGATTAAGACTTTTGCACCAGTTCATGCCGATATAGAATTGGACTTAGAAACTGCTGATTTGCCGCATCCTAACACTATGGACTTTTATGCGTATAAAGCCGGCGAGGAAATTGGTTCTTGCCGTGTGCTTAGTGTTGGCGGCGGTATAATAGAGGTTTTAGGGCAGAAAGTGATTGAAACACCTTATATATATCCGCATAAGTGTTTTTCTGATATAGCGGCGTACTGCAAAGAAAAAGAAATTCGTATATGGCAGTATGTTGAAGAGGTTGAGGGTGAAGAAATCTGGCATCATTTAGATTTGATATGGCAGACCATGAAAGATTGTATAAGAGCCGGATTAAAGACAACAGGAACTCTTCCCGGTGCTCTTAAACTACAGAGAAAGGCAAATTTTCTGTTTAATCAAAGACATATTGATGAAAGTGCGGAAACAAGAGAAAACCGAATTGTTTGCTCATACGCATATGCAGTAAGTGAACAGAATGCGGCAGGGGAGACTATTGTTACTGCTCCTACCTGCGGTGCATCGGGTGTTTTGCCCGCGGTGCTTTTATATCAGCAGGAAAAAAGAAGCTTTTCGGATACGGAAATTTTACGTGCTTTAGCAACGGCAGGCTTAATTGGAAATCTTATAAAAACCAATGCATCAATAAGCGGTGCAGAATGCGGATGTCAGGCAGAGATAGGAAGTGCGTGCTCGATGGCATCGGCAGCTTTGGCTGAGCTTTTTGGTATGGCAATAGAACAGGTTGAATATGCCGCAGAGGTTGCTATGGAGCATCATTTGGGACTTACCTGTGACCCGATTTACGGTCTTGTGCAGATTCCTTGTATCGAGCGGAATGCAGTTGCGGCAATGCGTGCAATAAATGCGGTCAGTCTTGCAAACTTTTTAAGCGGAACACGAAAAATATCGTTTGATTTGGTTGTGCAAACTATGTATGAGACCGGCAAGGATTTATCTAAGATATACCGTGAAACAAGCGAAGGCGGACTGGCAAAGTTGTATTATTAAAGATTTTATATAGGAGGAGTGAGGTATGAAAATTCTTGTGGTATTTACCGGTGGTACGATTGGTTCATCTTTAAAGAATGGCTGGATATCAAATGACAGCGAAACCAATTATTTGCTTATAAACAATTATCTAAATGAATCTGAAGATAAAACTACGGAATTTGTTACTTGCTCTCCTTATACTATTTTAAGCGAAAATCTTACGGAAAAAGAGCTTAATTTACTTCAAAAATGCGTGGCAGATAACTTAAATAAAGATTTTGACGGAATAATTATAACGCACGGAACGGATACTCTTCAATATACTGCGGCGGCACTTTCTTATGCATTTTCGGATGCAGATATTCCGATTGTTTTAGTTTCGTCGGATTATCCTCTTTCAGATGTTCGTGCAAATGGAGGAAAGAATTTTGAGACGGCAGTAAAGTTTATTAACTGCGGTGCGGCAAACGGTGTATTTGTCAGCTATAAAAATTCAAAAGATGATGTTGCGGCTATTCACAAAGCGACAAGGGTATCGCAATATACCGAGGCAACGGCTGATTTATACAGTATTGACGGCGAGCCGTTTGCGTTTTGCGGACAAAATGTGATGGCAAATGATGAATATAAAGCATCGGACGTATCGGAAGGCTTAGGATGCATAGATTTTTGCGGTGCTCCTCGTATTTTAGTTATAGAAAGCAGACCGGGTGATAATTTTGCTTATTCTTTAGAGGAATGTCAGGCGGTTATTTTAAGACCGTATCATTCGGGAACTTTAAATACCGACAGCAAGGCTCTTAAAGCTTTGTGTGTGGAGGCAAAAGAAAAAGCTATTCCTGTTTTTGCGGTGAATATAAGGCCGGGGACAAGCTATGAAAGTACTAAATTTTATGATGAATTAGGACTTGAAATTTTGCCGATGTGCAGTTTTTCAGCAATATATGTTAAGTGCTGGGCTGCGATAAGTCTTAATAAAAACGTAGCGGAATTTGTGAAAAATCCAATAGCTGAGGAGTTTTGTGTTTAATAAACTTTTAAAGGTTTCTCTTTATAGAGAAGCCTTTTTTACTATGCGTTTAAAGGAGTGGGTAAGATATAGAAAGTGTTGATTTAATAAACGGAATATGGTAGAATTGGTGTATAGGAGTTTAAACGATGGGGATTTGTAGTTAAATATATAGATGCTCAATGGATATATTTCGGGATTTTTGTGCCGATTGATGAGAAACAGGTGCTTAAATATTAAAAATATTAATGATAAGAGGAAGTATATGACAGAAATAATAAAAGCAATGGAAATAATAGGAACTGTAGCCTTTGCGCTTTCAGGCTCGCTGGTGGCAATAAGCTCGGGACTGGATATTTTTGGTGTTGTTTTTTTAGCGTGCATTACCGCCTTTGGTGGCGGAGCAGTCAGGGATATATTATTAGGGATAAATCCGCCTGCAATTTTTACTGATTTTAAAATTTTTATTGTTGCAATGATTGTTGCGGTTTTAATATTTATAATTGCATATATATTTAAAGCAAAGTTTTATTTATTCAAGACGAAAATTGAAGTTGTAAATAACATTTTTGATGCAATAGGATTATCGGCTTTTGTTGTAATGGGTTCTGAAGTAGCTTGCCTTAATGGTTTTTTGGATAACGGATTTATAGTAGTTTTTTGCGGAATGATTACAGGTGTTGGCGGCGGTATTTTCAGAGACGTGCTTATAGATACAACTCCGTATGTATTTAAAAAGCATGTTTATGCTATGGCTGCGATTATGGGCGGTGTTTTATATTTTGTTTTGAGAAAATATACTCAGAATATACAACTGGCATCGCTTTTATCAATGCTGCTGGTTTTTGTAATAAGAATGCTTGCGACAAAGTACAGATGGAGCTTGCCGAAAATACAAATTAAAGATGATATTAACAAATAGTTTTTAGCCTGAACACTGGACATTAGGGACCAAAGGCGAAACCTTAGTATTTATGCGGGTTTGCGGAGTTGCGGTTCGCTTTTATTTGCTGTAAAAATGGCAAATGACAACTCGAATTTCGAAAGGTGGTAGGTATTTATCGTAAATATTCGCTTTTAAGCGATGGGGACTTTAGGTTCTTATAAAAATTAAAAACAAGTATGTTTTTTGGCAGACTATAGAAATATGGTCTGCCATTTTTTTGTTCTATTTTATAAAAAATTGGAGGAGTTAAAAATGGTTGAATATTTTGTAACAAAAGGAAAATTGGTAGTAAGAAACGGAGCGCCATTTGTAGTGTTAGATGGAGAAGAAAAAGCTCTTTCACAGGTAGAGTTCATTTTATGGACGAGCCTGCACTGGAATGTTTTAAATAAGGAAACTCTTAAAGCGGAGTTTGACGGAAGAATGAGAAAATACAATCTGAGCCTAGATGTTTCTTTTGAGCAGACACTTAACCGCTTAAAGACCAGAGAACTT
>JAFYXI010000008.1 GCA_017546245.1 Clostridia bacterium | reverse complement strand
TTAACCGGTCTTGTTTTAGTACTTATTATGATGGTTAACGCAGGCTACGGCGGCGGTTTCTCAAACGTTCCGACTCTGCTTTCTGACCATTACGGAATGAGCAACATCAGTGCTATCCACGGTATTACCTTATCAGCATGGGCGTTTGCAGGTCTTTCGGGTAACCAGCTTGCAACATGGATTGTAAACAATTTCGGCACACCCGAGGCTGCACTTAATCCGATAGGTTATCAGATGGTGCTTTATGTAACTATTGCACTCTACATCGTAGCTCTTATTTTAAGTATGGTTTTTGTAAAGCCTGTTAAGAAAGAAGAAAAATAAAATTTTTGGGATGTAAAATTAATTTTTACATCCCTTTTTACTTGCCTTAAATTTAAAAATTTGATATAATTGCCTTAATTTAATTAGTGAGGTGATGCTATGAAACATAAATTTGAATCTTATTATCTTGACAGTCCTTTAGTTACCGGTCGTGTTTTTGATGTTTTCGAGCCGGAGAAAATAACAAAGGATGTTGCAATTTTTATAGTGCATGGCGGCGGCTGGCGTGGCGGCACTCGTGCAAGCTTTCACGAAATAATGGAAGAATTTAATAATCGCGGCTATATTGTTGCATCAACAGATTACCGTCTTTATGCAAAGGATGCTTTTGAGCAGATTAAAGATATAAGAGAGGCGTATGACCGTTTTGTATCTATTTTAAAAGAAAAGAACAGACCGCTTAAAATAGCGGTGTATGGCGAATCGGCAGGTTCGCACTTGGCGTCTTTGTTGGTTTGTGCAAAGCCTGGCGAATGCGGAGAAAAAGCGGAGCTTGTAAACGAGTGGGTTGTGCCGTATAAGGCAATGCTGCACGCAACTCCTGCCGACTTTTTATACTGGGAGGGCATGATGCCGCAGTTCTGGAACACAATGCAGAACATAGCAGGTGCTCCTTACGAAAAAGACCCTGACCGTTATGAAAGACTTTCTTTAAAGAATTACATAGGTGCACACAATCCGCCTACGTTCTTTATCGAGGCAGAGCTTGAGCATCTGTTCCTTTCGGAGCATACTTTAAAGTTTGCTAAAAAACACCGAGAGCTTGGAATAAAATCTCATTGGAAGGTTTATTCTAGAGTTGAGCACGGATTTTTCTATACCTTAAAGCGCAAAACAGCGATGGAAGCGTTTGAAGATATTTGTCTTTTCTTAGACGATAAATTAGAAACCGAGTTTTAATAAGGCATAAAAATTTAAGTGCGCAAAACTGCCGGATTTTAAATTTTATTAAAAAATATTTGTAAATTGCTGAATGACAAGCCTGAAAATCCCTTATTTTAAGCGGTTTTCGGGCTTTTAAAAAAATTTTTAAAAAAAATAAAAAAAGTTCTTGACATTATGATAGTATTCGTGTATAATACTATTTGTCGTTAAGCGACGGGTGATGCTGATGGGCGCATAGCTCAGCTGGGAGAGCATCTGCCTTACAAGCAGAGGGTCACAGGTTCGAGCCCTGTTGTGCCCACCATTTTATCACCTTTAATATTTGGGATGGCCCGGTAGTTCAGTTGGTTAGAATGCCAGCCTGTCACGCTGGAGGTCGACGGTTCGAGCCCGTTCCGGGTCGCCAATTTGCCTCTGTAGCTCAGTCGGTAGAGCAGGGGACTGAAAATCCCCGTGTCGGTGGTTCGATTCCGCCCGGAGGCACCAATCCAATTGGGTTTGGTGCTGAGGCAAAATCAGCCGGATGTAGGGTTTGACAAAAAAGTTATTATGCGGGAGTGGCTCAGTGGTAGAGCGTCACCTTGCCAAGGTGAACGTCGCGAGTTCGAATCTCGTCTTCCGCTCCAAAAAAATCTTGCTTCTAGCCTTAGAGGCAAGATTTTATTTTCGGTAAAATGTTCTTTTTAAAAGAACTTTGCATATAATAAAAGTGAATACGGCGCCATAGCCAAGTGGTAAGGCATGGGTCTGCAACACCCTGATTCCCCAGTTCAAATCTGGGTGGCGCCTCCATAGAAACCGGATGATTTAGATGACAATCTAGGTCATTCGGTTTTTTATTTTGGGTAGTTTATGCCTTTCCGTTAATTTGTGTTTTCGCAAGCGTTGCTTGACATATGCAAGGCATAAATACTTGCAATTAAAAAAATAATGTAATAAACTATATATTAAAGAAAGGGGAGTTGATACATGACAGTTGGTGAAAATATTCAAAGGTTAAGAAAAAAGCTGGGGCTGTCACAAGAGGGATTGGCAGAAAAATTATTTCTCACAAGACAAACTGTTAGTCAGTGGGAAACAGATCAGACCACGCCTACACTTGACAACATTAAGCTTCTTAAGGATGTTTTTGGTGTCTCTACAGATGAGATTTTAGGATTTAATGACAGACCGGAGGCGGTTAGAAATACAGA
>JAFYXI010000052.1 GCA_017546245.1 Clostridia bacterium | reverse complement strand
TCGGGGATGTACACCACTCTGAAAAGTTAACCTCTCGTACCAAGGATATAAGCCCTATGGTAAGCCCTTAAAATCGATTTTAAACGCAGGTCAGAACAGAGGCATCGTAGATATTGGAAAAAGAAATGCATGGCATATGAGAATGCACCTTATAGAAAAATAAGTTACGAATGCAACATAAATGTCGTGCAACAAAAAATAGCAGTGTGAAATTGGCAAAATTACCGCCTAAAAATGAACTCAATTAAGCTGAAAAAATCGGCGGAATAAATTGAAGCAGGAAAAAGCTTGGGTGCGTTTGAACGCACACCAAGCGTCCAACACCCACCGGCAGTGCCGTTGGGGATGGTGCAGTTTTGCAAAACTGGTGCGGTTTAGAGGTGCGGATGTCGCCAAATAGCATGCAGATTGTGGGAAAGAAGTGCACATATAACAGGTGCAATAAGAATTTGAGGGATTATGCAAAAATGCCCTTCGCAGATTTTAATGTCTGCAAAGGGTATTTAAACATTATCAACAAATTTATATATATCATCCGTAAATATTGGAAAATCTCTTGAAAAATATTGAATTATAGTGTAAAATATATCCTGTCGGAGCAATCCGATAAGGCAAGACTTCTTTACGGTGGTTATTCACCGGCGGTTATGCCCACCTTTACATATACAGGCAGTTTGCCGAGTCTATGAAAGGAGGGGTGCTTATGAAAAGTAAGCATATTGCTAATGGTAAAAAAATTGCTGTTTGCGATTTTAGAGATTATCATTCTATTGATAGTTTTCTCCATAAAAGCAGAGTAACCGCCATTGCCGTGGCAGTTACTCTTTAAAAATTAACTGTTTTCTGGCATAACCGTTGAGGTCTTGCCTCTTTTATGTAATTATTATACACCGAATGCGTGTATTTGTCAACAGCAAGAGCTAAAATTTATTTTTAAGTAATGAGTTACACGGCTTTCTCCATCTACATCCCACATCAAAATATGATACACATTAACCAATGATAAAATCTTAAATCTTCGTAGACTTTTCTTCTTTTCTGTGATATGTTTGTGTTGCCGAAAAGGTAATATAGAATCAGAGAGGAAGAGTTTTATGAAGAAAAAAGTATTATTTGTGGTATTAGTAGTAGCTATGCTGTTGTCAACAACGGTATCGGCTCACAGCTGGTGGCTCAGTAAATACCGAGTGTCATTTGATAGCGAACTCGGCATTATTGGAGAGGTAACCTTGAGGTTTGCATCAGATGGCGGAAGCTTTATAAGACCAATAACCAAAAGATACGGAGAAAGCATCAGCATTGAAAGTTATGTCCCGATAAAATATGGTTACACATTCGCAGGATGGTTCACCGATCCTCGAACAAAGCAGAATCAGATTACAACATTTAAATTCACAAAGCCTGATGTTCTCTATGCAAAATGGGAAAAGAATCCGGAAGAACCCATAAATCCAAATGACGAAATCATGGCAAAGGACACCTGCTACCTCACCGATGAGGAAACAAAAATAAGAAATGAAATTATAGAAGAGAAAAATAAAGCCTACATCGAAGGATTCGGCTATGTAGCTCCAAGCAAAACCCAAACCATCATCGTAGACTCAGATGGTGACATAAATAAAATAGTCGGCACAATGGAATAGAATCAAAAATATTACCACAGTATAAGGGCTTAAAAAGCCATATGTGGCACAAAGCTAATGCAGGCAGGGTAACTACACCCTACCTGCTTTTTTAATGTAAAAAAAGGGCATTATCAATGCATTCTGCTAAAACAATGCCCGGCTATTAAATTGCATTAAATTTATCAACTGCTTCTGCATCAGAGATTAGTCCGTCACGTGTCATTTCTCGAATATCCTGAATTTCTGCAACCGACTTGTTCCATGTATCAACATCGATTAATCCGGCACGC
>JAFYXI010000051.1 GCA_017546245.1 Clostridia bacterium | reverse complement strand
TTTGTCCATATGGTCTATCGGACTGTTTCTGAAATTTAAAATAGTCGATTCATTCACTCCGTATGCTTCAACAATACATTGCCAATGCCCAGCAACAAAATCGCCTTTACCTCTTCCTAATCCTGCTAAGCTCAAAAGATTCATAACAGGTGCGTCAAGGTAAAGCACCTCTACAAGTTCAGGATAAAGCTGTGCAAGTCTTGCGCCCTGAAGTCCGCCAACACTAAGACCTTCAACCACGCACTTATCCGACACCCCCAGTTCTTTAGCACAATGACGGACAAAATCTGCCATTATATGTGTTTCTTCATCCGGTGCCCACGAATTTTTGTGTTTTATATTAATTAAGTAATACCCTTTATCAAGCATTGCGCAATCAAAAAGCGGAAAAGCGTTTAAATATTCTGTTTTTAAAAGCATTCTTCCGATTGGTTTGACCTTTGGATACACAATAGTAGCTACTCTGTCGCAAAATGTAAATTCCTTTCTTTCATATCCGTTCCACATATAGTTTCCTCCCAAATAAATAGTAAAAAACCTTATTTTTAATTCTTATATTATTCAAAATATTTTTCAACAAAATTTACAATAGGTTCAGGATTTTCCAAGCCATGCGGATGGTGCTTGCAGCCGGGCTTTGAATGTATCTCTAAAACACCGCCGTTTTCTTTATAATAACTCTCTAATACCTTGCCGTGTTCTTCATAGATAACTACTTCATCGGCTTCACCATACACCATAATAATCGGAATTTTATTATTTAACAGTTTGTCCATATGGTCAATCGGACTGTTTCTGAAATTTAAAATGGTTGATTCATTCACTCCATATGCTTCAACAAGACATTCCCATCGTCCCGGAACAAACATACCTTTACCAATTCCCAGACCTGCCAAGCCTATACTTATAACATTTAAAACCGGTGCATCAAGATAAAGTACTGCTATAAGTTCAGGATAAAGCTGTGCAAGTCTTGCGCCCTGAAGTCCGCCGCGGCTAAGTCCCTCGACAGCGCATCGCTCTGATGCTCCCAATTCTTTAGCGCAATGACGGACAAAATCTGCCATTATATGTATTTCTTCTTCGGGCGCCCAAGAATTTTTGGGTTTAATATTAATTAAGTAATACCCTTTATCAAGCATTGCACAATCAAAAAGCGGAAATGCATTCAGATATTCCGGTTTTAAAAGCATTTTTCCAATCGGCTTGACCTTTGGATACACAATAGTAGCTAATCTGTCGCAAAATGTAAAATCCTTACTTTCATATCCGTTCCACATATAGTTTCCTCCGTATAAATATTATAAATTACAGCTCGTACAGTTTCTTTTTAAATCGTTTTGCTACAGGATTTTCGCAACGCAAATCCAGCGTACTTATAATATATCGTTTGCCGTTATATAGCTTTTCTGCAACGACTGCCTGCGGCTCTTTTTTGCCCGACTTGCATCCTGCATTACTGTTATTACACTGCAAAATTGTTTTAAATCCTTCAGCCACAAAGGTTTTGTCAGTAATATAAGTTAATCGGTCTTCTTTTTCGTTGTACCAGTACTTAAAGTCGTTTTTATAAAACTCAGATACTGCACTGTGTCCCGTCGCTCTTGAAACGAAATGCGATTTGCTCAGTTTATAAACATTAACTTTTTCACCTGCAATTTGATGTTCACCAACATCTAAATCATTGATGTAAATAATATTTTCATTTTCAGATACATCTACATCAGCAAACACCTCAAAAGCGAACTCGTTAGCGGCTATGGTCTCTGCCTTTTCGTTAATTACAAAAGCTTTTAAAACAAACTTTTCTCTGTCATTTACCTTATCGATTTTAAATTCAGCATTTGCAACATATGTAACATCGCAAGGCTTTATGTCTGTCTTAAGCGTTCCGTTCTTAATTACATCATCTGCTGAATATAATTCATAGACTACATCATAATTTTTGAAAGCCTCGTCAATGTCATTAGAGATATATGTCTCTATGCTTATTTTCTCGCCCTCATAATATGTAAATCTGTCAGAACGCAAGGTTATCAAAACAGGAGCTAATGCGTCACGATACGCAAAATATGCCTTTTTAGGCGTTCTTTCGCAATCCATAATGGACTTCATCCAGCCTGATGGCCACGCATCAATAAAAAGATGTATAGCATTTGTAATGATTTTCGGATTTCTTCGCAAACACTCTGTCATAATCTTTGCAGCAAATGCCTGATGCTTTTGTGTTTCTTCTACCCATTCGTCAATCGTTGTCGGAGTATCATAAAAATAACTGTGATTATTCATCGCTTGTGCCTTTACAATATTTGCAGGATTAAACGGCTCAGCCAGCCACTCTTTAGGATAGCGTCTTTGCATTAAATCCTTGCAGTCAAGCCCCTCTGCTCCATATTCACCACAGCCGCAATACCAATCCTTATTTGTATCTACCCAGTAGCCTCTATACATCTTTCCAAAGTCAATTTCATGACCGTTATACCAAAGATTGTAGCAATGGTTATCGGCAATAGAATTTTGTGTTGGTGGGTCATAATCTCCGTCAACATGCTTGATAACACAATCCGGATGATTAAGCTTAGCTATTTTATCGCATGAATCAAAAAAGTTCTCCATCTCATCCCTGAGCAGATTTCTATGTGGTCTGCACCACGCACACGCAACTGGTTCGTTGATATATGAAATAACCACATTACACGGATGCTTTCTTATCATCTTTACCATTTCTTCCGTCTGGCGTACACCCTCGGCATACTTTGTACGGCGCATACAGTCAAACAGCGGAAGGTCTGTCTGTGTCATTAAACCTAATTTGTCGCAGTATTCATAAATCTCGTCCTGAACAGGTCTTTGTGTAAGTCGCCAGAAATTCATATTGCAGATTTTAGCAAGCAGAATATCATCAATTAACTGCTCAAAATCGCCGTTTAAAACATCCTGCTGTTCAAATCCCATTGTATTTGCTCCGCGCAGTCTGATTTTTTTGCCATTTAGATAGAACATACCCTTTGGTGTGCTTTTTAAATCCTGAGTAAAGCTCCTCATACCAAACTGCTGTTTTTTCATATCGTAAATCTTTTCTTCACACAGCACCTTTACCTGCGCCTGATATAAGTATGGTGTGTTTAAATTCCACCACACAACGTCATCTATATCAAGCATTATTTTATAAGTATTGGCACCATGTGCAACGGGCATTGAATAGCAGTCGCCGTCTTTTTCGCTCTTATTAATCATTTTTTGAGTGTCGAAGCAAAAATATGGCTCGTAAATATAGTCTTTTATTAATTTCTTTTCAAAATTCTGTCCGTAAACCGAAACAGAAAGCTTAATTTCTTTTTCCTTATAATCTGCACTTTCAACAGTTACCCACAGCTCTGCTTTTTTCTCTTCGGGCAACGGTCTTACAAATATATCAGTTATGTTTATGCGGTTTCTTATCTCTACACGCACATAATTATATATTCCCATTCCGGCAGGACAATGATGCCAGCCTAATTCAGGATCATCCCAACCGAGACCGGTAGCTGCATAAATTTTATCACCAAAGGTTCTGTGACCCAAGCCGCTTTGCGCCGCATCTGTTCCGGTGGTTGTATGGTCGTTTTTAAGCATTATTTTCAGGCTGTTTTGTCCTTTTTTAACCCAGTCTGTTATTTCAAATTCAAATGGCGAGAAAAAACCCTCATGTGTTCCGACACAAACATCGTTTATATATACACTCGCCTCGTAATCAGCACCGCCAAAGCATATATATACAGCCTTATCGCACAAATCATCCGCTATTACAAACTCTGTTGTATATTTTTGCAACGCATTTCCAACAGGTCCTCCGTAATACGGAATGGTGATTTGCTCTGTATCATTAAGCAAGAAATTTTTAATTGGAATTACGCTCGTATAGTTTTGGATTTTCGGTGCATAATTCTTTAAAAATGGCTCGTAAGTCTTTCTTGCTTTTTCAAGCTCATCATACAATTCTTCCTTGGTTGTCATCATTTTCGGAGCATTAACAGGCGCAATGTCATTTCTTTCAAGAGCGCATACTTTTTTATCAAACTCCATCGGTTTATTTTCAGAAAGACCGCTTTTTCTTATTAAATTTGTATTTTCTTCATTTCTCAATTCCGCTATTTGAGCAAATTGGTCTGTTGCCATTTTTATGTCTCCTTATGTATTTATTTCAAAAACAATTCTATTACCGGAATAGTAACTTTCGGCTGAAGTGACGGAATTTTAAGGAATATTACCTCTTTTTCCTGTCCTGTTTCATCGCCCATTTCTTTAACGCGCTTTTTAGTTATTAAAATTTCGCTTGAATCGTGCAGAAACTGTGCATATTCAATCTTATCTTCAAAACCCTCTAATGCCAAGAAATTAAGCGGATATTCTATCAAATGAATATAAATTCGTTTTCCGTCCTCGCTCTGAGTAAGCTTGCAGCCATCGGGAACTTTAAATTCCGGCTCTGCCATTGTGCAACCGTAAATTGAACGACCGTTGAATCTCATCCATTTTGCGTAAACCAAAAGAGCATTTTCTGCACGTTCATCAAAGCATCCGCGAGCAGTCGGACCGACATTCATAATCATATTGCCGCCATAGCTTACAGCATTAATCAAAAGCTCGATAAGCATTCTGTCAGATTTCCAGCTCATTTCATCTCGGTAATATCCCCAAGAGCCTGAAAATGTCTGGCAGCACTCCCACGGCACTAACTCACCCGTTTCGGGATGCTTAACCCATTCTGACGGCTTGCTCTGTTCAGGTGTCCAAATATCCTGGTCGATACCTGTTCTGTTGTTAATAATTATATCAGGCTGTAATGTTCTTATAGTTGAAATAAGCTTTTCACTTTCCCACGCATCTTCACCCTTGCCAACCATCCAGTCTTTAAGGGTTACAGGCGGATAAATTCCCTCTACATTCGGTTTGTTCGGATAGTTAAAATCAAACCACAAAATATCTATTTTTCCGTAATTTGTCAGCAGCTCTGTAACCTGATTGCGCATATATTCTGCATATTTTTTAATATCCCGGCTTTTGTTTTGTTCTTCGGCATCTTTGTCGCGTCTTCTGGGATGCATCCAGTCTATTGTGAACTCAGGATGATGCCAGTCTAAAAGCGAATAATAAAGTCCTACGCGTATTCCTTCTGCACGAAAGGCATCGGCATATTCTTTGACAATATCTCTTCCGCACGGAGTGTTTGTAACTTTATATTCAGTATATTTTGAATCAAAAAGACAAAATCCCTCGTGATGCTTTGCGGTCAACACAGCATACTTCATCCCCGCCGCCTTTGCCTGTTTTGCCCATTCCTTTGCATCAAACAAATCGGGATTAAAATATTTAAAATATAAATCATAATGCTCTTCTGTTGTACATTCAAGCTTTTTAATCCATTCATGACGTGCCGGCATTGCATACAATCCAAAATGTATAAACATTCCGAATCGGTCTTTTAAAAACCATGATGTATCCCCCGGAGTTTTCATAACTTTATAACTGGACATAGGTCTCCTCCTTAAAAACAAGCTTAATCAAAATTTAATGTTATAGTTTCTTCCCTTTTCATCGGTATAGTAACAATTCCATTTTGCTTATTGTGTTCTGATGTCGTATTAAAACCCATTGTGCGCTCATTTAGCTTTAATCTGAAATCAGCATTTGAATAAGCTTTAATTTTTACCGTTTTGGCTTTTCCTTTCTCCCATATGATGTCTATTTCAAAATTGCCTCTTGTTTTTAAACCCGAAACCTTGCCTTTTTTCCACCTGTCAGGCAAAGCAGGCAAAATTTCGATTATTCTTTCGTCAATATTACCCAAATGGCTTTGTACCAACATCTCTGCAACTCCTGAAATTGCTCCGAAATTGCCATCTATCTGAAATGGCGGATGCATATCAAATAAATTGTAAGCCGTTGATTTCATCATTAACGTTTTAAAGTGTTCAAGTGCTGCGTTTCCATTTTTTAAACGGGCATAATAATTGATAATCCAAGCTCTTGACCACCCTGTTGCGCCACCACCGTATGATAATCGTCTTTCAATAGTTTTCTTTGCTGCCTCAAACAGACAGGGCTCATATTCATTAATCTGGTCACCGGGATATAATCCAAACAGGTGTGAAATATGCCTGTGCCCGGGTTCTGCTTCTTCATAATCTTTAATCCATTCACAAATTGTTCCGTATTTTCCACTTATCTTAAGAGGAGGCAGCTTGTCAAGAGCAGCATCAATATCTTGCGCAAGTTGATTGTCCTTCCCCAAAGTATTGCTTGCATATAAAAACCTTGTAAATATGCAGTATATTATCTGCAAATCCATTGTTGCGCCATATGTAAATATGCTTTTTTTCTTTTCCCCGTTTTTGTCTATATAAAAAAACGCATTTTCAGGAGAATTTGACGGATTGGTTACTAAATATCCGCTACGGTCTTGCACAAGAAAATCTGCCGCAAACTCGCACGCGCCCTTTAAAACCGGATATATTTCTTTTAATACGCACTCATCTTCTGTAAATTCATACTGTTCCCAAACATTTAGACAAAGCCACAATGCAGCCATGGGAAACGTTCCCCACTCAACACCGTCATGAATGCCGCATCTTCCAAAAATATCAGTATTATGATGAACAACCCAACCGTTTGCTCCATACAGCTCTTTTGCGGTAATTTTACCGAATTGACTTAGTTTTTTTATAAAATTAATATAAGGAACTGCCGCATCTGCCATATTTAGCGGTAATGCAGACCAATAATTCATTTGAAGATTTATATTAGTATGGTAGTCGCTTCCCCATATCGGAGTATATCCGTGACACCACTTACCCTGCAAATTTGCCGGCAAGGTAGCATTCTTACCCGAGCTGCACATAAGAAGATATCTTCCAAAATTAAAATACAGCACAAAAAAGCTATCGTCCCATTCTCCGGATTTAATTGCGTCTAAGCGTACATTTGTGGGAATGTGATTTTTTTCTGAATCATTTATGCTGAGAGATACCCTGTCATACATTTCTTTATGAGCTTTTATATGTTCATTTTTTATATTGTCATAGTCATCAACAAGTGCTGACTTAATAAATTTATCAACAATCTCCTCATAATTGATTTTTTCATCAATATCAAATTTTTCAATATTATAATTAGTAGCAAACGCCGCATAAATAACAATAGTCGTTGCATCTTTTATGTGTATTTTGTTTTTATCAGCGACACATGCTCCATCAGTATTTATGCAAATTTTCGACGCAAAGCACATACCTTCTGCGCCTTCACCGTACTTTTCTTCTGTGCGATAAGTTACTCTGCCTTTCATTACTAGTGTTGTATCATTTATTACCGAAGTATAGGCATCCTGACCACGTTCCATAGAAACGGCACACGAAAACGGGCTAGTTTCATCAGTCTTCATCTTATATACAAACACATTATGCTTTTCGCTGATAAAGCTTTCGCTTTTATATGACGTTCCGGACTTTTTATAACATACATTAACAATTCCTAAAGATAAATCAAGCTCTTTTCGATAATCATAATACGGCTTACTATTTTCGTATTCAATGGTTATTTCTCCAAAGCTCTCATAAAATCTTAGTTTGGGTGGATTTGCCAAAAAGGTTTTCTTTGCGAGCACTGTCGCCTCTTCATTTTGTTCTTTAAATAAGAGTCTTCTGACCTCATTAAGTGTTTCTTTTGTTGCCAAAGATTTTTCTTTTATCTGTCTGCCACTCCAAAGAGATTCTTCATTTATTTCTATTTTTTCAACATCAGGATTTCCATAAACCATTGCAGCAACTTTTCCGTTACCTAAAGGAAGGGCATCCATCCAATCGTCCGACACTTTGTTATACCATAACAAATGATTCATTTTAATCCTCGTTTCTCTTAATCAGCAAAGTTTTCAGAAACCACCGGCAATTTAACTGTAACCTTAGTGTATTCTCCTAATGTAGACTGAATATCTATTCCGTAATCGTCACCAAACATCATTTTTACGCGATTATGAATGTTTTTTAACCCTATATGATGATTATGTCCCTTATCACTAATATCGCTTAATGCAAGTTCTTCTAAGATTTTTTCTTTTTCAAAATTTGTCATACCTCTGCCGTTATCCCATACAGACATTAACACGCAGTCATCCTGCTTTATGACATTAATATTTAAATATGCCGGCTGATTAGAATCAATTCTGTCTACCAAGCCGTGCATAACTGCATTTTCAATAATCGGCTGCAAAAGCATACTTGGAATTTCTAGTTTTTTTGCATCCTCGCTCACTTCAATGTTAGTTTCGATGCGATTGTTGTATCTTAACTGCATTAAAGAAATATAGTCATTAATGTTTAATACTTCGCTTTCAACACAAATCATTTTTGTGCAGCTTACGATGGTTTTTCTTAAAAATCTACCCAAAATCAATAACATTTCTGCTACTTTTTTCTGGTCACCCTCTAATGCTTTCATTCGTATTGCCGCTAAAGTATTGTATAAAAAGTGCGGATTAATCTGATATTCCATCATTAACACATCAGATTCTTTTCGTTTTTGTTCCTCGCTCTGAACTCTGTCTAAAAGCATTTTAATTTTAACAACCATGCTGTTAAACTGCTTGCCTATTATGCTGAATTCGTCCTTGGAATTAATTTTAAGTACAACATCAAGATTTTCATCTTCTACATTTTTCATAGCGTGTACAATTTTTTGAATTGGTGCAACTATTTTTCTTACGATAAAATAGTTTAATAAGCACCACAGAGCAAATAAAAAAACAAAAGTTAATGCTGTTACATATATAATATAAGTACATTTTTCTTTATATATGCTGTAAGGAAGCGTTCTTACAAATTTCCATCCCGTTGACGGTGCGGTATAATAAACCATCATATATTTTTTGCCTTCAACCGTAACACTAAAATTTCCGCTTTCTGAATCGTAGACAGTCTGTGTTACATTAAGCGGCGTTTTGGATAAAACATTGCTGTCATACAAATCTTCTGTTGAATAAATTAGGTTTACATTTTTATCATATGCATAAATCTGCTGTGTTTCTCTGCCGTAAATATTATCAGCAGTCTGCATGGTAGCGGTATCTTCGTATTCAAAAAAAGTACTTGAAAAAATCATATACACATCTGCCAAATGCTCCATATCGTTTAAATAGGCATTATCACGCAGTACTGTTCCCGAAACAATTTTTTTATTATTTGTTCCTGATAAGATATTGCCCCTTGTACCTACCCACGAAATTATGCCCGGGCGGTCGCCTGCTGTTCCGTATTCTAATTTAAAACGCACAGGGTCGTTTACCAAAAGAGGCTGACCTGAAACATATACGCCGCCTTTTTTAAAGAATATAACGACAGTTTCCAGCTCCTGCTCAACTTTAAATATTTTATCTAAAATCTGCCCCAGCTGTTCTTGATTTTCAAATGATGTTTCGCTGTTTTCGTATGTGTCGGTTTCACGCAGCAGACGTTGCAGTTCGCTGTCATTAAATAAAAGGTCTACCGTATTTTGCAGTCTGTTTGTCTTTAGATTAATTACTCTGTCAAGACGTTCCATAATGCCTTTAGACTCGTCATTTAACTGTTCATTAACCTTATCTATTTTATTGTTATAGTAAAAAAAGCTGATTAAAAGCATTGGTAAAACACTGATTAAAATGACATATACAAGCATTTTGTTCTGTAATTTATGCATTATGCTCACCTCACCTTACTCTTGCTTTAAAAATGATTTAGGCGATTTTCCGATTACCTGTTTAAACATTCTGCTGAACTGTTCCGGATTTGAATAACCTACCTCATAGGCAATTTGATATATCTTCAAATTTGAATTTTTTAAAAGCTCAACAGCCGCCTCCATTCTGGTTTTTAACAGATACTGACTAAAGGTTTCGTGCTGTTTCTTTTTAAATATCCGGCTTAAATGACCTTCGCTTATTTGCAGCATATTTGCCAAAGATGTTAAGGTTACATCTTCTTTATAGTGTGCTTTAATGTAATTTTTAGCTTTTACAATAATATACTCATTATTAAAAATGCCTGCTATGCTGTTTAAAATATCAAAAAGCCACTTATTCATTTTAGGAAGACTGTCAGCATTTTTAGCAGGAAAATATGCTTTTAATTCCTCTGCAATTTGTGATTTCAGCTTTTCTTTCTGGGCAAAATTTTCGATTTCGCTATAATACATATGAAACAGACTTTTTATTTCAGAAATCTGTTCGCATCCTACGCTGTCAGGATTAACACGCAAATCTCTGACTGCGCTTTGTATATCAGCTGTATTAAATGAACTGAGAACATTTTTTAATTTTAATAATTTTTCAGAAGTTTGTATTGCCTCGCCCGATTTTTTTACCGAGCCGAACAATACAAGCTTTTCTTCGCCGTATATATAATTATAATCGCAGGCAAGCTTGGCATTTCGATAAAGCTCTTTAAGCTTGGCAAACGATGCTGCTTCGTCACTTAAGCCTGCGCTGCAATTTAAGTTAAAGCATTGCTTTAATGCGTTGTTTATCTCTTCATAAATTTCTGCAAAATAGGCTTCGCTTTGGCTTTGTTCGCCGGTAAAAATAACAACATATTCATTCGGCAAATTACAAAACGCATAACAATATTCTTTTTGACAGCAAATTTCTTCAAAGATATTTGAAAATCCGTATTTTATAAGCTCGCGGTCACCTTGCCATTGCTCGTATTCATATTCGTAGTAATGATGAATTGTAACCACCATTATATAAACCGAGTTTTCGACAAGCTTAATTCCGCATTTTAAAAGCCGCTCCATTAAAGTTTCTGAATTACCATGACTCCATATTAACTCTTTTAACAGCTTTTCGTGCAGCATATAATGTGATGTTCCGATAATTTTTTCAAGCTCACGAAGACGCGAAACCTCTTCGGTATCCATTTTTGTCTGCAGCTCTAGCTTTTTAGTGTCTATAATTTCTTTTTTTAATTTTAGCAACACACTTAAAATGGCATCGGCATCAATTTCATATTTCAGAAAATAATCTTTAATGCCAAGACTAAAGGCTTCTTTAACCAAATGAAAATCGTCATATCCGCTAACCACAACAAACCTTACCTGCGGATAAGCAGTACGACAGGCACGCACAAGCTCTATTCCTGACATTTTTGGCATTTTTAAATCTGTAATAATAATGTCTATATCTGTTTTTTCCAACACTTCCATAGCTTTTTCGCCGTTTTGAACACAGTCAACCAAAGAAAAACCGTTTCCCTGCCAATCTAAAAGAGTAAGATAGGCCTCCCTCATAAATGGTTCATCCTCTACAACCAATACTTTAGTTTCCATGTTGCTGCTCACCTCCGAGTGTCAAAAATTAATTTCAGTTATAAAATTCCCATTTTTGTTGCAGTTTAAGCACCGACTTTGAAATATATTAATAAAATTAATCCATTTCAAAACCGATTCTTATAGCGGTATCGGGCAGGGAGCATTCCCTGCCCGATTCCATTTTTCATTCTTACATCAATAAATAACAGCATGAAGCAAATCCTTTTTTTGCCAGTCATTACATTCTACTGTATAAATTAACTCTGTTTCAGAATCTGCTTCTAAAACAATTTCATCACAAACCAGGGCTGTATCCTGATTGTCGTTTAAATACAGCTTTAAGGTTTTGCTTTGCTGCTCACGGGTTGAATTTACAACCGTAACATAAAGCTGTATTTCTGATTTGCTTTCAGGATATAATATTGGTTTTTCATCTTGTGTAAGTTTAATTTGACTTACGCTCACATCGTACGGTGATGTGGTATAGTTGTAAGCAAAATTGCCCTCGTATTCTGCGCTTAGCGGCGTTCCGTCTAAATATGCAACACTTTCAGACGGTACTATGCGGCAAGATACATCAGGAATCTGTATCGGCAAAGCGGTAAGATATATTGCTCTTTCTAAAGGGGAATATAACGCCTCGGCTATTGGTATTTTCTGACCGCCGATACCGTCATAGAGCGAAAAGTTTTCGCTTGCAGCCGATAAAGGATTTATTGCTTTTTCAAATTCTATTTTTACTGTAAATGCCTGCCCTAATTCGTCAAAGACCTTGAGGTTGGCACAACGGAGACATTCCGTCATTCCAAATAAATGCTTTTACTGCATCAACACCGTCAGCAGCCTCCCACGAGATTGTGCCGGTTGCAGTCAACTCTGTTGCATTCCATTCTGTAGAAACTACTTTCACCAATTCGTCTCCTTTATATGCTGCAACAAAGATATATGGGTTTGTTCCTACATAATTTGCAATAGCAATTTCTGCTGTTACTGTATTAAGTGATGAAACATCTACAGTTCCGTCCAACACAGTTTCTCCGCTCTTCCATACAGTTTGTATAGCACTTGCTATGTATAAATGAGCATCTGCATTATAGTTTGCCTTTATTTTTTGTTCACTGAGAGCTGTGCTGTACATTCTGAAATCTGCAATGTCGCCCATAAATCCACGATTGTTCGAACTGGAGCAACCGCCGATTGAAAGCCATTTACAGTCAACCGCACTATCGTCTGTTCTTCCTGTTTCTACATATTCGGTGTTAATCAGCTCACCATTTACATACATGCTGATTTTCCACTGTGCTACTTCATCAACAGTAACCCATTCTCTTACAAATACATAATGCTTCCATACATCTGTATAGCCACTGCTTACAAAATTACCTAACGTAGCAACTCCGGTTGTAGCAGCTTTGTAGTCAGGATACACATTTATAGAACCATCGTTAATAAATCTTATATCAATGTGACTGTTATCGGTTGTGTTATTTGCACCCAGCGATGCCAACGCACCCCATGAGGTTGAAGATGATGCCGGAGCAGCAGCACGCGCCCATGCCTCAAAGGTGATTGCCTGCTTATCTTCAAGGCCGGCATTATTCAGTTCAACAGCAACCTTCATTTTTCTGGCACTGCCAGCTTGGTCAGGGGTCGCAAACTTGAGATATTTTACTCCATCTACATCTGTTTTGAAAGTTGGATATGTTGTTCCGTTACCATATGGGTTAATAACATGCACCTGACCTGAATTACTGGTGTCTTTAACAACAACTTTTTGTGCTACAGCCTCAGATTCTTCAGTCTCCGGATCGTCAGCAACTGCTTCTGTTGAGCCTGAAATATCCATATCAAAAATAAGTCCGTCATTTATTGTTTTATATGGAGCTTTGGTGTCTTCATACTCAGCCGCAGCCTCTGTTTCTGTTAAAGCCCCTTCATAAATTCTGAACTCAGCTATGTCACCCTCAAATGCCTTATTCACGTCATTACCCGTAGTGTTACCAATTACAAAAGAATTCCATGTGGTCGCACTATTGGAAGATGTTGCATAAGTAGTTTTAGTACATTTGTATGTTCCGCTGGTAAGCAGACTACCATTTACATAAATCGCACTATACCAACCATCTGTGGTTGCCTCGCGAGTTACAACGTAATGATTCCATGCATTCATGTGGTCCTTAACATTTTTGGAAAAAGTGTAGCATGTGCCATTACCATTCGCAAGTCTGTCAGGGTAAAAATTGTAAGCGGGTGTAGTCATAAAGCGCATGGTAAATGCATCAGTTTTACCACCCGGAAAAGCAAGTGAAAACATAGATGACCACGCACTGTATGAAGTAGGTCTTGCCCACATTTCAACAGTAAGCTTTTCTTTATCAGCTAAAGTTCCGTCGCTGAAAATTACGTTTACCTGACTGCCTTTATTTAATGCTGTATTTGAATCATTTAAATATGCGAATTTCAGATATTTTACATTTCCGCCTGCTTCCTCTTTATACAAAGGAAGATCGTCCTTATATGCAGCATGTGTTCCTGTTTTGTTTGCCTCATTATAAAGGTTATCCATATTCACAGCTGTTACTCTGTCTGTTTCAACCTTGTTAGAAACTGCCGGCATTGCAGCTGTCGACCCCTCTAAGCTTAAATCAAACAAAAGAGTTGCAGCAGGTGTTGCGGCTAATGCTCCAATCGGTGCCAGGGAAAGGATAAGGCAGAATACTGCCAATAATGATAATAATTTTTTCACTAAAAATCCCTCTTCTTTCTTTTAAAAATTTTTATAATTTATGTAAAGCAGGTTACTGTAATTAATCGGCTTTATTTTTTGTACCATAATAAAATCCGTACCTTTAACAAATTTAAATCCTACCCACTTTAAATAAAGCCGTTTTAATACAGCCGCCAACATATTTGTTATGCTGTCATAAGCTTATATAAAATCGTAGCAGTTTGAGCTCTTGTTGCATTTGCGTGTGCGCCAAAGCTGCCGTCGCCCATTCCGTTTACTATTCCGTTCTTGCTGAAATATGCAACTGCCTGACGGGCATATTCGCTTATTGCATCTGCATCTGAAAAGTCAAGCGATAAGCTGTCGCTCGCCTTTGCGCCTGTTGCACGGAACAAAATTGTAACCATGTCTTGTCTTGTTATTTTTTCATTCGGATTAAAGCATCCGTTTGCATCACCGTTTACAAGACCGTTTTTATATGCCGCCGCAACATAAGGTGCAAACCAGTCGTCCGGCTTAACATCTCTAAACTCGTTATCAGATGCCTGAGTGTTAATGCTCATTGCGCTGATAACCATTTTTATAAATTCGGCTCTGGTTACATTGTCATTCGGTGCAAAAGCAGAATTTGTACGTCCGTTAACAATGCCGTTTGAATACAAATAAAGTATTGCATCCTTTGCCCAGGCTGCCTGCTCTAAATCAGCAAATACATTTTTTGTATCTGCATTATCTGTTTGCTCGAACAACGCACCGCTGATGGCAATATTACTGCTGCCTTTTTTATTGCTGCCACCGCCGCCTGACGAACCGCCACCGCCGGAGCCTCCTCCGTTGCCGCCCGACGAGCCGCCGCCTGATAAGATTGAGTCAACTATTTCGTTAAATGCCTCTGCCGCAGTCTCGCAGCTTTCGTAGCTTTCGCCTGCAAATTCATCAAGCGCCTCTACTTCTTCAGAGCTTGTAAGCTCGTCATATGCATCCCAGTCTATACCTTCAAAATATTCAGGATACTCTTCTAATACGCTTAAAGCCTCGCTATCTGTTTTTTCGCAGATAATTGAAAGCAGGGTCATTTCATCAATCAATTTTTTAATCTGCTCTATTGTATAGTTGCCCTCGGCTTTAATAAAGCGATTTACAAAATCATCATCTGTTTTTGTATCGTTAAAAAGCTTTAAAAAGTCTTCATCCTCATTTTTAACGCACAGATTTGCATCGGGGTCAGGACCTAAAACACTTTCGTCACGGCTTTCATCCTGCTTTGGCGCTGTGTCAAAATAGAATCTTTCAAGCCATGCTGCAACATCGTTTTTATCATCTGCCATAACAAACAATGCCGACGCTGTCGCTTTTTTAAACACGCTCTTTAATTTGTTAAGCTCTCTTTCGTTCTGTGTTGTGTCCTCTTCGCCTGACGGTATGTCGTATTCTGCCGTTTTTACTATCGTTTCGAATGCTTCTTTCGCCTTGTCGGTAAACTTGTTATATTCAGAAATATCTATTCCGAGTGTAACGGCATAATCTGCATTGTTTGCAGCTAAAGCTACTCCCACAGACTTGCTTTCGCTCTGCGACGCATCAGCCACCGCTCTTAAAGCTGCAAGAACCTTAAACGGGTCGGAATAGGTATAATCCATAGTAAGCGGCTGAGATAAATCAGAACCCGAAATCACTATCTTATAATCACCGTTT
>JAFYXI010000050.1 GCA_017546245.1 Clostridia bacterium | reverse complement strand
AACAAACTTGCAAAACCTGGTTTGAAAAGGTTTTAGAGCTTAAATATTTTGAAAACAACTGAAATTTATAACGAAAGATGTGGCTTTATTAATGACAAGCAACACAGAACAAATAAGGTTTCTTTCGTGCGGTGACAGTGCGGTTACGGTTGAATTTTCAAAAGAAATGAATGAAGAAACTAACCGAAAAATAAGATTTTTAGCTGCAAAAATTGCAAGCGACGGTATTCGCGGCGTAAGCGAAAGCGTACCGACTTTTTGCAGTATGACTATCTATTTTGACCCCTTTGTCATTTCAAGAAAAAAACTTGAAAAGAAAATTTTAAAAATAATAAGCTCATACAAGGAAGGCTCTGCCGGTAAAAAGCGGGTCTTCCTTATTCCCGTTTGTTACGACGGTGAATATGCTCCTGATATGGAGGATGTTTGTGAGCTTACCGGACTTAGCAAAGAAGAAGTCATAGATATTCATTCATCTACTGACTATCTTATTTATATGCTGGGATTTTTACCCGGTTTCCCGTATCTCGGAGGAATGGACAAACGAATTGAAGCGCCAAGACTTGACTCTCCGCGTACAACAATTCCTGTTGGGGCAGTTGGTATAGGCGGCAAGCAGACAGGTATATATCCTTTGGCATCTCCCGGTGGATGGCGACTTATCGGCAGAACTCCGGTAAAGGTCTATGACCCTGAAAGAGAAGCTCCCATTGTTTACCGTGCAGGTGATTATATAAGATTCTGCCCTATAACCGCCGAAGAATTTGAAAAAATTGCGAAAGCAGGCGGCAGCGAAATTGAAGTGAGGGAGGAAAACTGATGCCTAAAATGACAATTCTTTCTCCCGGACCGTTATCTACCATTCAGGACGCAGGGCGCTTCGGATATATGGATACCGGCTTTTCGCCCAATGGCGCAATGGATTTATATTCAATGAAAATTGCAAACATACTGGTTGGCAATGCTATGTGCGACGGTGTTATCGAAATGACTATGATGGGTGTTTCGGTTAAGTTTGATGCGGTTTCTACCATTGCAATAACCGGTGCAGATATGCAGCCCGAGTTAAACGGCGAGCCTGCAAAAATGTATTGCGCAATCGAAGTAAAACCGGGCGATGTGCTTTCTCTTAAAATGGCAAAAAGCGGAATGCGCTCGTATCTTGCAGTTGCGGGCGGATTTGATATTCCTCTTGCTATGGGTTCAATGTCAACAAATTTAAAATGCGCACTTGGCGGATTTGAAGGCAGAAAGCTTAAAAAAGGCGACGAAATTCCATTAAGACAAAGCGTGCCCAAAGAGCATGTTGGCTCAAGAGAAATTAAGCCTGAAAATAATTTTGAAAATACTATATTTGTCCGTGTGGTTTTAGGCCCTCAGGATGATTACTTTACCGAAGAGGGTATAAACACATTTTTAAGCTGTGAATATACCGTTTCGGATAAGTCTGACCGTATGGGTGTGCGCTTAGACGGTGAGCAGATTGAAAATAAAAACGGTGTTGATATTATTTCTGACGGAATATCTACCGGAGCGGTGCAGATACCGGCATCGGGCACACCTATTATTATGATGGCAGACCGCCAGACAACAGGCGGATATGCCAAAATTGCAAATGTAATAAGTGCTGACCTTAAAAATATTGCTCAGGCAAAGCCGGGCACAAAGGTTAAGTTTAAGGCGGTAAGTGAAAAAGAGGCTGTAAGCCTTAAAAAAGAAGAAGATAAAAAGCTTAAAAAGCTACAATATGAACTTACTTATTCTGTGTGGAAGGATTGAGAAATATGGATTATTCAAAAATGTCACCTGCCGAAGTAAGACAGTTAATTCGTGAGGGTAAAATTACCGGTCAGACTTCGGGCATGTGCGACGGATATGCTCAGGGCAATCTTTTGGTATTGCCTATGGAGCAGGCATATGACTTTTTGCTGTTTACACAACGCAACCCAAAATCGTGCCCTGTTTTAGAGGTGGGCGATGTAGGCAGCCGTCTTGTAAAAAGAATGGCAAATAACGGAGATATTGCAACCGACATCCCAAAATACAGAGTTTGGGAAAACGGTGTAATGACAGGCGAATATACCGATGTATCAAATATGTGGAGAGACGATTTTGTTTACTTCTTAATTGGCTGCTCTTTCTCATTCGAGGGCGAGCTTCTGGCTGCAAATGTGCCTGTAAGACACATTGAAGAGGGCAAAAATGTTCCTATGTATCTTACAAATATGGATTGTGACGAGGCGGGTATTTTCCATGGTAAAGTGGTTGTAAGTATGAGACCTATGCCTGCTGACCAGGCAATCCGTGCAATAAGCATTACCGCATCAATGCCACGAGTTCACGGCGCACCAATTCATATTGGTGACCCTGCAAAAATTGGTATTAAAGATATTAATAACCCCGATTTTGGCGATGCAGTAACCATTAAAGACGGCGAAATTCCTGTTTTCTGGTGCTGCGGTGTTACACCTCAGTCAGTAGTAATGAGCGCAAAACCGCCTATTGCTATCTCTCACGCACCGGGACATATGTTTATAACAGATGTTAAAAATTCACTGTTAAAGGACTGATTTAAATGTATTCAATTGACTTAAACAGCGACTTGGGCGAAAGCTTTGGCGCATATAAAATGGGCAGAGATGCAGATATTATTCCTTTGGTATCCTCTGCAAACGTAGCTTGCGGATTCCACGCAGGCGACCCGACAATTATGGCAAAAACTGCTAAACTCTGTAAAGAAAGCGGAGCGGCAATCGGTGCGCATCCCGGATTTAACGATATTGTTGGATTCGGCAGAAGAAATATGAATGTTTCGCCTGAAGATGCAAAAAATATGATAGTATATCAGGTTGGAGCGCTCGATGCTTTTTGTAAATCTGTCGGCATTAAGCTGCAGCATGTAAAACCGCACGGCGCGCTTTACAATATGGCTGCAAAAGATGCAGCTTTGGCAAAAGCAATATGCGAGGGTATTTATGAATATGATTCTTCGCTCATTCTTTTAGGTCTTGCAAACAGCGAAATGATTGCTCAGGCAAAACAGATTGGCTTGCCTTATGCGCAAGAGGTGTTTGCAGACAGAGCATACGAAGATGACGGCACATTGGTTGCACGCACAAAGCCGGGTTCAATGATTAAAGACGAGGATGAGGCGGTTAGCCGTGTTATAGGAATGATTAAAAACCGTACCGTAAAATCTATTAATGGTAACGAGATAGAAATCTGTCCTGATTCGGTGTGCGTACACGGCGACAGCGAAAAGGCACTTTTATTTGTTAAGAAAATAAGAGATGAGCTTACAAAAGAGGGAATTGCTATCACACCTATACACAAAATAATTTCTGAAAGGTAGATGAAATATGCAATCCGCGCATTATGAAAAAAAATACTACCGAACCTTTGCGGCTATTAATTTAAGCGCAATTGAACATAACCTAAACGAGCTTAAATCGTGCATAAAGCCGGGGGTAAAGGCAATGGCGGTGGTAAAAGCAGATGCATACGGTCACGGCAGCATACGCGTTGCGAGCTATATTGAAGATAAGATTGATTATTTTGCGGTTGCAAGCTTAGACGAGGCGGTTGAGTTAAGAAAGGGCGGAATAAAAAAGCCGATTTTAATTCTTTCGTATACAAGTCCTCTTCTTTATGATGTGCTGATAGAGTATGATTTAACTGCCGCAATTTATAATTTAGACGAGGCAAAACAGCTGTCCGAAACTGCAAAAGCAATGAATAAAAAAGCTAAACTGCACATAGCGGTGGATACAGGAATGGGCAGAATAGGCTTTTGCCCTGATGAAGCAAGTGCAGGGCTGGTTAAAGAAATATCGCTTTTAGATGGTCTTAATTTAGAGGGACTTTTCAGCCACTATGCTTGTGCAGACTGTTTTGACAAGGCAGATGCTATGAAGCAGACCGCATTGTTTGATGCATTTATTAAAATGCTTGATAAAATAGGGGTTAATATTCCGATAAAGCATATATGCAACAGCGCAGGAACAATGGATTTTGATGAGCAGTATGATATGTGCCGTTTGGGAATAGCGCTTTACGGACTTTATCCGTCTGACGAGATGGATAAAAATAAAATAAGCCTTATTCCTGCAATGGAGGTTATAAGCCACGTTGTTCATGTAAAAGATGTACCCGCAGGCTTTAAAATCGGTTACGGACATATTTACGAAGCACCCGCACCACGCAAAATCGCTACTGTCAGCATCGGTTATGCAGATGGCTTTAACCGTTGCTTTACAAATGTTGGCTATGTGCTTATAAACGGCAAAAAAGCACCTGTTGTGGGCAAGGTTTGTATGGATCAGATAATGGTTGATGTAACCGACATCGAAAATGTTACAGTCGGCGAACACGCAGTTATTCTGGGCGAAAACGACGGAGCTAAAATTACTGCCGAAGATTTGGGCAGTATGTGCTACAGCTTTAATTACGAGGTTGTATGCAACTTTATGCCAAGGGTAAAAAGATTTTATTATATTGATGGTAAATTGGTGGATTAAAACATAAAAATAAAGACTGTCTTTGACAGTCTTTATTTTTATTTACTCATTGTCGTTATTCTGATTAATATACATTTCTTCAAGCTCAAGTTGTTTTGTTATCAGCAGTTGAATAGTGTCTGCAACTGTTGCAGATAGTGAATAATACAGCTCTTTGTAATTTGTTTCGTCCATACTTTTTTCCTCCTAAAATTAAAAAATGCGTGACTTCGCCGAAGTCACGCACGAAAAATACATGACTCCAGCTGCGAAGCGAATTTCGAACTTTATTAAAGCAAGCATACGAAATAGAGTCTGTATTTTTGCACATAGCAAAATACAGCTTGCCTTAATAAATTACAATATTAAATTCGCTTCGCAAATATAATATATCACATTTTTTTACATTTGTCCAGTACTTTTTACCAAAAAATTCCAATTTTTTTATTTTGCAAAAAACAGCACAAAATAAAACGCAGGGTATTTGCGCCTTCATAAAAAAACGGACGGGGATAAAACCACGTCTCTGCGTTATATCTGTTTATGCGCTCCGCGTCTGTACTGCGACGGCGTGCAATTATAAAATTTACCAAATGCCTTATAAAAGCCTTTGCTGTTCTCTAAAAATTAGTATTGCCGCTTTTAGATAGCTTTTTTGGGTTTTTGCTAGAAAAATGTTAGAAAAAAATTATAGGTTGTTTTGGCGTTATTGAAAATTTTAAGAGGATGTAGTATAATCAAGTTAGAAAAGATAATTACAAATGGAGAAATAAAATGTTAAATAAATTATTAAAAAGTGTATTAAACCAAGACCTTGCCCCTGTGGTTATTTGCGATATGGATGATAAAATCGTATATATGAATCCGTCAGCGATAGAGCGTTATTATAATGATTTGACGGGCAAAAGCATTAAAGACTGCCATCCTGCATCCGCAAATGAAATGATAGACAAGGTGGTTGCGTGGTTTATGGAAAGCAAAGATAACAACATCATATACACCTATCGCAATGACGAGGAAAATAAGGATGTATATATGGTCGCTCTTCGTGATGATGACGGGACTTTAATCGGATATTACGAAAAGCACGAGTATAGGGATAAAGAAACGGTAGGGCTTTATCAGCCAAAAAATAAGATTTAAGAAGAGTGAAATTATGATTATAAAAAACGAATTTTATCAAGTTGAAATTATATGTGATGAACAATACATGATAGATTCATCTAATAATAGAAAATATGATATTATTCTAAATCCAAAGCAATATACAAAAAATGATATGTATAATGTTTCTTGTATCGAAGTTAAAGGAAAAAACACCTATAGACTAGCGTTAATAGGAAACTTTTATTCGTATCCTGAAAACTGTGCCATTCTTGAGGATAAAAAATTAATTGTGTTGAAGAATTACGATATATACATAATTGACTTGGAAAGCATGAACTTAATTGAAGAATATCAAGTTGAAGATATGGCATGTAATTTTGGTATATATAGAATAGATGACGGGTATATCGTTCATGGTGAAATGGAAATTAAAAAACTTGATTTTAATTTTAATAAAGTATGGGGTTTTTACGGAAGAGATATATTTGTCAGCATGAATAATAAAAAAGCCTTTGAAATTTCTAATAATAAAATTAAGTTGTATGATTTCGAAGATAACTATTATGAATTAGATTTTAATGGAAATGAAATTTAAAATAGCGTAATAGTTGAATTTGTAGGTGAACGGATGAAAAAGCAGATTGCAAATATAGTATCAAGTTGCAGAATTTTACTTAGCATAACTCTGTTGTTCTGTCCTGTGTTTTCAGTTGGGTTTTACTGTACATATATTTTATGCGGATTTACCGATATGGTGGATGGAGTAGTAGCAAGAAAGACAAATTCTGTCAGCGAATTCGGAGCAAGGCTTGATACCACCTCGGATTTTATTTTCTTTTCAGTAACATTTATTAAACTGTTGCCCATAATTCATATTCCAAAATGGATATGGGTATGGATTGTTGTAATTGCAATTATTAAAATTTTTAATGTTATATTGGGTTTTATTTATACAAAAAAGTTAATCTCTTTGCATACTGTGATGAATAAAATTACGGGACTTTTATTGTTTCTTATACCGCCCGCATTACAGTTTGTGGAAATAAAATACAGTTTAATTGCAGTATGCATTGTTGCAACAATATCTGCAATTCAGGAAGGATATTATTCTATGCAATTTCATCATAAAACAGTGGCTATATTACAATCGTTTTTTAATATGCCTTAAAGCTTGAAACATTGACAATGACTTAAAACATAAAATAAAAACGGGTGCAACCTTGACACTTTGTTGAGTAGGTTGCACCCGTTAAGTTTTATTTGTTTGAGAACCATAAGAACAATATAAGAACTATAATTACCCATAATATTATTCTTAAATAATGGCGTTTTTGCTTTGATTGATAATTACTTATATCTGTTTGCGGCCTGTATTCGTAAGACGCTTGTGCACGAGAACGAGAGTTGTTTGTCGAAGAACGAGCTTTACGATACATGGAAAGCGGGTCTGTCTGCTTCATAATGCGAGAATAAAAATGATTAAGCCATAGTTCGTCTTTTGGATCACACATATTTGATTCATTACAACCCGGCTCGTGTGAAATTTGATTTCTAACCCAACGATAATGTTTGAGAGTTTTTAAATCATCATCCCAATTATTAACATAGTAATTGCCGTTTGGTGTATTTATCATCTCATCAATATATGCAGACAGTCGCCTGTCATCATTTAGTATTTCTCCACACAATTTTTCTAAATGTTTATATGAATCTATAAAACTCATAGAGTCCTCCTATATTAACAGCCGCGAACTTTAGCAGTTCACGGCTGTTTTGGCGGACAGGGTGGGATTCGAACCCACGTGCGGTTGCCCGCAAACTGATTTCGAGCTGTTAGACAGTCTTTTTAGATAGACGAAATAAGCGGAAGTTAAAGGAACTTAAAAAGCGATAAAAACCGCATAAAATAAGGGCTTTGAGGGCTTAAAAACCTTCAAAGCCTTTGCTGTTCTCACAAATTTCGTATTGCCACTTTTAGATAGCTTTTTTGGGTTTTCGCTAGAAAAGTGCTAGAAAAATGTTAGAAAAAATAGTATGTAGATGAATTTAAAATTTTCTTATATAAATTACTATTTTCATTCAAATAAATAGTTAAAGAAAAATTAAATTCAAAAATTATTTTTGCCTTTCGTTCTTTTCCAGAAGGCATTCGTCGTACCTTAAAATACTCTCGATAGTGTCCTGTAGTAGAATAAGAGAAGCCTGTTTGTTCGTAAACTTTCTTATATGTTTCATAAGGGGGATATAATTTAACTTCTTTTATTTTTTTGAAATTTATATAGATAAATATTGTTTTTAGAATATCCCAAATTCTAGTCAACACACGAATGGCAAAGATAAGTACAACAAGGACAAAAGCAAATATGCCGAGATATATTATTAAAGTTAACATTATGGAAAAAAGTTTAATAAATAACATATCTGCTTCCTTTATTTACAATTAGGATTGGAGCATTTTGCTTCATAAATATTTGTTCCGTTTACATCGTCGCGTATTGCTCCGCACTTTTGACATTGCATTTTATAGAAATATTGTAAATGGTCAGTACCTTCTTTACCGGTGCATCCCAAATTTTTTAGTTTATTATTGTTGATATATCCGACATCAGTTGTGTGTAAAATAAAGGCTTTTTTATATTGCTCAATACAAGGTTCAATCTTATTCCATAGGGAAACAACATTATTATCATCCAATTCAAAAACCTTGCCATGAGATTTTTCACTGTCAAATTTCATTTGAGTAAAATTTGAACTAAAGGTTGGAATATATACATCTGGGTGATTTGATTGGTCGTTACATCGTGTAGCAAGCATATCATAAGTTACAATATCATTTTCCTTCTTCAGTTGTAAGAAGGCTCTGATGATTTTATGAGGTACTTGTGTTGTCTTTTTTGCCCATAAATGCATCTTTCGTGTTGCTTTTTCAGAAGCATTGTTTCCGACGATATCAGAATTAAAGCTGTTTTCCATTTTATACGAAGAAGCAATTCGTGAAAAAGTTCGAGAAATATAATCTCTTATCATAGTATTAATAACCTCATCCTTTGTTTCGCTATTTAACTGTAAAGCCATTTCGAAGTCTTTATAAAGTTTTTCATCTGTAGATATTGAAATTGTGGTCATTATTTCCACCTCCTGTTTCTATGCTAGCATATTATTAGTAAATTGTCAATACTAAATTACTAATTTACTAATAAACAAGGGCAAACTTGCTTTATTCTTTGACTTTTCCCTTAAAAAGTGGTAATATTTAAGGGAAAGAAAGGTTATTAAGGGTATTACAGATTAAAATAAGGTGGAATTGAAATGTTAAATAAATTATTAAAAAGCGTGTTAGACCAAGACCTTGCCCCCGTGGTTGTTTGCGATATAGACGATATTATTGTATATATGAATCCGTCAGCAATAGAGCGTTATCATAAGGATTTGACGGGCAAAAGCATCAAAGACTGCCATCCGCCAAAGGCAAATGAAATGATTGACAAGGTGGTTGCGTGGTTT
>JAFYXI010000049.1 GCA_017546245.1 Clostridia bacterium | reverse complement strand
TCCTAATGTAATGACGGATGATGGGAAATTAATATCTCAGAGATATGATACATATGTATCGTTAACAGCAACTTTCCGTGCAAAAGCAGATGCTACTATGAGTGCGAAGAAAACATTTAAAGTCTGCGTTGCAGCTGAAGGCGAGTTTGTTTTAAAAGAAACCTTTGAAGAAGCAGATTTTGAAAAGGATATGTATAAAACTGTTGCAAAAACCGGTGTTGTATCGCCGGGTCAGATAATAAAGCCTATCTATAAAGATTGGGTATTAACCTACGACAGTGATACAAAGCCGCCGAACACCGATACACAGGTGGTATATTTCCCTGATGACCCATATAATACGGTTTTAAACTATACACGTGCTCAAAATAATAAAACTTCGCCGGATGTTCCTGTAACATTTGCTTATATGAATTTTGGAGAAAAATACAGTAACGGAACATTGTTTATGTCGGCTAAATTCTATTTGGATAACAACAACAGCCGACTTAAAATAGGACCGCTTGTTGAAGGAACATCTACCGGTTCGGAAGGAGCCAGCATTAACTATAAACAAGCAGGAAGTGTCAAGAGAAATACTGCAATAAAACAATGGCATCATTTGAGCATCATTATACAAGTGAGTGAAAATGTTGAAATACCTCATCGTTATGATATGTTTATAGACGGCGAGAGACTGAATCCAAACCAACAAACGACTGACACCGGAATGCCGATACATGGAATACAAATCAGTAGTATCAGAACGTCTGACGGACCGAATTCCAATTGGTATATAGATGACGTTTTTGTTCGTCACGTTAATTACAATGTTAGCGACGATATAGCACGCGCGGCAGATAAATTAGAGCTTGATATTCCAAGTGTTGTTGCAGAAAATTTAGATTTGCCGGTCGAAGGGGAAAACGGCACAAGAATAGCATGGCAGTCGTCTGACGAAGAGTTAATCACAAACAGCGGTAAGATAAGTCACGGTACTGGCAAGGGTAGTGCTACCTTGACTGCAACTGTTATGAAGGGTGATTCTTTCGTTAAGAAGGTCTTTCCGGTTAGTGTGTCGGCAACTCTTCCGCCAAAGCCTTACAGCGTAGTGGCGTTGCAAAAATCTGACGGAAAAATTACAGGTGTACAAGTCAGAAATAACAGTTTTTCTGAAGATTGCGTACTTGTTACCATGTTATATTCGCGCGGAACGTTAAAAGAAATAAGAATTTGTGACCTGACTGCAGAGGAGGGTGCATCAGAAACTGTAACTTTTGATAATGCCATTAACGCAGATTCTTATTATGTGGGCGAGATACGTTCGTATGTATTTGATACATCAAACAACGAAATAATAAGTGAAATTCATACGGAGGATATAGATAAATGAAAAAACTGAAAAAAGTAATTTCTTTAGTTCTTGCAGTTGCTTTATTATCAACGCTTATTCCTCAGATTACGATTGCAGAAAGCGAAGGCTTTTACGAAAATTTTGAATCTATGACAGAGGGAAGCGCACCGGAAAGCAACTCATATAATTTGCAGTGTTTAAGCGGCACCGGCTCTATCGTAACAGAAAAGCACGGAGATAATAAGGTTGCTTCTATAAAAAATTATGACGAAGGCACATATGTAATGCTTAAAAGCTCTTTTGCATCTTTAAAAGGTGCTATAAGTGCCGGCGCTGATTTTTGTCAGCACAGCTCAAAATCAAACGGCAATATTATTATCCGCTTAATGCAGGATGATATAATAGGTTGCTCTGTCGAAACCTTAGACGGAGATATTGTTTTCAAACAATCAGGGGAAGACATAACAATTGTT
>JAFYXI010000048.1 GCA_017546245.1 Clostridia bacterium | reverse complement strand
CGAGGCTGTTGAAAATACTTTGAAGGCTAAAGAGGTTACCAACCTTGTTCCTGCAACACTTTTAAAAACACATCCTGATTTTATTTTATACATAGATGAAGACAGCGCATCAGGAATTTTAAAATAACAAAATATATTTTAAAAGGAGCTGTAGCAAAATGAAATTCATTTTGCTACAGCTCCTTTGGGCTGGACGGAAAATAGCGCAGATTGGACAAACTGAACCCGTAGGGGTTACCCGAAGGCGTACATGGGTACGTCGAGAGGTGAAGTTTGTCCAAAACACAAGGCATTATAAAAAAGGAATTCGTTAAATAACAAATTCCTACATTAAGTTTTGAGTTATCTTAACTTAATCAATTGCATTAAGAGGCTTAGTTATGCGATTTGTTTGCCTTGTGTGGTGTGCGCATTTTGCTACAGCCTCTTTTTGTTAAAGGCGAACTTTTTATGAAAATATGACAAAAAAACGAATTGTATACATTTTTTAATAAAAAATTATATGCTATAATTTTAAAAGATTTATATGTATAAAAGGAGATTTGTATGCAAATATCATTGCCTGAAATAAAGAATTTGCCATTATTACCCGAGTATTTTCCCACCGTTATGCAAGCATTTATTTTTCGTAACTGGAATATGGTGTCTAAATATAAAATAGCAGAAGTGCTTAATACCAATGTTGACAATGTAGTGCTTCAAGCTGAACGAATGGGACTAAAAGAACAAGGAAATGCAAAATTATGGAACGAAAAAGGATATATTACAATAATCAGAGCTAATTGGCACTTGCTGCCATATGAGCAGCTTTTAAAGCTTCTTGATTGGACAGAGGAAAAGCTTGCATTAATTTTAAAAGAAGAAGATTTTTTAGATATAAAGCTCGGAAGATTCAAGCCTGAATGTGAGCCGGTTATATATCGCGAACTAACTCAGAAAGAGCTTGAATTAACACAAAGAATAAAAAACATTGTAACAAATGTCAGAACGACTGTAAATGAAGAAAAACAACCATTTGACTTTTGGAAAGAACAAGATACAGTAACGCATATAAATGTACAGCCGAAAGATAAAGTGGTATTAGACGACGATTGGTGTATCGCAGATATGACTAACGATACTACAGTTGCAGAAATGGTTAAACGTTTTATAAATGATGTGAAGAACTGCTGGAATATAGATTTGCAGTCTGAAGGAAATAAAAATATTGTTTTATCCTATATTGAAAACCAGGTAGAAGAATATCACGAAATTACAGTTTTGGAAAATAAAATTACAATTAAAGCAGGCTCTGGTGCCGGGATAGTGCGTGGATTATACAGACTTGAAGATTTGGCTAAAAAAAGCGGGGGAGCATATTTTGATTTAGGTGTGATTAAACGTTCGCCACGTTTTGCTGTGCGATATATATACCCGTTTTCTGCTTTGTATGAAGGTGCTTTTGATGTGGACAGTCGAAGCTACTGTCCTGATGTACTTTTAGAAAAATATGCGCGTGCAGGCGTTAATGGGATATGGCTCCATGCAGTATTGTACAGATTGACTGAATTTCTGTTCGCCCCCTCGTTCTCGCAAGGATGGGAAATAAGACAGAAAAACTTGAAAGAATTGGTTAAACGCGCTAAAAGTTATGGAATAAAAATTTACCTTTATCTTAATGAGCCAAGAAGTATGCCTCTTTCGTTTTTCGAAAAATATCCTGATATGAAAGGCACGGTTTTGGGTAATAATGCTTGCATGTGTTTAAGCTTAGAAAAAACACAAAATTATCTGAAAAATGCTGTAGAATCATTATGCAGAGCTGTTCCGGGATTGGGAGGATTTTTTACAATTACGATGTCTGAAAATTTGACTCACTGTAAATCTGTTAAATCAGAAAGCATATGTCCTGATTGTGCAGACAAAGAACCGTGGGAGCTTGCCTCGATGGTTAATCGTCTGATCGAAGAAGGGGCACACAGAATTGATCAGGGTATACGGGTTTTGGCATGGGATTGGGCGTGGACAGAAAACTTCGGATTTACTCAGAATGAAATATCAAAATGTATTAATGCGCTGCCTGAAAATACAGCAGTTTTATGTAAAAGAGAGACCGGTATACCATTTGTCAGAGGCGGCATAGAAGGTCGCGTAAAAGATTATTCCATATCTGTAGATGGCATAAGCTCTGTAAGTTTAGCTAATTGGCAAATGGCAAAAAAAGCAGGACGTGAAACAGCTGTTAAACTGCAAATTAATAATAGCTGGGAATGCTCAACTGTGCCATATTTACCTGTATTTGCAAGTTTGATACGACAAATAGAGAATTTAAAAGAATTACAAATAGATCATTTGATGCTGAGCTGGACTTTGGGAGGCTATCCCTCGCCTAATATTAAGCTGATTGCAGAAGCGTTTTTTATAGAAAACGGAGAAAATAATACTGATTATACAAACAGTTTTAAAATTATGTATGGTAAAGATGCTCCTAAAGTAAAAAAAGCAACAGATGTATTTAGCGAAGCCTTTAGTGAATTTCCGTTTGATATTCAGGTTTTGTACTTAGGACCGCAAAACGGTGGCGTATCGAATATATTTTACAGCAAGCCAACAGGTTATGAAGCAACTATGACTTGTTTTAGTTATGATGATTTAGAAAGTTGGCGCTCTATTTATCCTGCTGAGATTTTTGAAAAACAATTTAAGCTTCTTAGCGAAAAATGGTTTAAGGGAATAGAAATTTTAGGAGATATGAAAGACGAATTGCCTGATATAGCATATGTGGCATATTCGTTGTTCCGTTCTTCTTATCATCAAATCAGATTTGTTCGTTTAAGGGATAAATATTTAAAAAGTAAAAATTCGGATATAAAGAAAGAAATTCTTACTTTAGTTAACGACGAAAAAGATATCGCAGAAAAAGTATATAAAATTATGTGTCGGCGCCCAGAGGTAGGTTTTGAAGCAGCAAATCATTATTATTACAGTGCAGATATGGTTTTAGAAAAAATTATTAATTGTGAATCGCTGTTAAGATTTTATGATGCTTAAAGATATAGAATAGTGATTTTTACAGGAAATTATATGCATTGCATTAAAAAAACATTTATGTTATAATTGACACATACAGAATTTTATTTCATAAAATTCTTAAGAGCTAACGCTCTTTTGTGCTCTTTCGAGCACTGTGTCAATTGACGGCGTCGCAAAAATGCCCTTGCAAGCAAGCATTTTTACTCCTGGTAAAATAATTTTGCGGCATCTAAAATGTTCATCAATTTTATAATTGCAACATAAGAGAATGTGATTATATTACCAATACTTGATTTAGTAAAGCTTATTAATATAAAATAACGAATTTCGGGCGGTGAATTTAATGTATAAAGTAATTATAGCAGATGACGAGCCGTTGATTTTGTATAAACTTAAAAATATTTTTCAATGGGAAGCATATGGTTTTTCGTTGGTTGCAGATACATCTTCTCCTGAAAATCTGCTTGAACTGATTGAAAAAGAGTCTCCGCATGTTGTTTTGTTAGATATAAATATGCCGGGAATGTCAGGTCTTGAAGTGATGAAAAAGGCCAGAAAATCCGGTGCAAAATGTAAGTTTGTAATCATTAGCGGATATGCTGATTTTCAATATGCACAAAAGGCTATAAGCTATGGTTGTTTTGAGTATTTGTTAAAACCTGTTACCCGCGAAAATGCAGATTGTCTTTTAGAAAATCTTAAAGAAACATTGGATGAAGAAAACGGAATAACAAAAATGTATAAAATTACAAGCAGCGATAATATTGCGTTTAATAAGTTGATTTCTTTTGTTGATGAACATTTTTGCGAGAAGCTTTACCTTAATGAATTAACAGAAAAATTTGGAATAAATATGACATATTGTTGTTATCTTTTTAATAAAAATTTTGGATGCGGTTTTACCAAATACATATTAAAATGTCGTATGGATATGGCAGCTGAGCTGATTTTGGAAAATAAATTTTCAACAAACAAAATAGCCGAACTTTGCGGATATGATTATTATCATTTTAATAAGCTGTTTAAAAAGTATTTTGGTATGACGCCAAAACAATATAGAAATTCAAAAAATGTATAGTTAGTCGTATTTGCTGCACTGAAAGTGAGATGATTAATATGAAACTAAGCCTTAATAAAATGATTTTCGGTATGGTTATAGGTGTTTCTGTTATTATTGTTATTTTTCAGCTGGTAGGCATTTTTGTAATGTTTCGTATGTTTGACGAGCAAAAACAAGAAACGATAGACGGTATTGTTACAAGTGTGGCGCTTACGATTGAAGAGAGAATGCAAACTCTTTATAACATCTCCAAGTATCTGCAAAACAATGATTGTGTGTGGCAATATTTGGTTAATTCAAACAACGAGATTTCGTCCGGTGACGAAATAAGGGTTACCGATGAATTATCATCTGTTGATTATTTGTTTTCTGATTCGGTAAGTGTAGTGCTGGTAGATAAAAAAGAAGAAAAGTTTCACACGTTTTTAAATACTGTTGATAATGATGAATTTGGTGAAATAACAACTTTTTATCAGCAGTACAAAGAAGAAGGAGAAAAACAAAAATCTTTTTTCTTTACAAAACCCGGGGGACTTTATTATGAATTGGGAATATGTAATTTTAGCCCTATTGAGTTTCATAACACGCAGGAAGTTGGTATTGTAAATGCCGGTACAGCAATTGTTATTAATCGTGTTAATGTCTTCAGGCTGCTGAAAGATATGGATTATACAAATAAAGTAGGTATCATGCTGACAGACTTTATTGGTGGCAAAGAAGCTAATTTTATGAAAGAATTACAAGGTGAAATAATTTCTTTAAAATCCAAACACGATATTGCCGGAACATCATGGACAGTATCCGGTGCAATGGTGTTTGATAATCAAACTTCAAGCGTGTATCATATGATTATGATTGTTATGACCGAGTTGATTGTGCTTGTTCTGTTGCTGGTTGTTGTACAGTTTATTTTATTAAACAAATTAATCAGAAAACCATTGTCAACTATTATACATTTTGTAGATAATTCTATTTTACATAATACACGCAACAGACTAAAGGTATCTAATTCGTTGTCGGAGTTTGAAACTTTGTCACAACATATAAATACTATGTTAGACAAATCTGAAGAACTTTTCCACAAGGTTGTTCATACGCAACAGGAGTTATATGAATTAGAACTGAGCAATAAAGAAGCGGCGATTTATGCTTTGCAAAGCCAGATAAATCCTCATTTTTTATATAATACTTTAGAATGTATGAGTGCGGTGGCTATGCTGTACGGCGCAACCCGAGTTGTTGATATGGTTGAATCATTATCTCGTATGTTTCGTTATTCAATGGATGGCAACAGAGAATCGACAGTAGGTGAGGAAATAGGTATTTTAGAGGATTATCTGTCAATTATGCGTAACAGGTTTCCTGATAGCTTTGATACAGAACTCGATTTTGATGATGATGTATGGAATAAACGCACTCTCAGAATGCTGTTTCAGCCTATTGCAGAAAATTCTGTAAAGCATGGATTTGTTGACTGTGGCAGAAGAGGTTTATTAAAAATAAAAGGATATGCCGATGGCGACAAGCTGGTTGTGGAATTTTTTGATAACGGAGGCGGTATGTCTGAAGAAAAGCTTATAAAGCTGTTATCTGAAATTAACAGCAGCAGCCAAAGTCCCTATACAAATCGTGCTGTAGGACTTGCCAATATAAATCGAAGAATACGTTTGCAATATGGCAATGGATACGGCATTGCTATTATGAGTAAGCAAAATGAATTTACTGAAATTCGGCTGGAATTGCCGTTAGAATGACATATTTATTACATCCGTGCGTTAAAGCGCCTGTTTTTCTAAACAGGCGCTTTATTTATTTTAGTAAATAATTCAGAAAAAAATTTGTGTTTTTATGAAATTATGACAAAAAAACGAAATGCGTACATTTTTTTTGTTGTGGGTAAATGCTATAATCAAATAAAAAAGGAGGTTTTTTTATGAAAAGCAAAAAAATATTAGCTTTACTTTTGGCAATCGCTATGTCATTGCCGCTGATTGCATGCTCAAAGGATGAAGCTGCTAACGGTGGCAGCAGTACGGTTCACTGGTATATGCAAAACCCGACGGAAAAGGCAACCAGTAAAGAATCCGTTATGGCAGAGGCAAACAAAATTATTCAAGAGAAACTGGGTGTAAAACTGGATTTGCATTTAATTGACTTAGGAAGTTATGCAGAAAAAATGAATGTATTATTATCCTCAAGAGATAAAATGGATATTGCGTTCATGAGTCAGGCAGACCAGTACACAAGAGGTGCTCAAAATGGGGCATTTGTAGAAATTACAGATGAACTTTTGGATAAACATGCACCTACAATAAAAGCTATGGCAACAGAATTTATGTGGGACATGGCAAGAGTAAACGGAAAAATTTGGGGAATAAAAGGCTATGGCGTATTTTCAAGAAAGCCTGCCATCGTATTTAACAAGGAACTTGTAGAAAAATATAATTTTGACTATAAGAGTGTTACTTGTTTAGCTGATTTGGAACCATATTTACAAACTATAAAAGAAAATGAACCTGATATGTATCCGCTTTTATATCAAACACCTAATAAGGTTAGCGAACGATACAGCGATGTAACAATCAGCGGTTTGGTTTTTGATGAAACAACCGAAACATATGTACCGCTTTTAGAAACTGATGAATATGAAGAACTTTATCGCTTAAAGCATAAATACTACAAGGCAGGTTATATTCCAAAGGATGCCAGCACAAGAACAGAATATTTAACTGAATGTAAATCCGGCAAATATGCAGTTATGAGTGATACCGGTTATTATTCAGAGGATGGCTCTAAGACAACAGCCGCTTATGGCTTCCCGTGTGTAGAAGCTCCAATGGGTTCACAGATAATAACTACAGGCGGTGCATCTATAAACTGTATAAGTGATACATCAGAGATGCCTGAAAAAGCCTTAGAAGTATTAAACATTGTCTGGGAAGACGATTACCTTTTAAACACTTTAGCATATGGTGTTGAAGGAATTGACTATAAAATTGACGAAGAACGTTCTGCTGAAATCGGAGAAAAATCCGTTATTCCAAACAGCGGAGCTGCACAAACATGGGGAATTTGGCATAACTGGTTCGGTCCGCTCTGGAAGCAATGGGATTCCGGTTGGAATCGCAGAGAAGCACTTGACGAGATGGAACAGGCAAACTTGGTAGCGCCTGTATCAAAAGGTCTTGGTTTCCGTTTTAATGCAGAACCGGTTAAGAGTGAATATGCAAAGGTTACATCTGTTAAAGGTGAGTATGAGCGTATCTTTGCTACCGGCAGCATGGAAGACTTTGACAGCTATTTAGCAGATGCTAAGCGCAAGCTTAAGGATGCAGGTATTGATGTTGTTATGGCTGAGGCAAATAAACAATACGCTGAGTGGAAAGTAGCTAATGGTAAATAAGCATAAAGCTCGTTAAAAAACAATTGTGGCAAAACTAAGTAAAGGAGCGAGCGCAATGGCGCAAATCAGTAAAAAAAATGTGTCATATATAGAAGAAAACAGACTAATTGGCAGCAAAAAAATCAAGTGGAAAACTTTTAAAAAGAATTTTCCGCTTACAGCCATGGCATTACCTTCTGTTATCTTTCTGTTTATTTTTAGTTATATTCCGCTGTATGGACTAATACTTCCGTTTAAAAACTATAGCTACGAGCTTGGTTTTTTTAAAAGTCCATGGGCAGGGTTAGAAAATTTCAGGTTTTTATTTGACAATGAAGCAGTAACAATAGCTACGCGTAATACAATTCTATATAATCTTGTGTTTATTGTATTGGGTACGATAGTGGCTGTTGTAATCGCATTGATGTTGTTTGAAATGAGCAGCAGATTTGTTAAAGGCTATCAAACATTATTGTTTTTACCGTATTTTATATCATGGGTTGTAGCAGCTTATGCGGCAAGAGTATTTTTAGATATAGATTACGGATTGTTAAATAAACTTCTTTCTGCATTCGGTAAAGAACCCATAGCATGGTATAACGCTCCGCGTTATTGGCCTGCAATTTTAATAATTGCAGAAATATGGAAGGGTATGGGTTATAACGGTGTTATTTATTATGCTGCGCTTATGGGCACCGATAAGTCATTGTTCGAGGCGGCCAAAATTGACGGAGCAGGAAAATTTAAGCAGATTTGGTATATATCCATTCCGAGTATAATGCCTATGATTATCATTATGACTATTTTAAAAGTAGGTAAAATTTTCTACGGTGATTTTGGATTGTTTTATAATTTTACACTTAATTCATCGCTTTTATATTCTACAACAGATATTATTGATACATATGTTTACAGAGCGTTAATTACCCTGGGAGATATAGGTATGTCCTCGGCAGCAGGATTTTATCAGGCAGTGTTGGGCTTTATTCTGGTTGTAGTGACTAATTTAATTGTAAGAAAAATCAGTCCTGACAATGCGTTGTTTTAAGAAGGGTGGATATTATGGCGAAAAAAAGATTAAGAGATGGAGATATTTTATCTACCGGAGAAAAAGTAATACATGTTTTTATGCATGTTCTGCTTATTATATTGTCCGTATGCTGTTTGTATCCGTTCCTGGTTATTCTTGGTTCTTCGTTCCAGTCGCAGGAAGAAATTATGCGTAGCGGTTATCGTATGTTACCGGCAGAGTTTACATTAAATGCATATAGAATGCTTTTTGCTGATCCGGTAAGACTGATAGATGCATATAAAGTAACTATCATAACAACCTTAATAGGAACAATATGCGGTCTTGCATTTGTTTCCAGCTGTGGATATGTAATGAGTCGTAAGGATTATGCATATCGAAAAATATTATCGTTTTATGTATTTTTTACAATGCTGTTTAACGGCGGCTTAGTTCCTACCTACATATTAATTTCAAGATGGCTCGAGCTTAAGGATAATATATTTGCCTTAATTTTGCCGGGCGTGTGCAGCGCGTGGAATATTCTGTTGATGAAGGGCTTTTTTATGGGAGTACCTACAGAACTGATAGAATCGGCAAAATTAGATGGATTAGGTGAGTTTTCGGCATTTGTCAGAATTGTAATGCCTATATCAAAGCCGGCATTTGCTACCGTTGGATTGTTGCTGCTTTTAAATTACTGGAATGAGTGGTATTTTTCAATGCTTTATATTGAATCGCCTGAAAAAGTAAAGCTGCAATACCTTTTAATGTCGATTATGAAGAATATTGAATATTTAAACTCACCCGAGGCGCTTGAAGCAGGAATCGTCAGCAACGGGCAGTCGATGCCAACACTTTCGGCACGGATGGCTATGTGTATAGCGGTTGCGGGACCTATATTAGTTGTGTTCCCGTTTTTCCAAAAGTACTTTGTAAAGGGAATGACCGTAGGGGCGGTCAAGGGTTAATTTATTATAAATTTAGGGAGGTTTCATATTTATGAATTATGTAAAAAAATTCGGAGCAGCATTTATAGCAATCCTTATGCTTGTTGCTGTGTTGCCAATGTCAACATTTGCAGCTGTACCGGAGGCGTATGCTTTGCCTGACGGTGTTACGGCAGATACTTGGGAATACAGAGAATTAGTGCCTGATTTAGAGTGCGAGACTTTAACTGGTTTTGAAAACAGAGGTAGCTCTGATGCAGCACCGACTTTACAAACAAATGTTGTGTTAGATTCTGTAAATAAAAACTATGGAGAAAGCAGTCTTAAGCGTACTGCCAGATACAGTACGGGTATAGGCTTCAGAACCGCAGGATTTGAAGCTGGGGCAACTTATAATGTTTCTGCAGCTATGCGTTCAGACCTTATAAGAGGCGACGCTGTTATGAAAATAAGACCGTTTTTAAACTACATAAGTAGTGTAGCCAAAGAGGAAGAGGGCGTTGTAACTGCATATACCCGAACAGAAGGTTTCATATCGGGAAGTACTGAATGGAGCGTTGACAACAGCTGGAAAGAGTATAAAGGAACATTTACAATTCCGACTGCGTTTTTAAATTCATCTAACGCTTCTGCATCCAGCGGCGCTTTAACCCAAATTGGCTTAGCATACAATCAGTCTAGCGGCACAGCTAATGACCTGGTTAATAACCGTATTGTTGATACAATGTATGTAGACGACTGGAGCATACGTAAAGTGCCGACAGGCGATTTTGCAAATGTTGCAAGTGAAATTATATCTGTTAAAGCCGGAACAGAAGCAAGTGCAGCCAATAACAGCGAAGCTCCCGTTACAGTCAAGAATGGTAATTTGGTAGAGTTTGAGTTTACGCTTGACATTGATCCGCGCACGGTACGCAAAGAAAAAATATTAGTAAACGGCACGGCAAACAGCAATATTATTACCTCTGCTGTACTTACAGAACCGACCGGAACAACTCGTCGTACAGTTTTGACTTTAATGTTAGGAAATATGGCTGAAGGTGCTATATATAATATTTCTTTCGACGGCTTAAAGGATGCATGGGGAAGAGAGGTTGTCGGAAATGCAGCTGCTTATGTTATGACTGCTGCAGAAAAACCGTATTCAATCAATGATGATTTAGATAGTTCGGGACTTTGGAAGTACAGAGAATTAGTGCCGGATTCAGAATGTGAAACTTTGACCGGTTTTGAAAACAGAGCATCTTCTGATTCTACTTCTACATTACAGACAAGCATTGAGCTTTCAGAAAATGCACATAGCGGTAACTATAGTATTGCGCGTACAGCAAGACAGTATGCCGGCGTAGGATTTAAAGATGATATATTTGAAGCAGGCAAAACATTCCATATTTCTGCATATCTTCGCTCAGACCTTATCAGAGAAACCGACACAATGCCAATCAGACCGTTTCTTGGCAACTACTATGTGTATAGCACAAGCAGTTCAAAATACAATGTAACTGAAGGCTGGATTTCCGGAAGTCCGCAGTTCTATGTAAATGATACTTGGCAACGTTTTGAAGGAACATTTACAATACCTGCTAATGCCGTTAAGGCAGCAGATGCAGGTATATCTAATCCTAAGCCTATGCAGATAGGACTTTCAAATAACCTGGATTCTGTTACGGGTGCTACAGCTAACGATATAAACAACAGAATAGTTGACAGAATGTATGTTGACGATTGGAGCATTCGTTTAATTCCTGATTGGACTGTTAATGCAAAGGGCTATTCTGCAAAGGGCAGCACAGTTGAATTCTATTTTGATAAAGATATTGATAAATGGACAGCACAGGCTAAAGATATAACTGTAACCGGTGGTGCAACTGTCAGCAATGTTGAGGTTTCTACAGACGAAATAACAAGAAAAACAACTCTCTCAGTTACTCTTAGCGGTACAGCTGTTGGTGAAGAATATACTGTTACCTTGCCGTCGGGCATTAAAGATGCCTGGGGCAGAGAACTATCAAACGTAGAGGCAGCAACCTTTACAGTTCCTGAAATTTCGGCAACTGTAAACGGCAATACATATAGTTATGTAATTAACAAAATTAAACCGGCCGGTGAAAACTGGGTAGCAGCAATCGCTTTAAAGAATTCCGGCAGAGGTCTTGAACAGGTTGTGTGGATTCCTGATGCAACAGCTGCAGATGCAGCACTTTCGGGATCGTTTGCAGACTATGAGGACGGAGATAAAATAATATTCTATCTTTGGACCAGCGACTTTAAACCGATTATAGAAGAAATAGAGAATTAATATGTATTTAGTGTCGCTGCCATACTTGGCAGCGACACTAAGATAAATTTATATTCATTTTTTTCAAAGGATGTTATCAGTATGACCGTGGGAGTGGTCAAAGAATGATGCTATTTTATAGGAGGATTACTTGTTATGTATTTATATAAAAGAGTGAGTGCAGCATTTTTAACAATAATTATGCTTGTAGCTATAATGCCAGCAACGGCTTTGGCAACAACTCCTGAGGCATATATTCTGCCGGAGGGTGTTACGGCAGAAACATGGGAATACAGAGAATTGGTGCCGGATTCAGAATGTGAAACTTCTGCAGGATTTATCAATAGAGGAAGTGACAGAACCGGTACAGAAGGTAATTTTTCTGTAGTACCGGATGGATATTATGGCAGTGGTTTGTATCGCAAATCTTCACATTATCGTGGAATTGCATTTAATGCAATGAATATGGAAGTAACTTCTGAACAGGCTTATCGCATGAGCGCGATGATAAAGACAGATTTTTTGGGAGAAAGCAGCAAGGCAAGAATAGGTGTTTTTGAAAACTGGGGAACCGGTGAAGGATATGTAGAATCTAAAAAAAATCTGTCAACACTTATTGAAATTACTGAAGATAATGTGTGGACACTTTACGATACAAAAGTAAGAATCGGCGGAGTAAAAGCTGACGGCTCTGTTCAGATAGGAATTGCAAATTTGGCAGAAAGTGCAGACTACGGTATGACGGCAACTGCTACAAATGGGTCAACAACCTACATTCAGGATCTTTATATTGACGATTGGAGCATGCGCAAAATTCCGGGCGAAGATTTGCCAAGCAGTAAAGTTATGTCAGTTGTTGCCGGAACAGAAGAAAACGATATGACGGATGAAAACGTTTCAGTTATTCTGCAGGACGGAGATGTAGTTAAATTTGCATTTTCATTGGATATAGATCCGCGTTCGGTTCGTAAAGAAAAAATTACGGTAAATGGAATACCTGACAGTAACGTAATTAGTTCAGCAACAGTTGAGATGCCGAACGGCAGCAATCGTAAGACCGTGCTTTCGTTAAATCTGAATAACTTAAAAAACGGAAATAAGTATACCATATCCATGCCGGAGCTTAAGGATGCATGGGGACGTGAGGTAGAAGGTAAAACTACAATATCTTTTATCACAAAGCCGATATTAGAAGAAAAAATTTCTTTTGAAAAGAATGGAACAGACATTGCAAGCTTTGAACAAGGTGATTTAACCGCAAAAATAGAACTGAAAAGCAACGAGGAACAACAAGTAACAGTAGTAGTGGCAGCAATTGCAAACGGAACGATAGCAAAGATAAGTCACACCTCATTAAGTCTGGCTGACGGTGAAGAAAAGTCTGGCGAAAATGCTGTTTTAATTCCGATAAATTCAGAAAACGCAGAGTATATGCGTGTATTTATATGGACAAATTCAGACTTTCCAACGCCGATAGTTCCTTATACAACTTTTGGCAAAGATGGACTTATAAAAAGCGAATATTAATATAAATGTTGAAATAATAAGAACTGTTTACAGGAGGAAAAGTTAAATGAAAACTATGCAATCTATGTGGCAATTTAAAATTGTAACCTTACTTATGTTGGTTGCTGTGTTGACTTCTGTTTTGCCGCAGGTGTATGCAGAGGATTCAGAGCTTTGTCCTGATGAAATGTATAATATTTCAGAAATAGAGCTTTATGAAAGCGAAGAATCAATTTATTTAACAGATGACAATTTCAGGCATGAAGAAACAGAACAGATAGCACCAATCAGCAGTTGGGATTTTGACAAAAGCGGCGGCGAGGTTGTTTACAGCAATCTTAACGGAGTGCGTTTAAATGATAAAAGTAAATTGGCTCCTGTTAAAGCAAGCAAAAAATTAAATCGCAGAACAAAAGGAAAAGTTACGATGGAAACTGCGTTTATTTTGAGCTATCGAAAAGAAGGATTTAACATAGGTCTGACCTATGGAGGTGAGACCGTAGCGGAAATAAGAAGCGGAATTAAAAGTATATATTTATACACCAATTCGGGTGCAATAACAGAGCTGGGAGTTTACAATACAACCGCATCAGCCAATGAACGTATTGGTATATTGATGGAAGTTGATATAGACAATAATGCGGTTACGGTCAGCATAAACGGTAAAACCTCTGTTATAGCAAATGCTGATGTATCCGGTGTTGACGGAGTTTGCTTTGGCACAACATCTTCAGCAGTTATACAAACAGATGTTAATTTTGTAAAAGTGTATGCTGACTACAGTATAAATCAACGTTTTTTATCAGCCGGAGCTGTGGGAAGTCTTCCTAAAAACTGGGATTGTACAGGGCAGGCTGAAATAGTTAGTTCTGACAATTCATCTAATCCTGATATTTATAGCCTTAGCATAGGTAATAGCACAACGGTAAGTACAACTTTTGCAAAGCTTGACACATATAGCAAAAGCTACGAATTTTCTTTTCTGGCATCAGAGGGAACGGCAAATATGTTGTTTTTAGATGATGAAGAGCAAATTTATAATTTTAGCTGCAGTAATGGGATATTTTACCTGAATGAAGAAAGCATATCGTCTTTATCTGCGGGTATATGGTATAACGTTTCAGTAAGAGAATACGGCGAGTTAGCAGAAATTTGGCTAAATGGCAAGCTTATAAAAAATATTTATTGCAAAAGTGCAGAAATTAATAAATTTAAGATAATAAACGGCAATTCCGCCTCGTTGGTGATAGATGATATTTTAGTCTACACACCTGCTGCCCAAAATGTTCCGGATACCAACAAAGCAGTCTCTGAAGAATATGATGCAGGTATTATGAGATGTGATATATGGCGCGAAGGCTCTCATGTAGGTTGGGACTATATTTTGCCTTATGCTGATAATCATCCGTATTTAGGATTTTATGATGATGGAAATGAAGCAGTAGCCAACTGGGAAATTAAATGGTTAGCGGAGCATGGAATAAACTGGCAGATGCATTGCTGGTTTTTACCGTCGCCCTATGATGGCGGAGCAATAAAAACACCAAGAGCTCAAGCCTTAGAGAACGGATATTTTTATGCGGATAATTCTGAGGCAATCGACTTTGCAATTATGTGGGAAAATTCAACCAATAATAATATTACTGCCGATATATTTAAAAATGATATTGTTCCATACTGGGTTGAACATTACTTAAAAGATGCGCGTTATTATCAGATAAATGGCAATGCGGTAATAAGCATATATAGTCCTAAGGTTTTTTTAGAGGCAATAAGAAGCGATTGTCAAAGTGATGAAGAAGCTTTGCTTCTTGCGCAAGAGTGTATTGACTACCTGCGTCAGCAATGTATAGCTTTAGGTTATCAGGGCGCTTGTATTTTAGGATGCAATACTGCTTTAGATGAGATTGTATTGGAAAAATCTATTGGATTTGATGCAGTTCATACTTATACTTGGAGAGATATTTCCAATAATCCTGAAACACAGAAGGGATATTTACAAAGAGCTGTTTCAAATACAAAAACTGCTGAAATGGGATTAATACCGGTAGCCAGCGTAGGCTTAGATGAAACTCCGTGGGGGCGTGCATCGGGACAAATGCTGTCTGCTGAAAACTTTAAGCAGGTGCTTGAATATATAGATTCTGATACTGAAAACTATTATTCGAACGGAGAAAAAACAGTTGTTCTTTTGGATAACTGGAATGAATTCGGAGAGGGACATTATATTATGCCTTCCGGAAAATGCGGTTTTGATTATCTGGATGCAATCCGAGAGGTTTTTTCGACAGAAGAGGTTCATCAGGACGTAATTCCTGACGAAAAAGAAAAAGCACATCTTGGAACACTTTATCCGAGAGAAAGAAAACCAAAACCCATAGAAAAAATTAACGTTCCTGTAGGCACAGAAGTTGCCGCGAGCTGGAGCGGACAGGAAATATATGATACATGGATTATAAACAAACAAGTTATACAAACAGAGTGTAATAATGGCATCTATAAGGCAGTCTCGGGTGGAGAAGACCCGGCGATTCTTTCACCTAAAGGACTGAATATTGATTTAAAAAATATTAATTATATAAAAATCAGGATGAAAAGAACGGCAACTGATTCTAAGGTTAATGTATACTACAGACGTACGCAAGATGCCAATTACGAAGAAAGCAGAATGATTTATTCAAATGCAGGCAAAAGTGGACAATGGGAAGAAATTTATATTCCTGTGTGGCAGGATGAAAACTTTTGCGGCACGCTTTATCAGTTAAGGCTTGATTGCATTAATTCAAAGGGTGAGTTTGAAATTGAAAAAATTGAACTGTTGCGTGGGCAGGCTTCGGACAGACCTTATTGGTATGTACAAGGAAACTTAATAAACACCAATACTCCGATACAGAAGTATGACAGTGAATTATACGCAGAAATGAATGATATTGCTGATTGTTTTGGTGTAAACGTTTCGTATTTATCCGATACAAACGAAGTTGTTTTTGTGACTGATGTTGATGTTATTCGTTTTGATGAAAATGGTGATGTATACAGAAACGGCGAACAGATATGTAATTATGGGGAGCTAAAAGGAGCGGCGGAGTCTTATTTAATTCCTCTCCGTTCGGTTGCCGAGGCCTTTTATAATGAATATGAATATAATCAGCAAACTGCAACGATAAGCATGAATGCAAGAAAGTTTTTTCCTGAAATAAGCTATAATACCAATAAAGATATAGACGCAGACGGCAAATGGATATATCGTAATATGGTTACTGATTCTGACTGCGAATATATAGATAGCTTTTGGGGCGGTACAGAAGGCGGTATTGGCATAAGCCAATCTGTATCTCACAGCGGCGATACAAGTGTATATAAGTATTATACCAAAAGGTATCAAAGATTAGGTTTTAAAGCTCAGTTAGAGCCATATTCAGATTATCATTTTTCAGGATGGCTTAAAAATGAAAATGTTGATGATAACAATAAGTCTATGAGTTTTGCAGCCAAATATCAAGTGTGGGATAATAACAACAATTTGAAAACGCATAACAGCGGATGCGAATTCTTATTTCAACAGTCAAACGCATCTTTTGCATTAACTTCTGATTGGAATTATATAGAAAGTAACATAGCAGCTAACAAATATAATGATATTGACGGGAGCTCGTATTATTTAGGCGAATCGGATTATCTTAATGATGTTTATTTTTATATAACGCAGACAGCTGCTACAGAAAAAAGGGTATATATGGATGATGTTAGTTTGCGAAAAATACCGCCGTTTAACGTTTTTACAAAAAGTATTACTGGAGGTATAAACGGAAAATTTACAACAGGTGAACCGATTGTATTCTGCTTTTCACATGATGTAGACAAGTGGAGTGTAACACCTGACAAGGTATTATTAAATGGTGCTGTGTCAGAAAATGGTGTGGATGTTGTAATACATACTGATGAAATAAGCAGAGAAACTACAGTTAGTGTAAGTTTATCTCAAACTGTTATAGGCGAAAGCTACACAATTTCGTTGCCGCAAATAAAGGATGCGTGGGGCAGAAAGATTGTTGGCAGTACTTCGGTTACTGTTACAGCTGAAAAACCAGATGTATCAGCAATTATTACAGATGAAAGTGACGAGCCTGTAAATGTAATCAAAAAAGGTCGCATAAAAGGTGTTGTTGAAATTGATGAGAGACTTTTAGAACAATATGAAACAGCATATGGTTTTGTTGCAATCAAAGATGCCGGCAATAAGCTAATTAAGGTAAAATCAAATATTCTGTCATCGAATAAAACCAGCTTTGAATTTGATGAAAATATTGAAAACGATGCTGATAAAATTGAGTTTTATATATGGTCTGCAGAGCTTAAACCGCTTTGCGAAATGCATGTATTTAACCAAAACGGTTTTTATTCTTTTAATTAGCAGGGTACTTGTTCTGTAAATTAAAACAAGCTGTGCAAAAGATTTGTCGATATTGTCAGAAAAGGGGTATAACTATGAAAAAAATTATTTTGTGTGCAATTATATGTATAATGTGCCTTACTGTGAGTGTAACGGTTTCTGCTATGGCACCGGATTTACAAACAATGGATGGACCACATTATCTTATGGATGAGCGTTTCGGACAAATTATGACAATGAATAACTCTCCTGTTATAAGTGGTTGGGATGTAGATGTTAGCGGAGGAAGCATTATTGGTTATCAGCAGGACGAGTGGTTTAGATTTCGTGATGAGAGTAAAGCTGCTCCTGTAAGCATGAGTAAGAAAATTGCATATCACGATAAGGGAGTACTAACATTAGAAACCTCTATAAAATTTTCTACCGGTTCTAATGGACTGTATTTTCGTCTTGCAGGTGATGGCGGAGAAAAGGATATTGCTTTAATCCAAGTTCAAAAGGGCGCATTATATTTAATACAGAAAAACGATATGAAGCAACTTATGAAATTTAAGTTGAATCAGTTTTTTAGTGTAAAACTGGATGTCAATTTAGATAATCGCACGGTTGTTGTTCATTTGGGCGGTAAAAGAATAGGAAGTTTCGATTTTAAAGATGATGTTAATAATCTTGATTTTATAGAGTTTAAAAGTACGGAAGAAAATATTGCTGAATTTTATATGAATGGATTAATAATGTATACGGGATTTGCTCTTAATGAACAATTTTTCTCGTATGCTGATAACACTCTTTCTGATGAATGGAGACAGAATAAATTAGCAAATTCGGTGGTGCAGCCGCAGCGCACCTCAGGTAAATCATGGCCTGATTGCTATTCTTTACATATAAATGATGTGAGTAATGTAGAAGGTGTTGAATTAAAACGTAATTTCAACCGTATTACGGGCAGAGTGAGTTTGGAAGGAAAGTTTACGGTTATAGAAAACAAACAGAATTTTAATATGGCATGGACGGATGGAAGCAAGCCGATATTTAACGTGGGATTAATTAATAATTGTTTTACCGTTAACGGAATGGAAGTATATGAATGCACTAAAGATGTTTGGTATGATTATATAATTGATGTTGATTTTTTTGAACATAAAGCAGACATTTATATAAACAGCCGTTTAATTGCAGAAAATATTAGTTTTAGCGGCGATGGTGTTGACGGATTTTTTGTAACAACCGAAATATTATCAAGAAGTGAATTCTGGATTGATGATATAAGAGCTTTTTTGGTAAATGAGCCGGAAGAATATGTTCCTGAGCCGGAAAAGGTTGAGTCGGATGACTTTTTGTTAGGAATGCAGACTTGTGATATGTGGCGAGAGGGACAACATTTAGGTTGGGATTTTGCGTATGCTGACCCGGACAGACATCCGTATCTCGGATTTTATGACGAAGGAAGCAGAGAGGCAGCAGACTGGCAGAATAAATGGATGATAGAGCACGGAGTAGACTTTCGTCTTAATTGTTGGTTTTTGCCTACAAACTGGCAGGAAGGACCAATATTATTTGGAAGAAACGGATTCGAATTAAGAGAGGGATACCTTCGTTCAGCCTATTCAGACCGTTTGGATTTTATGATTATGTGGGAAAACACATCGGCTACAAAGGTAACGGGAGAAAGCTTTAGAAAATATGTAGTTCCGTATTGGGTTGAGCATTATTTAAAAGATCCGCGATATTTAGTTGTTGATAATAAACCGGTGATTTCTATTTATGTGTCTGACTATTTCTTTAAATATCAGTGTAACAGCAGTGAAGAGGAAGCAAAAATAAATATTCAATGTATCAGAGACGCCTGCAAGGAGCTGGGATACGATGATGCTATAATTCTTACCAGCCGTTCGGGTGAAAGTGAAATGTATGCAGATAAAATAGGTGCAGACGGTATTCATAACTATTCTTTTGCTATTTCTGAATTTGGTAACGGCGGACAAATCGAGAATCTGAGAAAGACAAAAACAAAGCATGATAACATTTTTGTGGCAGGTGCAGTATCGCAAGGACGTGAAGAATCTGCTTGGTTGCGCAACAAGGGCGCATATGAGCCTGTAGATGGTTTTAAAAAGACTTTGGAATATGTGCGTGATGAACATTATCAGAATTATGAACAATATCCGTTAAGCGAAAAGTTATGTTTCTTGCTTACCTGGAATGAGTACTGTGAGGGTCATTATATCGCACCCTGTGGTTTAGAGGGATTTGGATATTTAGATGCAATAAGTGATGTGTTCACCAACAGGGGCGCGCACACAGATGTTGTACCTGAAGATGCAGAAAAACAAGACTTCGGTATTCTTTTTCAGGCAGAAGGAAGAGAACCCTTGATGCACGGTGAAGATGCGACATTGCCTATACCCGAAAAGGTAGTGAAAAAATGGGAGGGAGATTCCCTCGCCTTGTGGACTGCACAAAAACAAATTGAAAATTACAGATACGAAGACGGCAAAATCAAAGGTACTGCCATAGGAATGGACCCAAGTATAGTGTCGGAAGAAAACTTAGATATTGATCTTACGGGAATAAGCTACATCAGAATAAGGCTTAAACAGAGTGTAACTGCCAGAGCAATGTCTATATTCTTCATAACCGATACTGATCAAAAATGGAACGAGGCAAAGGGCATTACCTTAACACCCGAGGCGACAAATGAGGAATTTTATGATGTTTATTTTCCTGTTTGGATTCGTGAACCATGGAAAGGCAAGCTTGTACAACTGCGAATAGACCCATTTAACACTACGGGAGAGTTTGAAATAGAAAGTGTCGAACTGTTAAAAGATGAAAGCGGAGGACTGGTTCGATTTGAGTTGGATGGTCAGGAGATAGCTGCAGTCAGCGCAGTAAGCTCATCAAGTATTGTAATTCCTGAAGTTCCTATTAAATTGGATGGAACGGTATATCTGTCTCTTACTTGTATTAAAAAATATGCCGATATGAGTGCAATATATGTTCCTGATGAAAAATGCATAAAGTTACTCAAAAATTCAACACTCCTTACTATAGATACACAAACGGGTAACGCATATCGCAATGGTAAAGCGGTCGGTAAAGCATTAATACAGAAATATAACGGCAGATGGATTATAGGAGTTCGCAATGCCGCTGAATTTATGGGATATGAGGTAATGTGGAAACCGGAAGAAAACAAAGTCGTTCTTAAATCGCCACCAATGCCGGTATCTTTAAATGCAGATCCAATAGGAAGCTGGAACTTCAATGAGGATGGGGATTTGCAAAAATGGTCGCCGAACAATCAGATTTCTTCTGTTTCGGTATCGGACGGTATTATGTATATAACCGCATCTAACAGCAGTCCTACATTGAGTATGTCAGGATTAAGCTTAGATACTGCAAAGTATACCACATTAAAATTCAGACTGAAAAATGGAACTAAAAACGGACAGACTACGGTTTATTTTACTACTGACTTAGATACAACTGCAAATGAAGCAAAAAAATATTCGGTTGTTGTTGAGAGTCAGCAAGATAATTTCAGTGAATATGAAATAGATTTGACTGAAAATCCAAACTGGAAGGGTAATCTTAAATGGTTAAGATTTGACCCGGTACACGGCGTTGGAGATGTTGAACTTGACTATATTATACTGACAAATGAATAATGTACGCAAATAACATAACGGGATGTTGTATTAAAATGGCGGCATAATAAATTAAATATATGCCGCCGCATTGCGGAACGGAGGTTTTTATGGGGAGAATAATATCTATTATTATTAGTGTGGCTCTTGTTTTTTCAACGCTGCCAATTATTTCGGCATCAACGGCAGATGCCGTTTTAGAGGTTATCTCGGCAAGTGAGGAAAAAACAGAGATTTTACTTGCGACAGATAGTGCAATGTCGGGTAATACGGTGTTAATTCGTGTTTTTATAAAAGGTCAAGACACAACTCTGAACAATTTAGTTTGGGCTGAAGAGGGGCGTGTTGATAGCGAGGGCAAGTGCAGCTTTTTTATTAATATGCAAGGCTTTGAAAGTGAAACGTATCACTTTTTAGCAACTATTTACGGCGTAGAATATTCAACAGAGTGCGAACTTATTTTCTATAATAAAGAAGAAAAACAAGTTTTGTGGGAGAAAGTAAAAGCAGCTGTTACAAATAAAACAGACAGCGATATTTTGTGGATTGCAGAAAATAGAGGAGACTATTTACAGCTAAACGTTGATAAATTTAATTTATTAATATCGCAGGAAAATGAGTTGAAAAAGTTTTACAAAAGATTGTATGCGGCAAAAACAGAAAGTTTAGAGGATTTTGTTGATAATTTTAACAATACTTTAAATTTGATAGATTTTAGTAAAGCATCTTATGAAAATGCCGTAGTAATGTTAGACGAGATGTTAGACAAAAACGGAATAAAGAGCACGGCAGCATATGAAGATTATAATGCTGATACAGATTTGCAAAAAAATGTATGCGAAAAAATGCAAAAACAAGAATTTGCTGCCGATTCAATAAAAAATGCATTTGAAACAACTGTTATTTTGCAATTGTTAAATTCAAATAAGGAACTATGGAAAGCGTATGCCTCGGTATTATCCAAGTATCGTGCAGAAATAGGCATAGATTTTGCAGAATATGATGAGATTAATAATCAGGCAGAAATTATTTATGAAATGATAGAAGAAACCGAGGAGTTTGTAACATTATCAGATGTTAAACAATCATTCGAAGACTGTTGTGAAGATGCAGAATATACACCGCATTTCGGTGGCGGCGGAAGCGGCGGCGGTGGCGGAAAAGTATCTGCTCCTAAAATCTCAACCGTTACAGATGAAGAAAAAACCGAGGAAAAGGTCAATGCCGTTTCTGAAAAATTTATAGATATGGAGCAGGCAACCTGGGCACAAGAAGCGGTTTATTATTTAGCAGAACGAGGAATTTTAAATGGTATAGGTGATAACCTGTTTGCTCCTGATAAAAAAGTTACAAGAGCAGAGATGGCAAAAATACTTGTGCTTGCAAGTGATATAGTCATTGAAAACAGTAAAGTTCCGTTTGAAGATGTAAACGAAGGAGCATGGTATTATCCGTATGTTTCTGCGGCATATGCTCACAATCTGATAAATGGATTTTCTGATACTGTGTTTGCGCCTGACAGTTTTATCACAAGACAGGATTTGGCAGTAATGGTCAGTCGTATTTTAGAATCTGATGATTTAAATAAAAATATAGAATTTGCAGATGAAGAAAATATTGCGCCTTATGCAAAACCGGCGGTTCAGCTTCTTGCAGCAAAAGGGATTGTTTCAGGCAGAGAAAATAATTGCTTTGACCCGTTGGCAGGTGCAACTCGTGCCGAAATGGCAAAAATTATATTCGAAGTGCTAAAGAACGGAGGTGGCATAGAAAAATGAAAAAAATGATATGTACCTTGCTTGCATCGTTGTTAATTTTAGTTACTTTTATGCCGGCAGAGATCGCTTTAGCATCAAACGTTCAATCGGATAGTGTTAGTTTTTTTAAGTCTTTGGAGTTATTAACAGATGACCAATATGCCGGAGAAAATATCATTACCAGAACAGAATACGCAATGCTGCTTACAAAGCTTTTAGGAATTTATAATGAAAATGAAGATAATATAAATAAGCTTTATGTAATGGGCGCTATGCGAAAAAATGAAACAGGGTCCTTCAGAGCAGATGATCCGCTTACTTATAACGAGGCGATACTTGGTCTTTTAAGTATTGCTGATTATGATGGCTTAGCTCAAAAGGCCGGTGGATATCCTGAAGGATATAAAAAAGTTGCATTGAAAAATGATTTGGTTTGCGGTAAAAACGGCAATGAAAGCCTGACTTGGAATGAAACCGCCGATTTGGTCTTTAAGACAATGTGGCTTCCTGCTATCGAGCCGGTTTATGGCGGAACCGGAGAATTTGCTATTAGTAAAAATGAATATGTATTAGAAAAACTGTTAAACATCAAACAGACAAGAGGAGTTGTAACAGCAAACAGCGATGTTAATTTGCTGTCCGCGGCTAAACCGGTCTTAAATGAAATTTGTATAGATGGTATACAATATAAGTTTTATGATGAGAGTTACAACGAGTATCTCGGACACTATGTACGAGTATACTACAAGGAGTCGTTTGGTGAGCGTACGGCAGTGATGGTTACTCCTGAAAAAATAAATTCAAAAACAGTTTTAGATGCAGAAAAAATTATTTCTTATTCAAATGGAAAATATACATATGAAAATGAAAAAGGCAAAGAAGATGAGCTTGAACTGGCATCAGATGTCTCTATCATATATAACAATACAGTTCCTGAAAGTAAACAATCAATGCGTTTTATTCCAATAAACGGATGGATAGAGTTTATAGAAAATGACAACAGCGGAAAAATAAACGTAGTTATGATTTATGACTATGTAAATTATGTTGTAGAGGATATTGTAGAGACTCAAGGTGGATTTAATATCTATATGACCGGCAAAAAAAGTGTTCATATTGCAAGTGGAGAAGAAAACGGCAATACGAAGATTTTTTCAATAAACGGCGATAAAGCGAAAATAAAAGATATAAAAAAGAAATCCCTTGTTTCTGTTATTGGTATAGAAAAGAATGGCGTGCTTTTTGCCAATGAGATTTATCATTCAACAGGTATTATTTACGGACGTACAGAAAGCCTTGAAACAGAAGAATATAACCTTTATATAGATGGAGAAATGTATAAATATGACAAAGCTATAAAAGACGATGTTGAAAATATCGTACTGGGCTCATACAGATCCTTCTTAAAAGATTTTAAAGGCAAGTTAGCGGCAATAAGCAACGAGGTTTTTGAGGACTACAATCAGGGTGTAGGTTATATTGTAGGCAGCGATTATCGCACAGAAGGACTTTCTAAATGTTTTAAAATTAAGCTTTATGATGTAAATGATATGATGAGAGTGTTAGAAACCGGCGATAAGTTATATATTGACGGTGTGCTTTACAAAGGTGAAGAGCAAATATATTCAGCACTATCGGCTATTAGCTTAAGCGGAATGGTTTCTTATACACGCGGCAATGATGGCAGCTTGCGTTCACTTGATTTTCCGTCAGAAAGAAATTTTGCCGATGAGGGCGAAGACGACGGACTTAATCATTTTGTATTAGCGGCAAATGGCCGTTATGTCTACAGAGCGGCGATGAACGGATTTTCTGGCGTGTTTGTATGTGCTGATAATGTAAAGGTTATCAGAGTGCCTGAAGATACCTCTGCTGCAGAGGATATAGATTTTTCGGTTGGCACTCTTGCAGACTACAGAGATGGCAGCAGTTATGCCCTTGAAGCATATAGCTATAATTCATCAGGATTAGGTGTAGATTTCATTTTGCAGCGTACGGGAAAAAATACACTTGACAGTACTGCGCCTATGTATGTGGTGAAAAAAATCACAAAGGGAATTTCTGAAAACGGTGATATAACAGACATCATTCAGGTTATAGGAATTAACGGAACTCAATCAATGGAATGCAGGGATGAGAGCGTGTTAAAATCCTGTATGTCATTTGCAGATGAAACAGAAAAATGCACGGTAGAGGCAGGAGATATTGTTAAACTGGTTACAGACCATAATGACAGAATTTTAAATATTAAAATGATTAATGACAGGTCATCGGTAAATGGTTTGAAAGTTAACGATACCTTTGGTTCATCGGCATTTACTTCATCATACCGCATAATAAGTGCTAATGTATATGATAAAGACGGTGATGTTGCACTTATTACTCAAAGAAATGTATCTGATTCTATGGAAGGAGCTAGATATGTAGATTTTGAAGCACATCCGCTGTCAAAGTATAGAATTGTTGTTGTTACACAAAAAGGTATTGTAAGAAGCGGAAAAGCGGATGATGTAAGGGCTTATAAGCTCACCGGAAACGAATACTCAAAAATAATTTTAAGCACGAGAAACGGAACACCGTCGATGCTTGTAATTTATGAGTAGAATAATTGTTAAATTGTGTATTCATTATCGAACTTAAAATATAGCGAACGGAGAAAATCAATGAAAAAACTTTTTGTCTTAGCAGACAGTATATCAATACATTACGGTCCTTATCTTGAACAATATTTAAAAGGTTTTTTCGAGTATGACAGAAAAGGGAAAAATCTTGAACATGGCGATTTGAATAATGAATCGAGTATTAATGGTGGGGACAGCAGTCATGTTTTAGAATTTATAAAGCAGAATTGTCCTGAATGCGATGTTTTGCTGGTTAATTGCGGACTGCATGATATAAAAACTCAAAATAATAAAAAGCAAATAGAGGAAGCAGAGTATGAGAAAAATCTAAATGAGCTTGTTTCTCTTGTGTTAAGCAAAAAGAAAAAAATGGTTTGGCTTAGCACTACCTCAGTAGATGATGAAATACACAAAAAAATGTGTCCGTCATTTTCGCGTTCTGACAAGGATGTTATTGCTTATAATGATATTGCGAAAAAAGTGATGGATAGATATAAAATTCCGATTATAGACTTAAACAAATTTACAAAAAATTTATCTGAACCGTTGTTTGCAGATCATGTACATTATGTTGACGGTGTTCGTTGTTTGCAGGCAGCATTTATTGCAGGCAATTTGTTAGCTCTGGAAAAGAGCGGAAATCTATAATATAGTACTTGCAAAATGAATTTTAGTATTGCTTAGACGGAGGTTGCAATGAAAATAGGTACATTTTTTGACAGAATAGATTTAGCAACAGACAATGGAGAGGTAAAATGTATACAAGAAGCATTTGACAGACTTGTGCCTATGGGTCTTTCGTTTGTGGATGTTTCCTCAGGTGTTTTTGGTGAAAAATATGAGCCGGTATCGCTGCAAAAAATATTAAAAGAGAATGGTGTTTATGCCGGCTCGATGTTTCATTTGTTTCCGTTTGACTATAAAAAAGAGAATATTATAGAAGCGAGCAGAGAAGATATAGAATTGCAATTAGAGCGTTGTGCACAGCTTGAATGCAAACTGTTTATGCCGGTGCCCAGAATAATGCAAAACCATAAAGATGCCAAAGAGCGTATGCATTGCAGAGAGATAGTAATACAGTATTTTAGTGAAGTTTCGCAATGTGCAAAAAAATATGGTATTACAACAATAGTAGAAAATTTTTCAAATGTTGACTGTCCATTTTCTACTATTGAGGATTTTCATTATATTTTCAAACAAGTTCCCTCTCTTTTTTATGCACTTGATACCGGCAACTTCTGGTTTGGCGGCACAGATGTGCTTAAAGCTGTACCTCAGTTTGTGAACATAACAGAACATGTTCACTTAAAGGATATTTTACCCAGAGAAAAAAATGATATAAGAAAAGATGGCAAAAAACACGATGGTGTTGCATTGGGCGAAGGCGTGATTCCGCTTGATGAAATTTTAAATGAACTTACACAAAACGGATACGATAAAACTTTAACTATAGAGATTAATCACAATGAAGACTTGCTAAACAAAATTATTCGTTCCGTAAATTTCTTAAAAAGCAGGGGAGTTTGTTAAAATTCATGCCGGATATAAGCGAAAGGGGATATAAAAGTGGCATATAAAAATTCGATTGGTGTTATTTACAATATAAAAAGGCTTTTAGAAGAGGGCAATGCAGGCGTTGAGAAACTTGTAGATTTAGGTATTGAGTGTGTCCAGTTAAACGGATGGGATGCAACTATGTACACCGAGGAAACGGCCGAAAAAATTTGCAGTTTACTTGCAAATAAAGTACGCATTTCGTCATTTTGGTGCGGATGGTCAGGTCCGAAAGTATGGAATCCTGTTGATGGACCATGCACTTTGGGTTTGGTTCCCGATGCTTATCGTGCAATTCGCTTGGAAGAACTTAAAAAAGGTGCTGATTTTACACGAATGCTCGGTGTGCATGATATGGCTACACATGTTGGCTTTATACCGGAGCAGCCTTCATATGCCGGTTACAGGGATTTGGTAAGTGCAATCAGTAATTTGGCAGCTTATTGTAAAGAAAGAGATGTATTTTTCAATTTTGAAACCGGACAAGAAACCCCTGTTACCCTTATGCGTACTATTCAGGATGTAGGAACAGATAATCTGGGAATAAATTTAGATCCGGCAAATTTGATTTTGTACGGCAGAGGAAATCCGATAGATGCAATTGATATTTATGGTGACAAAATTCGTGGAGTACATATTAAAGACGGTGACTATACTACAGATCCTTACCGTAATGGCAAAGAAAGACTGGTTGGTGAAGGTAGTGTAAATTATCCTGTATTTTTACCTAAATTGCTGAAAAACGGATATAAAGGTGATTTATATATTGAAAGAGAAATTTCAGGAGAACAACAGATTATTGATATTAAAAAAACTGTTGCCTATATAAAAGAGCTTATGTCTGAATAGGCTTATAAATGCAAGGGGTGATTTTAATGTATCGTTATGCAATTATCGGATTTGGCGGTTTGGGAAAACTGCATCTTATGAATTTGCTCAGGCTTGAGCAGGAACGAAAAGGCGATATTAGTTTGTGTGCAATATGCGGAGCAGACAAAGAATCTGTATTAAGCAATGTAAAACTGAATTTAGGGACGGTGGATATATCATCTGTTGATTTTTCAAAATGCGGCTTTTATGAAGATTATAAAGAACTTATCGAAAAAGAAAAGCCTGATTTTATACTATCTACCTTGCCTACATATTTGCATGAAGAAGTAGCAATATATGCTTTGTCAAAAGGAATTCATGTTTTTTCAGAAAAGCCTATGGCGCTTACTGTTGATGGATGCGACCGAATGATTGAAAACGCAAGAAAAACACAAAGAAAATTAATGATTGGTCAAAGTATGCGTTTTTCTGCACCGTATGCTAAATTAAAGGAATATGTGCTTAACAAAACATATGGAAAAGTTAGACGTTTAGAGTTTTGTCGTTACTCACAAACTCCTACTTGGACATGGAACAATTGGATATTAGACCCTAAACTTAGTGGTGGCTGCGTAGTAGATATGCACATTCACGATGTAGATTTAATAAATTGGCTTTTTGGAAAACCAAAGGCTGTGTTTTCTGTGGGAACAGAAAACAAGTTAGAATTAGAAAGCGTAATTACGCAATATGTTTATGATGATATGCTCGTAACCGGAAGTGCTGATTGGTCGATGCCTCAGCAATTTCCGTTTACGGCTAAGTATATTATAAATTTTGAAAATGCTACAGCTGTTATTGCAGATAAAAAATTTTTGTTATACACAGATGAAGAGGTAATAGATGTTCCTTTAGATGATGAAAACAATCATTACATGGAAATAAAAGCTTTTGTTGAAATGATTATTGATTCAAAAGAGTGTAACAATATTACTACGGTAGAATCTGTGCGCGATTCGGTTAGTATTGCTTTAGCTGAAATCGAGTCGATGCGATGCGGTAAAATGGTATTTATAAAATAGCAAAAGGAAAGGGGAGTTTATATATGCTTACTGTACAAGAGGTTACAGAATCTTTGAAAAGACTGGGTATAAACAATGGAGATGCTATATTAATTCATTCATCTTTTAAAAGTCTGGGTGAAACCGAAAATGGAGCTGATACTGTAATAAAAGGAATGCAAAAGGCTGTAGGAGAAAATGGAACAGTTGTCTTCCCTACCTTATGTCAGGACGATTGGGAACATGTATATGAAAACTGGACTTTAGATTCCAAATCTGATGTTGGTTATTTAACTAATTATTTTAGAACACTTCCCGGGGTATACAGAAGTAATCAGGCAACTCACTCGGTTGCAGCAATGGGTAAGATGGCAGAATATATAACCAAAACACATGGGCAAAGCGGACAACGATACGGAATCTTCGGAGATACACCCTTTTCTGCAGATTCGCCATGGGAAAAAATGTACAACCTTGATACTAAGGTTATTTTTGTTGGAGTGGGAATAAGAAAATGCACATTTAGGCATTACGCAGAATATTGCTTTATTGAGAAATATTTAAAACGTGCTGAAAAAAGCGCAAAGTATGAGCAGCTTAAAAGACAGGTTTGGCATTATGATTATTGGGATGAAGCAGGAGTATGGCCTCATGTGAATAGCGAATATGTGCAAAAAGTATTGGAAAGTCAAGGGAAGATTTATAAATCAGTTTGCGGAAATGCTGAACTTTTAATGGTTTCTTCGAAGGATTTTGTGAATACGGTATTTGATTTGTTAGAAAAAAAAGATATTTCTGTTTTTTCAGAAAATCACAAAATCTGGAATGTTGAAAAAACAATGAAGTGGTTAAAGGAGATTGAAGAGTTATGAGTCAAACAGTATACGATGAAGCATATGAAAGAGAATTAGCAAAATACTTTGATGAAAATTTGCCTGAAAAAATTTATGATGCGCACTTCCATCTTAGTCGAGCATACACTAACAGATGCGGATATCAGGGAACACCATTTGAGCAATATAGTGAGTTTATAGAGAAATATAATTGTCGTCCTATGAGCGGTGGTTTGGTAATGCCGCAACCATTTAAAAGAGAAATATTGGATGATGAAAATGCATATAATTTGTCTGTTGCAGAAGAAAAGGGGCTTGCTGCCGGTTTGATTATTACTCCGGAATGCGGACGTGAAATTACAGAAAAGAAAATGGATACATATTCGCAGATAAAAGTACTTAAGCCATATTTGAATTATGCCTCGGCTGCAAATAGGTACGAGGCTGATTTATTAGATTTTGCACCTGAATGGATGTGGGAATTGGCGCATGACAGAGAATTTCCCATTTTAATTCATCTTTCGCATTATCAAAATATGTTGAGTGAAGAAAGTAATTGGCAACAGATACGCCAAATGTGCAATAAATATCCAAGGGCTAAATTGATACTGGCTCATTGTGCTATGGGACATCATGTGCGCAAACTTAAGCTTGGTTTAGAGCACATTAATGATTTGCCGAATATATGGTTTGATTGTTCGGGTTCTGCGGAAACGCTTTCTGTTTATTATTGTCTTAAGGCTTTTGGAGCAGATAAGATGATGTATGGCAGTGATTACGATCATGGTGAAACTGTTGGACGTATTTGTTCTTTCGGAAGTAATTTTATTGGCTTGCATGAGGGTTATTTAAACAATGATGCAGTTCCTCCTGTTTATAAATATCAACCCCTAAACAATGCGCAAGAATGTATGTTAGCACTTCTTGAAGCTATTGAACTGCTAAAACTCAGCAAAAAAGATACAGAAAAAATCTTTTATGATAATGCAGCAGAAATGTTTGCCTGAAATTTTATTAGTAGCGAGCTGCGTAAGTAGCTCGCACTTTTTATAATTACAATTTTGCAAATGGAGTGGTAATGGTGAATAAAAAGTTGAAAATTTTGATGATTGGAGCTCATCCTGACGATAATGATTTTCGCTGTGGCGGAATAGCGCTAAAATATATACAACAAGGACATTCGGTACGTTTTTTATCAGTGTGTGACGGTAGTGGCGGACATCATATTATGTCACCCGAAGAAATACGTATCAGACGCCGTAAAGAAGCAGATGCAGTTGCAGCGATAAGTGGTATAGAATATGACATTTGGGATATACCGGATTGTGAGGTTGTGGCAGATATAGAAAACCGCAAAAGGATGGTGCGCTATATACGCGAGTATCAGCCGGACATTATTTTTACACACCGAAATAATGATTATCATGCAGATCACAGAAATGTTGCTTTGTTGGTGCAGGATGCGTCTTATCTTTTAATAGTTCCTAATTTTTGTCCTGATATACAGCCGTTAAAAGAAACGCCGGTAATTATGTATTTTTATGATAAATTTAAAAATCCGTATTTTGAGCCGGATATTGTTATTCCTATTGACGATGTAATTGATACAAAGTATGAAATGATTCATTGTAATACTTCGCAGGTATATGAATGGTTGCCGTATACAAACGGTGTATTAAATATGGTGCCAAAAGATGAAGGCGAACGTAAAAAATGGCTTAGACAGCCAACTGTTCCAAAAGATGGTACATTGTTATCTGAAAAAGATTTAGATATTTTTAAACCCAGTAATAATAGTGAATACCGAGAAGCAACACCTGCTGTAAAATATCGCCAAAAAATAATTGAAAGATATGGGGAAAAAGCAAAAGGAACATTGTTCGCAGAGGCATTTCAAGTATCAGAATACGGGAAAAACTTAACGGAAAAAAACAGTAAAATATTGTTTCCGTTTTAAAGAATCAGTAAGATCTTTATAATGATATTGGGGGAATAATCGGTGATAAAAGGATTTAAAATGAAACTTTATAAAGGTATGGAAGAAGAGTATGAAAAGCGACACAATGCGTTGTGGGAAGAAATGAAAGATATGATTCATGAATACGGCGGCAAGAATTATACTATTTTTCTTGATAAAGAAACACTTACTCTTTTTGGATATATCGAAATCGAAAGCGAAGAGAAATGGTCTGAAAGTGCAGATACCGAGGTTTGTCGCAAATGGTGGGATTACATGGCAGATATTATGGAAACCAATCCGGACAATAGTCCTGTAAGCGTTGATCTTGTAAAGGTATTTCATTTAGATTGAATTTAATCGGAAAAGAAAAAATCAAATAATTATATTTATTCTTAATGGTTGCAGAAATACATACTTTGTTTTAAAAACGTTGGTGTAATACTACTCGATTAAAGAACAGGAAAAGGGTATTTCCTCCTCCTGTTCTTTGTCGTATCTTTTTATTTTTTGTGAACTAAATGGGGTTCGCTTCGTTTTAGGTGGTTAATTTTAACTATATAAAAATCAGTTTATTCCGTTTAACTCTTTATAAAGATTTTTTGCAAATGAATCTGTCATGCCGCTTATATAGTCGGTTACCATAAGAAAACGCAAATATAAATTATATTCTTCGTTATCTGTTTTTGCATGTTCGTAATCTATTTTATAGTTTTCAGAAATTATATTAATAATTTTCTTATCGGTTTTAATGGCTTAAAGTCGTCTTTTTCGTCCATGTGTATAACAGCATATATAAAATCATCCATTAAAGCAGAGATTATTTTATTTGCCGAAAGCTCTAATTTAAGTATAGATGGGGCGTTGAATACAAATTTTTTCATTGCATCTTTTAATATTTTTATTGAATATTTGTGATAGCCGGCTTTGAATAAATCATCTTTGTATTCGCCGGATATTATGCGCTTATAGTTTTTAGAAAAACTGTAAGCTACAACAAATGTAAGCCAGCCCTTTACGTATACTGTCCATTTTTGAAAAGCAACTAAATCATTTTCAGTTGAACGGTTTTTATCATTAAGCTTAACATTTAATTCATTAAACAGTTCGACACTTTTATCTTTTTCTCTGTTATCGGGTAATTTTTTTAGTTCGTCTTCGACAAATTTTATAAAGCTATCAATTGAAAACATTCCTTTTTTTAAGGCATCTTCTAAGTCAGATGTAGAATAAGCAATATCGTCAGCCGCTTCCATTAAGTAGGTCAGCGGATGGCGTGCGTGAATATTAGAAACAGAGTCAAGTCCCGTTGCTTCTCTTATTTTGTTGTACATATCTGTTTCGGATAAGAAATAACCGATTTTATGTATTCGGGTATCGGGATTTTTCGAATCTGCCTGTAATGAATTAGTAGGGTATTTAATAAGTGTAGCTAAGGTGGCAAAGGTCAAATTTGAATCATATCCATCAGGATTGTTCTGAGCCTTTGATAAAATACGAAGAGCCTGTGCATTACCTTCAAAATTACAAAGGTCATTTTGCATTTGCTGTGATAACACAGAATGTATAGGCTTACCTTTGTAGCAAAATGAATCTTTTAAAAGCTCTTTTTTAAACCAGTCGCCTATAACAACCTCGCCAAAATGCCCGAAAGGCGGATTTCCTAAATCGTGTAAAAGACCTGCGCAAGAAAGTACAGAAGGAATTAATTGTTGATATTCAGGATTTTTTAAATCTTGATTTAAATCATCGTTTGCATATTTGCTGTTGGTAACCATTACGCCTAATTGCTTGGCGATTGTAGATACTTCAAGCGAATGAGTGAGTCTTGTACGTACAAAATCACTTTGATCTAAAGGAAAAACCTGCGTTTTATCCTGAAGTCGTCTGAATGCGGCACTTGAAATAATTGCTTTATAGTCCTTTTCAAAATCGCTTGTAGGATATTTTTTCCAACAATCAGGTTCTTTTTTAGCGTACAACCTGAGTTTGTATGGACATAAGCTTTTTCCAATCCATTTAAATCCCTCCTGATAATATATTGGTGTATATATATTAGCACAGATGTGAGCAAATGACAATATTCGTCAATAAAATTTAATATTGTTTTTTTATGGACTTTTGTAGTATAATTAAATTAGTAAACTGACAGTATTAATCGCGATAGTCATGTGAATACAAGAGTTGTTATAGGGAGAAAACGTATGAATATGTTTTTAAATTTTGAACCGGAGCGTATGATTCAAGGGATAGAAATTGCTAAAGCAGGCGAGCGAACATTAGATGCTGATGAATTAACAATGTTAAAAAATAAACTGTTAACTGCTGAACGTAATCCGAATATAATTCGCCTTGCAAGAGGAGAAGGGCGTATAGGAATTCTAAATGAAATTATAGCGGATGATAATATAATTTTTAATTGGGGCTTCAAAGGGCAGCATGCATTTCATCAACAATCTGAATTCCGTGATTTTTTAGAACCTGGAGCTGCTGATGTTTCACAAATGAAAAGGATTGTGAGAATTTTTAAAGATGATATCAAATATCGCTACAATAAAGGTTTTTATAGCCATCGTGAACGCATAAACACAGCTGACGATTTGATAGAAAAAATTTATGATATTATTGATAACAACAGCAATTCTGTTTCTATGCTTTTATTAATTAAAGATTGGCTGTGTACGTTTTTACATACTGCCGGTGCAGCAGATTTTAAAAATATATCTCCTTGGGTATCGACTACATCAGGGGAAAAACGCTATGAAACAGCATATTTTTTTGGTATGGGGCATATTCCGTATTCAAAAAGAAGAGCAGGAAAAAATAAAAGGTTTGTAATTTTTGATACATGGGTAAATAACTATGAAGAACACTATACCTATGAACGTACAGAATACTTAATAAATACGTTTAAAAGCTTAGGATTGCCCTGGTATCCTGATATACATCATGAGTTTATGCTTAAATATGCAATTTATCCGCATCGTTTGATAGGATATTATTATTTTGAAAATAATGAAATGTTATATTACAGAATAAATCCACACTATTTGGAATACATGAATTCAGAGGATGACTTTCAGATAGGAAATGAAATATATATAGATCAATCAGATGTAAATTTTCCGACAACAAATCCTTATCGTATAATATATTCGCGTATTGGGAACAGGTTTAATGTTTACGACAGACGTTAATGATAAAATGGTAATGCTGCCAACAAATTTGCCTGCTGCTTATCTTAAAAATGTTTGTTTTGAGCATTGAATTTTTATCGGATATGTGATAAAATCAATAAAAATATCATTACTTTGCAAAATGTTAATCTATGCAAACTTTTTAAATAGACATAGCAATTCGAAAGTGCAAAGAATATGATATTCTTAATTTAATACATTCACACAGAGTGTCGGTTATGTCGCAAAGGCTATATCTGTCAGGCATAATCGGTGGAAAGGGAATGGGGTGAGAATCCCCTGCGGTTAAACTGTCGGTGTGTGCATCGAAGTTTTTGTATCCGTTATCGAAAGATAGTCATTGGGAAACTGAGAAGGCAGGATATAAAAATGCGGACTTTTAAGTCTATATGGTGCGAGTCACAAGACCTGCTTTGATGTTATCTCGTAAGTGCTCATTTGCATAGAGGTGATATTTTCAGTTGCGCTTTAACTGAATTGTGATTAATCACAGAAAAACTCAGCTGTGGTAATTTTTTGAAAGAAAAATTGCCGCAGTTTTTTATTGTCTGCGGTAAGAAAACCGGAGGTGAAAAAGACAATAATAACAACTTGTATGAAATTGAGTTTTTAGATGAAAGGAATGAATTAAATTGAATTTGAAAAAAAGATTTAAAGGTTTTGCAGCTGTTTTATTAATATGCACAATGCTTATGTCGATTTTACCCATAGGGGTTATGGCAGCAGAAGACAGCACGGTTTATGTAAGTGTGGTGCGAAACGGCGAATTTACAAGCGGAAAAAATAACAAGACAATGGCGCACATGCCGGTTATAGTAAATAGTCAGACTCCGACGATTGACGATGCATTTGCCGCTCTGCACGAAAACTATTACAAAGACGGCACAAATGGGTATGAAACAACCAAGATGGATGGGTACACCGCCGTTACAAAATTTTGGGGAGTTAATTGTGCCGCTGTCGGTTACTATAATAACAACTGTTATGCAATGGGTCTGACAGACAGCGTTGAAAATGGAGCGCATCTTGTTTTCTGGTTTTATCAGGATGTTGTAAGCTGGTCTGATGCTTACACATTTTTTGATAAGACTGCTGCTTCGGTTACGTGTGGAGAAACTTTGAATTTGTCTCTTACGCAGGCGGGCTATTCAGGAAATTCGCCTTTTTCCGGTGCGGTGATTACCGTAAATGGCACAGAAATTTCAGAAATTATAACCGATGCCGAGGGAAAGGCTTCTTTATCATTTGAAAAGGGCGGTACATATATAGTTTCTGCTAAGTCTGCTGATTCCTGTATTGTGCCTCCTGTTTGTATTGTTACTGTAACAGAAGAAGGCAAAACAGATACAGAGTATGTGGCAGAAGACAAAAAAGCGTTGAATGTCACATATACTAACGGACAAAGTATCAATTTGCCCAAAATCGGCAAGAGCGGAAAAACTGAAATTGAATGGACTTCGGATAGTGCATGTGTAGATACAGATGCCGGTGTAGTGACTATGCCCGATGAGGATACAGCAGTCACTCTGACGGCTGTAATCAGGTGTAATGATGTATGGGATACTGAAACGTTTATAATTAAAATTCTTGGGCGCTTGAGTACTGCAAAAGCAGTCATAGAGACAGAAGCTCTTAAGCCTGTAGAATATACTAATGCCACAAGCGATGGCTTTAAATATGACTCTGCGCCGGATGATACCAATATACTGACGCTGGCTTGTGAAAGGATCAATGATGACAATATTGTTGTGGCATTTGCCGAAAATTTTATTGCTACAGACATTGTTGCAGCCGACGGTACTATCACTTACCCTAAAGACGAGGCGAAAGAAATTAATTTACCTTTAACATTAACTTTTAAGGAACGAACAGAAAGGGTAGATGTTAGTGTCGTAATTCCAAAGCATGTACAGACAAAAGCAGAAGCGATAGATGCTATGAAAGCAGCTATGACAGGATATATGAACGATCCGAAAGTGCTTAACGGCAATGCTTCCTTAAACGAAGTAAAGACCTCTCTTTTGCTGCCCGGCGGTAAAACCTCCGGACTGTATATCATCTGGACTTCTGACAACGAAAATATAATTAAAGTTACCGGAAATCCCAGCAGTTCTTCGTCTCATCCCACGGGCGGTAAGTATGAGGTTAAGATTAACCGTCCGAATGTAGGAGAATCGGATGCGACAGTTACTCTGACAGCAACGTTTGTTTATAAAACAATCTGTGTTATGTGCGGCGCAGGTCCTATGCCGGAAGAAGCAACCCGTCAAATTACCTTTAATGTAGTAGTCCCTGCCGTAACTCATGAAGAAATGCAGGCTGTTTTAGACAATGCCGTATCCGATATTAAAATTACAGACAAAAATGGTGCAGTTGCAGATTTGTCAAACATTAAGGACAATCTGTATTTTCCGTCCTATGAGGGCTATACTACCCAATGGAGTACAAATCTGCCAATTACGATTCCTGATAAGGGATATGACAAGTCAACGGTGATACGTTCTGTTACAGGAGAAAATATATCAGGAACAATAACGCTGACGATTGCCAAGGGCGAAACGATTATATCAAAGAGTTTTGATGCTGTCGTCTTGGCATGGACAGAATCTGAGCTGGAAGCAGAACGAAACAAGCTGCAAAAAATAGCGGAAGCTTTGACATTTGATGAAATAAAAAATAAAAATACTGATGCTGATGCTGTTGCTTCAAATCTTAATCTAAGACAAAATGCCAGGCTTGAAGGAGAGAAGGTTACCTTCAGTACATACAATTCTGCTTCTTATCCTTATCAAATTACATGGACAATTACGCCAAGCGGAATTATAACATTCAGTAATGGCAACGGCAAAATTACTGCACCTATGCATAATACAGAAGTTAGCCTTGATGCAGAAATTTCTTTAAAGACACCTATTGCAAGTGTAGATAGTGTCAAGAAAACAATTAAAATTATGGTTCGGGGTTCTCGCAACGCAAATGCCGCCGAATCTTTAGAAGCTTTACTGGACGGCATTGCGGCGCAAACAATTTCCACAAGCAACTGGGAGTCTTTTATGGCTATGGCAGCCTATGAAAAAGCGCGTCCTTTGGGTGTTAAACTTACGGATACGGCAAAACAGAATATGATTAATACCTCGCTCAGTAATATTTCTGCTGAAAATGCGAGTGAAACCTCTTATTCAAAGGCGATTTTAGATATGCAAAGTATAGGGATAAATCCCAAAGAGCTTTATCCCGTCAACAGTAACACAGCTATAGATGCGGTTGCGAAGCTAAACAGTATTTCGCACTCGAATGCAATCTGGACTGCTGCTTACACACTTCTTGCCTATCAGCAAGGTGATTACAATATCGGAACACATGAAGCAGATTTAGTTGCTGCACTTTTGGATACTCAACTTGGAAATGGAGGCTGGACATCATCTGAAGCAGCGGAGGCAGATGCAACGGGTATGGCGATTCTGTCGTTGTCTGCTTACTATAATGAAAATGCTGCTGTTAAGACCGCTGTTGATAAGGCTGTTCTTTATCTGAGTGAGGTTCAGTTGGATAACGGTGGTTTTGACGGCACATGGGGTGAGAATGCCAACAATGCTGCCTGTGTTATTATGGGATTGTGTGCAATAGGAATTAACCCGGATACAGATATACGTTTCATTAAGAATGGCAACAGTATTGTGGATCGTCTTTTAGATTGTGCGTTGGAAAACAATAGCGGATTTGCGCTTAATGCAGGTGATGCCGAAGTAAATGCTTATGCCACACAGCAGGGCTTTCCTGCTCTTGTTGCAGCATATCAGGTAATCAAAAACGGTGCAGCATATAATGTTTATGACTTTAGCGGCAACACGCTGTCTTTGGGGCGCGCTACAGGTGCAGGAGAGGTCGCAGCTCCATCTGTGCCAAGCGGTAACAGCATTACCGTTACCTTAACAATTAAGTCCGATGCCGGTTATTGGCTGAATAACAAACCTGTTACCGTATCAGGAGTAGGTGCAACAGTATATCATGCTCTGATAAAAGCACTTGAAAACAGCGGCATTACTCAGGTGGGTGCTGCAAACGGTTATGTTGAATCTATGACAAAAGACGGACGCATGCTGGCTGAGTTTGCCAATGGTAAAAACTCCGGATGGATGTATAAAGTAAACGGTGAACTGCCAAAAGTAGGGCTGATCGAATGCGGTATTTATAACGGAGATAAAATTGTTTGGTTCTACACCGATGACTGGACAACTATTCCCGGCACAACAAGCTCTTTTGGCGGAAAAGGTACGTCTTCTAAAAAAGATATAAATAATGAGGAAGAAACCAAAATGGAAGACACCGAAGCAGTAAAAAAACCTGCTTTTACGGAAACGACATTTGCCGATGTTGAAAAAGATGATTGGCATTATGAAGCTGTAAAGTATGTGTATGAAAACGATCTTATGCACGGTACGGGTAACGGCTTTGAGCCTGAAAGCAAGATGTCAAGAGCTATGCTTGTTACGGTTCTTTGCAGAATGGCAAATTCTGAAAGTGCCGAAAATACTCATAGCTTTGCAGATGTTCCCGAGGGTCTGTGGTATTCTGATGCAGTTAAATGGGCGGCTTCGAACGGAATTATTAGCGGCATCAGCAAATCGGAATTTGCACCTGATAGCGATATAACACGTGAACAAATGGCTCTTATTATCTATCGTTTTGCAAAAATTCAGGGGTATGATGTAAGCAATGCGGCGGACCTTACAAGCTTTACAGATGCAGATGAGGTAAGCGATTGGGCAATTGAGGCACTTTCCTGGGCAAGTAAAACCGAGCTTGTAAAAGGTACAAACGAAAGTACACTTTCGCCGAAAGCTACGGCAACCCGTGCTCAGGTTGCGGCAATTTTTATGCGTTTTTGTGAAACGTTCGCAAAATAATAATTTACGATAATCCGTGAGCAGTCAGCCTGAAAGCTGACTGCTCGCTGACGCTGTTTAAAAGGAGCATTAAGAATGAAGAAATTTATAGGAATATTTTTAATTTTGACAATGCTTTTCGGTCTTTCGTCAACGGTATTTGCTTTTAATACCGATAAAGTGAACGTTACTTTAGAAAGCTTCGGGAATTATTTATATAAAAGTGTGAAAGAACCGAGCGTGAGTTCGATAGGTGGCGAATGGACAGTTTTAGGTCTTGTGCGAAGCAATGTGGATATTCCTGATGAGTATTTTGAAAATTACTATCAGGCGGTAGAAAAATATGTTAAAGATTCAGGCGGTGTACTTCATAACAAGAAGCACACCGAATATTCGAGAGTAATTCTTGCGCTCACAGCTATCGGTAAAAACCCTGCTGATGTTGCAGGCTACAATCTTTTAACACCGCTTGCAGATTATGAGAAAACAATATGGCAGGGAATAAACGGAGCTATATGGGCGCTCATTGCACTTGACAGCGGAAACTATGATATGCCAGGTAATCCCGATGCAAAGATTAAGGCAACGAGAGAAATGTATGTAAATCATATTCTTGAAAAGCAAACATCTGATGGCGGATGGGCATTGTCGGGTGATACAGCCGATGCTGATGTTACCGCAATGGCACTTTGTACCCTTTCAAAATATCAGAATAATGACAAGGTTCGGTCGGCAACAGAAAAAGCGCTTGACTGTTTATCGCGAATGCAGAAAGAAAACGGCGGATTTTCAAGCTATGAAGAAGAAAACTGCGAAAGCAGTGTTCAGGTTCTTGTTGCACTTTGTGAACTAGGTATTTCAATTGATGATGCACGCTTTGTAAAAAACGGACAGTCTGTGCTTGATAATCTGTTTTTATTCTGGGATAAGGGTAAAGGCTTTAAGCACATACACGAAGGTGCAACAAACTTAATGGCAACCGAGCAATGCTTTTATGCTCTTGTTGCATTAAAGCGTGCAAGCGAAGGCAAAAACTCGCTTTATGATATGAGTGATGTTGAAAAATATAGTAGCAGTTCAGATACAGCAGGACTTGCAGAAAAGAATGCAGATGTTAAAAAAATGAGTATTATAAATTTCGGCAGGACTTTTGACGATATTTCAGACCATAAATATAAAACAGCCATCAAAGCTTTGGCATCAAGAGGGATTATAAACGGAAAAACAGATGAGCGTTTTGAACCGGACAGCACGATGACAAGAGCTGAATTTGCAGCCATTATTGCAAGAGGTCTCGGACTTCCGGTGAAAAGCAGTAATATTTTCAAAGATGTAACAACAAATGATTGGTTTTATAACTATGTCGGTACGGTATATAGTTACGGAATTATAAAAGGCATATCTGAAAACGAATTTAATCCAAAAGGAACGATAACCCGTGAAGAAGCGGCTGTAATGGTTACAAGAGCCGCAAAGCTCTGCGGAATAGATACAGAAATGGACACTAATGCAGTTCGGGATAGCTTGGCACAGTTTTTTGACTATGTCAAAGCATCTTACTGGTCGCAAAACGCACTTGCTTTTTGCTGCAGCGAAAAAATTCTTGATGACAGCGTTATGGATATAAAGCCCAAAGAAGCGATAACAAGAGCAGAAACAGCATCTATGCTTTTTAATATGCTTTCCCTTGCTAAGCTTTTGTAAGGAGGATTAATATGAAAAAACATAAAAATAAAATAACAGCTGGTGTTATTCTTGCAATCGTCCTGGGGGTTGTATTTTGGTATGGCGGTGATGCCCCGGGACTTCGCGGATGGACAGTGCAGCCAAAAGTCGGTGTGAATGTTGTAACTGATAATACTCCGGTGAAAACAGAAATGCCGACAGCTGCAGACATACCGACAGAGTATCCTGCTTCCGCAAAGCCGACAAAGGAAGATGTTAAAGAAGCCGGACAGAAGGTCAGCGAGATACCGATTAAACAGGCAGACAAAGCTGCAGCAGAAGAAAATAAGCCTAAGAATACAGACAATACATCTATGACACCGGCTGAAAAGGAAGCATTGGCAGAACGTATTGCCGAAGAAAGCAATGCTGCAAGGGCAGAAAACGGCAGCAAGGCATATTCTGAAGCTGACGGTGCAGTTATAAACGAAAGTACGGTTAAAAATAAATACATTGCCGGTTTTGTTTCTGAAGGAAAGCCGCTTCCTCTCGAACCGCAGGATGCTGTTATTTCTGATAAAGAATATACTTGCACCTTATCTGTAAGTTGTGATACAATTATAAAGAATATAGCCCGGCTTGATAAAGAAAAGGTTAATATTGTACCAAAAGACGGTGTGATATTTGCAGAAAAAACCGTTACCTTCTATGAGGGCGAAAGTGTATTTAATCTGTTGCTTCGTGAAATGAAACGGAATAAAATACACATAGAATTTGAAAATATACCCATATACAACAGCGCATATATTGAAGGCATAGCCAATATTTACGAATTTGACTGCGGAGAACTTTCAGGCTGGATGTATAAAGTCAATGATTGGTTTCCTAACTACGGAAGCTCATGTTATCGGCTTAAAGACGGTGACAGAGTCGAATGGGTATATACCTGCGATTTAGGTATAGATGTCGGAGAATATCACGCTGCGAAAGGCGAATAATATGAATGAATTTAAAACGTATCATCCGATTGTAAATTTTACATACTTTGTATTTGTAATCGGTTTTTCTTGCTTTTTTATGCATCCTGTATGTTTATGTGTTTCACTGGTGTGCGGTTTTATATATTCCGTGATGCTCAAAGGCAAGAAAGCAATTAAAACAAACTTAATATATATGCTCCCTGTGCTTCTTTTTACGGCACTTATAAACCCTGCATTTAATCACGAGGGGGTTACCGTCATACAGTATTTGCCAAGCGGAAATCCGTTAACGCTTGAATCAATCATTTACGGACTTTGTGCAGCTGTAATGATTGTAAGTGTTATCTGTCATTTTTCCTGCTATAACGAGGTTATGACAAGCGATAAGTTTATTTATCTGTTTGGTAAAATTATTCCGGCGATGTCGCTTATTATATCTATGACACTCCGATTTGTGCCGAGGTTTGCTTCTCATCTTAAAGTGGTAACAAATGCTCAAAGGTGTATGGGGCGCGATGTATCGAGCGGCAGCCTTGTAAAACGTGCAAAATGCGGACTTAATATTTTATCAATTATGACAACCTGGTCTTTAGAAAATGCCATCGAAACTGCCGACAGTATGAAATCACGCGGCTATGGCATACCGGGAAGAACTGCATTTTCAATATTTACATTTGACAAGAGAGATAAAAAAGCACTTATTTGTATTTTGCTTTTAGGTATATATATATTTGCAGGATATTTAATGGGCAAAATGTATTTCAGATTTTTTCCGTCTGTAAAAATGGCAGAAGTTTCAGTATTTGGTATAAGTGTATTTGCAGCATATTTATTGCTTTGTATATGCCCCATAATAATTGAACTGCGGGAGGTGAGAAAATGGAAATCTTTAAGGTCGAAAATTTAAGCTTTGCTTATCCTTCAGGAATTGATAAGGCGCTTGATGATATAAATTTTACCCTCAATCAAGGTGAATTTGTTTTGCTCTGCGGCAGGTCGGGATGTGGTAAAACTACGCTTTTAAGACTGTTAAAATCTTCATTGTCACCTTTCGGAAAGATAAGCGGTAATATTTTTTTTAACGGCAGACCTCTTGCAGACTTTGATAACAAAGAACAAGCATCGGGTATTGGCTTTGTAATGCAAAACCCCGACAATCAGATTGTAACAGATAAGGTATGGCACGAGCTTGCATTCGGATTAGAAAGTCTTGGATATAAGCAAGGTGAAATAAGGGCAAGAGTATCCGAAATGGCGTCGTTTTTCGGTATACAAAATTGGTTTTATAAAAATGTAACCGAGCTTTCGGGCGGTCAGAAGCAACTTTTAAATCTTGCGTCTGTTATGGCAATGCAGCCATCCGTGTTGATACTTGATGAACCTACAAGTCAGCTTGATCCGATTGCTGCAGGTGAATTTTTAAAAACACTTGAAAAGATAAACCGCGAGCTTGGGGTGACCGTTATTCTCGCGGAGCATCGTTTAGAAGATGCGTTTTCTATGACTGACAGAGTTATAGTTATGGATGACGGCAAAATTATTGCAGATGCAGTACCTGCAGAAGTCGGCAAAACTCTTAAAGCTAAGAATCATAATATGTATAAAGCACTTCCGACTCCTGTGAGAGTTTACAATAATGTGAAAAACACTCTGCCGTGCCCGTTAACTGTCAGAGAAGGCAGAATGTGGCTTGAAGAATATTCAAAAGAGAATACATTAAACAGTGAGGTTATACCAAAAGACTCGGCACAAACCAATAATGACACAGTAATCGAAATTAAGAATGCCTGGTTCAGATATGAAAAGGAATTACCCGATGTGGTTAAAGGCTTTAACCTAAGTGTAAATAAGGGAGAATTATTCTGTCTTGTCGGCGGCAACGGCACAGGAAAGACAACAGCGCTTTCGCTTATATCGGGACTTAACACACCATACAGAGGCGATGTTCTGATTAAAGGACAAAGCATTTCTAAAATCAAGAATTTATATAATGGACTTTTGGGTGTTCTTCCGCAGAATCCGCAGAGTGTGTTTGTAAAGAAAACGGTATATCTTGATTTAATGGAAATACTTTATGATAATAAACTAACAAAAGAAGAAAAAGAACAAAGGGTACAAAGTGTGGCTGTACTTTGCAGAATAGAAAATCTTTTAAATAGCCACCCCTACGATTTGTCAGGAGGCGAACAGCAGAGAGCTGCGCTTGCCAAAATACTCCTTATGGAGCCTGAAATATTGCTTCTTGACGAGCCAACAAAAGGAATGGATGCACATTTTAAAGAAGAATTTGCAGACGTACTTATGGACTTAAAAGCAAATGGTGTTACAATTCTTATGGTATCGCACGATATAGAGTTCTGTGCTGAATTTGCCGACAGATGTGCTCTTGTATTTGACGGAGGCATAACATCGGTTAATACGCCCAGAGAGTTTTTTAAGGGCAAAAGCTTTTATACGACATCTGCAAACCGTATGGCAAGAACAAGGCTTTCTGATGCGGTTTTGGCAGAAGATATTATCCTTGCGTGCGGCGGAAAAATAGAAAAAAGAGAAAAAAAACCACGAACAACAGAATTACATAAGGTTAAAAAAGAAGCTGAACCGCAAAAAGAAAAAACAAAAAAACTTACTCCTGTCAGAATTATTGCAGGCAGCATATTTGCTTTGCTTTTTGCATTAACATCACTATCCTTTATAACTGATGGTGATATATTGGGCTTTGCAAAAGTGAGCTTTTTAGGTCTTGAAACTTTACAAATAATTTCAGTAATTGAAATTGCGGTTAGCTGTTTCTGTTTCTTTCCGCAAAAGGATGTTGGAATCGAAGTAATACAAGCTCCAAAGTCAGACAGAAAGCTTGCAAAAAGAACTGTTGCAGCAACCTTTCTTATACTGTTTTTAATACCGCTTACCATTTATGTCGGTGTTTTCTTTTTGGGTGACAGAAAATATTATTTTATAAGCTTGCTTATCATTTTAGAAACGATGATACCGTTTTGTATGGTGTTTGAATCAAGAAAACCGAAAGCAAGAGAGCTTATAGTTATAAGTGTACTGTGTGCAATAGCCGTTGCAGGCAGAGCGGCATTCTTTATGCTTCCACAGTTTAAACCAGTTGTAGCTCTTGTAATAATTGCAGGTGTATGCTTTGGAGGTGAAACGGGATTTTTGGTTGGCGGCATAACCGGATTTGTTTCAAACTTTTTCTTTGGACAAGGTCCGAATACCCCATGGCAGATGTTTGCATTTGGTATTATAGGTTTTATTGCAGGAATACTTTTCAAAAAGGGATTTCTGCGTAAAACAAAGGCATCCCTTTGTATATTCGGTTTTTTGGCAACATTTATTATTTACGGCGGTATTATGAATCCTGCATCCGTTATTATGTGGCAAAGTAAAATTACGTGGGATATGATTGAAGCGGCTTATGTTATGGGAATATCATTCGATTTAATACATGCACTCTCAACAGCCTTTTTCTTGTGGTTTATATCAGAGCCTATGATAGATAAACTTGAAAGAATAAAGGTTAAATACGGTTTAGTTGAGAGATAGATAATATAAATAATGGCAAAAACAGACTCTTAGGGATAGAAGAGAAGAATAAAATTAAATTTCAGGAAAAAAGTAACGGAAATTAAGCCGGTTACAGAGTAAAAGAGGCTGTCTTGATAATCATTTTTTATAAATATTTATGCACGAAATATTGTAGGGAACGCATTAATGCGTTCCGCGGAATGGATAAATCCATTCCCTACAACCAAACATGGCATAATTATTCGCTATATATGATTATTGAGACAGCCTCTTTGATTTTTTTGGCAACTCTTATATTTTACTTTATTTATTTCTTACATTTGAGAAAAAATCGCTTAACAATTCAGAGCATTCTTTTTCGCATATTCCGCCATATACCTCTAAATTGCTTCCGAAAAGATTTTCGCGCGTTATATCAATCTTTCCTCCGCAAACACCGCTTTGAGCATCGTATGCACCAAAATAAAGCCGCTTGATTTTAGCAAGCATTATTGTTCCCGTGCACATTGCACACGGTTCTAATGTAACATAAAGCTCACAGTCAGAAAGCCGCCAGTCGCCTAAAACTTCGCAGGCTTTTCTGATGGCGAGTATTTCGGCGTGCGCATCGGGCATAGAACGACTTATGGTTTCGTTATGTGCGCTGCTGATTAATTTATCGCTTAAAAAAATTGCTGCGCCGACAGGTACTTCGCCTGCTTTTGCTGCTAAACGAGCCTCGTTTAGTGCTGCCTGCATTTTATTGTTTTTCATATGTCCTCCTTGCAGCCTCTCCCATTAAAAGTGCAGCTGCAATACTTACATTAAATGATTCCGCACTTCCGTACATAGGAATTTTTACGGCAATATCAGAAACATTAAGTACTTCGTCGCTTATTCCGTTTGCCTCGTTTCCCAACACAAAAACCAGCTTGTCATTCCATTCGGCGCGATACAAATCTGTGCAGTTGTCGCTTAAAGCACTTGCAAGTATTTTGTATCCCTGTTTTTTCATATTCGAAAGCAACGATACGTTGCAATCACATACAATCTCAAGTGCAAAAACAGAACCCATGGTAGAACGCACAACCTTGGGTGAATATAAATCGGCGCATCCGTCAGAAAGCAAAACACCGTCAAAACCCAATGCGTCGGCTGTTCTTATAATCGTTCCTATGTTACCCGGGTCACGAACGTTATCAAGATAAACATAACAATCTTTGTTTAATCCGAAAGTTTTTTCGGGGATTTTTGCAGTACAAAGAATACCCTGAGGAGTTTCGGTATCAGAACAGCTGTTAAAAATTTTATCGGGCATAACAGAGCAGGGAAACTGCTCCCAAAAGGAATTGGCGCTTTTGTGTGCCGCAAAAAAGCTTTCTGATAAATAAAAAGAATCAATATCAAAAGGAGATTCAACCGCCAAAGAGCAGGCGCGCAAGCCTTCTACTATAAAAAGTCCGGCTTCCTGGCGAAACTTCTTTTTTGCAAGTTTTTTTAACAGCTTTACGGCAGAGTTTTCTGCGCTTGTTATTTGTTTCACTTTAGCTCATCTCCTTAAACAATGCTGATATAAAAGTATTTTATCACAAATCGGTTACAGTTTCAATATATTCACATTCTTTTGTTGATTTTTACCTGTATTTTGTGGTATAACTATTATGAGGAAGTGTTGTAATGAAGCAAAATATTGAATTGCAGAAAAAAAGACGTATTTTTTTCTATTCAGATTATTTAAAAGAAAAATACGGCGAAAAGGTTTATAAATTGCCGATAAATGTTGCCGGAGGATGTCCTAACCGAGACGGCCGGATATCAAGCGGCGGATGCATATACTGTGCAGGCGCAGGTGCCGGCTATGACTGTTTATCGGATGAACTTTCGATAAAAGAACAGCTGACGCAAAATATGGACTACATAGGCAAAAAATATAAGGCTAAAAAGTTTATTGCCTATTTTCAGAACTACACTGGAACCTATCTGCCTGTCGCTGATTTTAAGAAAAACATAAAAGAGGCAGCTCTTGATAATGTAGTCGAAATTTCGGTATCTACAAGACCTGACTGTTTAGCTGAACCATATCTTGATGCAATGTGTGAGCTATCGCAAGCTACGGGCATAAATATGAGCATAGAACTGGGTCTTCAGACGGCAAACTATCACACCTTAAAAAAGATAAACCGAGGTCACGGTCTGGCAGAGTTTATACGCGCGGTTATCTTGTGCAAGAAATATGGCTTTGCGGTGTGTGCACACGCAATTTTAAATCTGCCCTGGGATGATAGAGAAGATGTGGCAGAGACAGCAAGAATTATGTCTGCGTTAGAAGTAGACGGAGTAAAGCTCCATTCGCTTAATATACTTAAAGATACAGAGCTTGCCAAAATGTATGAAGCAGGTGAGGTTAAAGAACCCAAAAGAGAAGAGTATGTAGAACGTGCATTGATTTTCTTGTGTAATACATTGCCGACCACAGCGGTGCACAGATTAATTGGACGGGCACCGGAAGAAATAAGTGTTGTCGAAAATTTTAACAACAGCTGGCGAAGTGTGTACGACGAAATAGTATTAAAAATGCAGACCCGTGATTTTTATCAGGGAATGGATATAAAAGAGGAGATTTGTTTATGAAGAAAAATATATGGGAAAATGTTTATTACCGCTTAAATGACCCTGTCGAAATTCAACTGGCGATTTTATATTCGGTTAAATACGCAGATATTCCGATAACAGACATAGAATTAAAGCATTTTATGCTTCAGGCGACATCGGTTGATTTTATCGACCTGTGTTCTATTATATCAAAAACGCTTGACGATAATCATATGAAAACCGTTTGGCGTGATGATATGGATAAATACATATTAACTCAAAGCGGCGCAGAGCTTTTAGAAATGTTTGAAGATAAAATTATGGCTAGTGTCAGAAGCAGCTTAAGAAACACAATTGACGAATATTTTGTAAGAGAACAGCAAAAAGCTCAGCTTAGATGCGATATAACCCCCACAGACAGAGATACATATACCTTTGATGTTGAATTAAAAGAGGGCAAGACAGAGCTTTTAAATCTTTCTGTTTATGCAGGCAGCCGCGAAACAGCTAACAGTATGCGCAGACATTTTAAGCGTGACCCGTTTGGAATGTACTCAAAAATATTAGAGGTTTTAACTCCTACCGAAGAGGAAAGGAAGGCAGAAGAAGATGCTTGATTTAATTATAGTTGGCGGAGGCCCTGCAGGCTTAAATGCCGCATTATATGCAGCCCGTGCAGGCTTAGACGCAATATTGTTTGAAAAAATGTTTGCAGGCGGTCAGATGGTTACTACCACAACGTTTGAAAACTATATTGGCTTTCCGAACGGAGTAGGTGCGGTTGACCTTGCTCTTAATATGGAAGAGCAGGCAAAAAATGCAGGTGCAAAAATCTTGTATGATGAAATAGTAGAAATTGACCTTGGTGAAAAAATTAAAAAGGTTAAAACCGCAAATGAAGAATATGAGGCTAAAACCGTTATTCTTTGCATGGGTGCAGCGCCGCGTATGCTTGGTGTTGACGGTGAAGAAAGACTTAGAGGAAACGGTGTGTCATACTGTGCTACCTGCGACGGTGCATTCTTTAAAAACAAAACTGTTGCGGTTGTCGGCGGCGGAGACACAGCCTTAGAAGATGCCCTGTTTTTGTCAAGATACTGTCAAAAGGTTTATTTAATTCATCGCCGTGATTCGTTCAGAGGTGCAAAGGTACTTTCTGACAAAGTGGCTGTAACTGAAAATGTTGAACTTGTTTTAGACAGCGTTGTTGAAAAAATTGACGGAGCGGATACTGTTGAATCAATCTTAGTCAAAAACGTAAAATCAGGCGAAAGCAAAACTGTGTCGGTTGACGGAGTTTTTGTTGCTGTCGGCATAGAGGCAAACATCGGTCTTGTAGAAAATCAGGTTAAGCTAAACGGCGGATATATTGATGCAGGCGAAGACACGAAAACATCTATTGACGGAGTTTTTGCGGCAGGCGATATAAGAATCAAGCCTCTAAGACAGGTTATAACTGCGGCGGCAGACGGTGCAGTTGCAGTATATTCGGCACAAAAATATTTAGATGCCGAATTTTAAAGGACGGATTTAAATGTCAGTAAAAAATCCTAAAGAGGATAAACCACAAAAGCACTTTGTTTATATAGTAGAGTGCAGCGACAAAAGCCTATACACAGGCTGGACAACGCACTTAGAAGAACGCATAAAGGCGCACAATAGCGGAAAAGGTGCAAAATACACAAAATATCGTGCGCCCGTTATTCTGCGATATTTTGAAGAATTTTCCGACAAGGGCACAGCGCTGTCGAGAGAGTGCGAAATTAAAAAAATGACAAGAGAGAATAAAATTAAACTGATAAATACTGTTAAGTAAATGCATAGCGGAGGGATTAAAATGAAAAAAGTATTTTCATTAGCATTTTTAGTAATAGCGGTATCGTTAGTTTTGTCGTTTGGCTTATGCGATAAAGCATTTGCTGCAGAGAAATATGGCGATTATTTATATTATTCTGTAAAGGATGATGAGGTAACGATTACCGATTGTGAAACATCTGCCGTAAATATTGAAATACCTAGTGAGATTGATGGCTTTCCTGTAACGAGTATTGGTGCTGCTGCATTTTATAGGTGCGGAAACTTAACAAGTGTAACGATACCTAATGGTGTAGCGAGCATTGGTCACTCTGCGTTCTCGGATTGTTATAGATTAACAAGCATTACACTACCAGATAGCGTGGCAAGTATTGGGTCCACAGCGTTTAATTATTGTTATAGCTTAACAAGCATAACGATACCTGACAGAGTAATAAACATCGGTAGTTATACGTTTTATATGTGTGAAAGCTTAACAAGCATAACGATACCTGACAATGTAACGAGTATCGGAGAGTCTGCGTTTCAACATTGCCGTAGTATAGAAAGTGTATATATAACAGATATAGCAGCGTGGTGTAATATTGATTTCGCAGATTTTAATGCAAATCCATTACTTCACGCAAATAGTTTATACTTAAATAACGAACTTGTAACAGAGCTTATTATACCTGATAGTGTGACAAGTATTAGAAATTATGCTTTTTATGGTTGTAATAATTTAACAAAAATAACGATACCTGGCAGTGTAACCAGTATCAGTGATAAGGCGTTTTCGTATTGTGATAACTTAACAAGCGTAACGATATCTGATGGTGTAACCAGTATCGGTGAAAGCGCATTTGACTATTGTCATAGCTTAACCGATATAGCGTTAGCTGACAGTATAACTAGTATCGGTGATAGGGCGTTTTGGTATTGCACCAGTTTAACAAGCATAACAATTCCTGACGGAGTAACGAATATCGGAAATGGTGTGTTTTCTAGCTGTGAAAAGTTAAAAACTATAACAATCCCAAGTAGTGTAACCAGTATCGGTGAAAGCGCATTTGACTTTTGTTATAGATTAACCGATATAGCATTACCTAACAGTGTAGCAAATATTGGAGCGTATGCATTTTCTTGTTGCTCATCACTTACAACAGTTGAGTACGGTGGAAATAAGGAAGAGTGGAATGCAATCACTATAAGCACAGATAACGACCCATTATTAAATGCAACAATTAATTACAATTCAATCGTTGCACAATGGCCTGAGGTCACAAAAACAGATTCTGAAAATAAATATACATTTAGCGTTGTACCAAAGATGATAAAGCCAAACAGCTTTATTTACGCAGCTGCATACGACGCAAATAAAAAGCTGTTAAAGCTCTCAAAAACCGAGATGCTGACCAGCGGTGCAACAACAATAAGTGTAGATAAAACAAGCGGAATAAAATATGTTGTAATCTATGCGTGGATAAATAATTCGTCACCGATTTCGCAATCTAAGAAAATTAATATTTCGTAAAATATAAAAAATCGAGGGGATTACCCTCGATTTTTTATACTATACAAATACTTCACCGCCTAAAATAATAGATTCTGTGCAAAAAACTATTGAATCTACAGTAAAAATATGATAAAATTTATTTAATTATGTAAAATTGAGACTATATGCCCATCAGGGCGTGAGAGGAAGAATTAAATTGGAAAAATTGGGACTTAATGAAATCAGAGAAAAATATTTGTCATTTTTCGAAAGCAAGGGCCATTATCGTATGCCGAGTTTTTCGCTTGTGCCTGAAAATGACCCCAGTCTTCTTTTAATTAATGCCGGTATGGCACCTTTAAAGCCGTACTTTACAGGCAGACAGACTCCGCCGTCAAAGCGTGTTACAACCTGTCAGAAATGTATAAGAACACCTGACATCGAGCGTGTTGGTAAAACTGCACGTCACGGAACATTTTTCGAAATGCTCGGTAACTTTTCTTTCGGTGACTACTTTAAACACGACGCAACAAAATGGGCGTGGGAGTTTGCAACCGAAGTTATGAAAATGCCCGAGGACAAGCTTTGGGTTACAATCTATGAAGATGACGACGAGGCATTTGACATCTGGACAAAGCATGTAGGCATTCCTGCTGATAAAATAGTTCGTATGGGCAAAGAAGACAACTTCTGGGAAATCGGAACAGGTCCGTGCGGTCCGTGTTCAGAGCTTTATTTTGACCGTGGTGAAGAAAACGGCTGCGGCTCTCCTGACTGTAAGGTTGGCTGTGAGTGCGACAGATATGTTGAATTCTGGAATCTTGTGTTCACTCAGTTCGACAAGCAGGAAGACGGAACATACGAAAGACTTGCACATCCTAATATAGACACAGGTATGGGTCTTGAAAGACTTGCCTGCATTATGCAGGGTGTTACCTCAATTTTTGACGTTGACACCATTGCAAATGTATTAAATAAGGTTTGCGAAATCGCAGGTGTTAAATACAAGGTTGACGAAAAAACAGATGTATCAATCCGTGTGGTAACCGACCATATAAGAAGTACAACCTTTATGGTTTCTGACGGTGTTCTTCCGTCAAACGAGGGCAGAGGCTATGTATTAAGAAGATTGCTCCGTCGTGCAGCACGTCACGGCAAATTGCTAGGTATCGACGGTGCATTCTTGTCTGAGCTTGCTGATACTGTTATTAACGAGTCAAAAGGTGCATATCCTGTTTTGGAAGAAAAGCGTGAGATGATTAAAAATATTATCCGCACAGAAGAAGAACGTTTTATGCAGACAATTGATGCAGGCTTTGCAATTTTAAACAGCTTTTTAGATGACCGTATGGTTGACGATATAGAAAAGAATACAATTTTTGCAGGCGAAGATGTGTTTAAGCTTTACGACACATATGGATTCCCGATTGACTTAACCCGTGAGATTTTAGCAGAAAAGGGAATCGAAATCGACGAAGAAGGCTTCCATCGCGAAATGCAGGCACAAAGAGAACGTGCCCGTGCAGCCCGTGCCAAATTAGGTGAAGTAGGCTGGGATGACAAGCTTGCTGATATTTTGGCAGGTGTAAAGCCGACCGAGTTCGTTGGCTATGATTCTTTAACAGCCGAGGCAGAGGTTATTGAGCTTATATCAGACGGAGAAAAAGTAAAGACTCTTTCTGAGGGCAAAAGCGGTATTGTTGTGCTTGACAAAACCCCGTTTTACGGCGAGGGCGGCGGTCAGACAGGTGATTACGGTAAGCTTTGCAGCGATATTATGCAGACTAACGTAAGCGATACCAAAAAGACTCCCGACGGAAAGTATTATCATATTGTAGAGGTTAAAGAGGGTTACATCAGTGTAGGTGATAAGGTTAGTGCCGAGGTTGATTCTGAAAACCGCCGTGCAATTCAGAGAAACCATAGTGCTACACACCTTCTTCATAAGGCACTTCAGAACCGTTTCGGCACACAGGTAGGTCAGGCAGGCTCACTCGTTACCGGTGAACGTCTGCGTTTTGATTTTACCTTAAACGAGGCTATGAGCGAAGAAGACCTAAATGCAGTTGAAAGAGAAGTTAATAAATACATTTTAAGCGCACTCCCCATCAAGTGGGAAAATATGCCGATAGAAGAAGCTAAAAAGCTTGGTGCAACCGCAATGTTCGGTGATAAATACGGTGATGTTGTCCGTGTTGTAACTATGGGCGATTATTCAATGGAATTTTGCGGCGGATGCCATATGAGCAACACAGCTGAAATCGGTCTTATTAAAATTTTATCAGAAAGCGGTGTTGCAGCAGGTGTAAGAAGAATCGAAGCTGTAACAGGCGCAGGTGTAATCCGTGAAATTTACGGCTTGCAGAAGGTTATTAACGATACCGCAGAGGTATTAAAATGTTCAGCTAAAGATTTAGCTAAAAAAGCACAGTCTGTTACGGATGACTTAAAAGCTGCACATTCTCAGATTGAAAGCTTAAATGCAAAGCTTGCAAAGGGTTCAGAGGGCGAGCTTTTAGATAACGCAAAAGAAATAAATGGTATAACTGTTGTAACAGGCCGTGTTGACGGCACAGATATGGATGCACTCCGTACCTTGGGCGATTCTTTAAAAGATAAGCTCGATTGCGGATTTATAGCACTTGCATCTGCAGCAGACGGCAAGGTTTCGTTTATTACAATGGCTACAAAAGCTGCGGTTGCCAAGGGCGCGCACGCCGGCAACATAATCCGCGAGATTGCTAAAATCGCAGGCGGCGGTGGCGGCGGCAAGCCGGATTCAGCTCAGGCAGGCGGTAAAGATCCGTCAAAAGCTGATGAAGCATTAAATGCAGTATACGGTTTAATCGAAAATCTTTAATTAAATAATTAAAAAACAGACGCAGGAAAATTTCGATAAAATAATCTAAATTTTTCTTGACAACGTCTGTTTTTTAATGTATAATATTATGTGCATATTTATGCGTATCCTTGCTCTGTGCGACAGTGCAGGGCCAAAGTCCAAAGGGAGGTGAAAAAAATGGTTGAAGTAATCAATAAGTACGAGACAATTTTTATCGTAGATGCTTCTTTAGAAGAAGACAAGATTACGGCGCTTGTTGAAAAGTTCAAATCATTGATTTCTGAGGCAGGCGAAATCGAGTCTGTTGACGAGTGGGGCAAGAGAAGACTTGCATATCCTATCAATGACAAAACAGAGGGTTACTATGTTTTGGTTAATTTCAGCGCAAAGCCGGATTTTCCGCTTGAGCTTGAACGTGTTTACAACATCACCGATGGCATCTTAAGAAACATTGTCATCAAAAAAGAAGAGAAAAAGAAAAGAAGCTAACTGAAATTAGCCGGGAGGGTAATTCTTCATGAACAAAGTAATATTAGTAGGCAGACTGGCAAGAGATCCTGAACTTCGTACAACACCGTCAGGTGTTAATGTGTGCAATTTTACTGTCGCTTGCGACAGAAGATTCGCTCAAAATGGTGAGCGTCAGGCAGATTTTATAAGCTGCATCGCATGGAGACAGAGCGGTGAGTTTGTTGCGCGTTATTTCAAAAAGGGTGACCGTATTGCTTTAGACGGCAGTATTCAAACCCGTAGCTGGGATGATGCAAACGGCAACAAACGTTATGCAACCGAGGTTGTTGTTGACCATGCTGAATTTGCGCAGTCAAAGAGCGAAGGCGGCGGTTATTCTGCGCCTGAAGCACCCGGTATTGCTCCGGCTGCACCATCGGCTCCTGCCGGAGATATTGATGGTTTTATGCCGATTGAAGAAGAAGATTTGCCCTTTTAATCAACAACATGCGTAAAACGTAATTTGTTTTCAAAGGAGGTAAAATCATGGCTGAAAGACCAATGAACAGAAATCGCAAAGCTAAGAAAAAAGTTTGCGCATTCTGCCAGGATAAAGTTGACTATATCGATTACAAAGATGTAGCAAAATTGCGTCGTTTCGTTTCTGAACGTGCTAAGATTCTTCCTAGAAGAATCACAGGTACTTG
>JAFYXI010000047.1 GCA_017546245.1 Clostridia bacterium | reverse complement strand
TCTTAATGCTTCAAGCATATTAACTTCTCCTTGAAAATCATATTTTACAGTATTATAACATATTATTGTAAAAAAGTAAATACTTTGTAAAGAGGTGATATATATGTACCGTGCGGGTGAGTTAAGACAAAAAGAGGTAATAAACCTTTTAGATGCTTCGCGCCTCGGATTTGTTTCGGATGTTGAGGTGAGCCTTGAAAAAGGAGAAATAGAGGCAATAATTGTGCCGGGAAGAGCAAAGCTTTTTAATTTTGGCAAAAGCACGGATTTGGTAATAACATGGGATAAAATTAAAAAAATAGGCGAGGATGTTATTTTGGTTGAAATTATAAATTCAATATAAAAATAGTGCTGATGCATTAAATCAGCACTATTTTAAAGAGATAAACCATTCATTTATATTATCGAAAATATTAGATTCTGTCGGCAGTATATTTCCCTTAACAGACTCGTCAAATATTATAGATGCATTTTTAAAGTACAAGCCGCAAATTGGCATATCCTGCTGCAAAAGAGTACACATTTCCCAGTACATTTCCTGAATTTGGGCGGTATCGTCTAATTTGTCAGCTTCAAGCATCAGATTGTCGAGCAGCTCGTTTGCTACATTGAATATGTTGTAGCCGGACTGGAGTAAAAATTTCAAATCGCTGTTGACAGATATATCAACCTCGCAAATTGCCATATCGTACAGCTTTTCGTTAAGACATCGGGTATATTCGGCAAACGGCACTTGCACAACATAAACCCAAATACCTAATTTTTCAAGGTATGACTTGACTTGATTTGCAAGCTTTACACGCTGCGGATTTTCCTGATTAACTAATATACTAAGCTCTAAAATTTCTGTCTGTTCTGATATAATACGGTCAAGCCTTCCGTCGTTGTCAGAATCATTCCATCCGTCATCGGCAAGCAGACTTTTTGCAAGTTCTGCATCAAATGCGGTCATTTCGCGTTCTATGCGATAGAGCCACGATTTAGGATGAATGGGAATGTCACAAACTACAACACGGTTATCGGGTAAATCGCGAATTAAAGCAGAACGGTCGATAGCGGTAGAGATTGCACGTCTTGTCTGTGAATGCTTAAGTGCCGGACTGTCGTGATTAAATGCTAAAAATGTAAATAAGTTTGTTGCATAATCAACGGATGAAACTGTACGCTTAGGAGTGTATTCATCAGGGTTTGCCACATTTGATGAAATTAAATCAACTCTTAAATTTTCAAGCATTTTTATTGCAGTTGTTCGGTCGTTTACTAAATAAACCAATATATCATTTATATATGACTTAAAGTTTTGGTGATATGCATCGTTGCGGATTAAATGCAGTTCTTTATTCTTTTTGTAAGACTGCATTTTATACATGCCTGTGCCGTTTGGCAAATATTCTGCTTTTTTTTCGATTGCAGCAGTAGTGCTTGCAGCACTTTGTGCTGAAATAATGGGAAAATCTAAAAGAGCAGGAAAGTTTGCAACCGGACGTTTAAGTGAGATAAACAGTGTTTGTCCGTTTGAACTGAATGCTGCAATATCTGAAAGCTTTAAAGCAATAGGGCTTTGTGCCTCGAAAATTAAGCCTAAAGAAAATTCGGCATCTTTGGCAGAAAGTGGAGAACCGTCGTGAAATGTTAGACCGCTTTTAATTTTAAAAGAATAATTTAATCCGTCATCAGAAACCGAAAAGCCGTCACATAAATCAGGCGCATAGCTAAAGTCCTGGTTAATAGTAAAAAGACTGTCATATATGGGCATTAAGGTTCTTATATTTTCTGCATTTTGTGTAATTAACGGATTTAAAGTGTCGGTTTCAAAAAGACAAAGCTTTAAAGTGCCGCCATCGGTAGGTATCTCATTATGATTTTCGTATTTTTTTACTTCAGCAGGTGATATTTCATTTATCTCATCTTCAGGCGTACACGCACTAAAAGAGCAAATGCAAAAAAGACATAAAAATACTGCGAGCATACGTTTTAACATAATAGACACCTCCTTATTGAAAGAGAATGGCTGTGACAAATATCACAGCCGTAATAAATGATTTCTTAATTATTCACATAACCCTCGTATTGCGGAGGATTACATTCGGGACATTGACGAAGACCAATGGTTTTAACAATTTCCCAGCTTACCTCCTGTGCACCCTTATCTTTAATCTGTGCACAGTTTTCAAGGTGATACGTTAAATTGTTTTCACCGCTCATCAACCAGAAAATTTTATCGGGAGCTTTATCATCTGATACTACTTCTTTATTTTTCGATTCAGGAACCGGAGTAGGAGCAGGTGCTTTTTTATCTTCCGTTTTATCATTTTCAGCATTATCGGCTTGCGCAGATGCTGACGGTGTTGCATCAACGGTCTCTTGTGTCTGCTGTGGGGCTTCGGTCGGAGCAGAGTTTACATCTTTTTTTGCACATCCGCAAGCTGTACACAAAAGCAATGTGCAAGCTAAAACTAAAAATGCAATTATTCTTTTTGCTTTCATAACGATACCTCCGATTACTTGTTGCTACTAAGACTGTCTTTAATAAATTTAACAGCCTGACAGACAGCATCGTCAGATGAAATTTCAATAACCTCGCCGCCTGCACGCAATTTATATTCAACAATATTTTCGCCGGCTTTTTTACCTACTGTAATTCTTACCGGAATACCGATTAAGTCTGCATCTTTAAATTTAACGCCAACACGCTCGTCGCGGTCATCTAAAAGAACTTCGATGCCTTGTGCACGCAGTTTTTCATAAATATCATCAGCAAGCTTAACCTGTGCTTCTTCACGCATACTTACGGGAACAACCAAAACCTGATACGGAGCAACGCTTACCGGCCATACGATTCCGTTTTCGTCGCTGAACTGTTCGATAACTGCAGCGATGGTACGGCTTACGCCGATTCCGTAGCAACCCATAATCATAGACTGCGGCTTGCCGCTTTCATCCAAATAAGTACAACCTAAAGCATCGGTATATTTTGTTCCAAGCTTGAATATATGTCCAACCTCAACACCCTGAGTAGTTTTAATCGGCTGACCGCATTTCGGGCAAACATCGCCTTCAACAATTGTGCGGACATCGATTACAGCTGCCGGCGTAAAGTCTGTTACGTTCACATTTTCAAAGTGATAATCAGTTTCGTTAGCACCTACGATAAAGTTAGTCATTTCCATAACTTCTTTATCAACAATTACAGGAACAGAAAGTCCGACGGGTCCGGCAAAACCAACTGCAGCATTTGTTACATTAACAACTGTGTCAGCAGATGCAAGCTCTAAATCCTGCTCGTTAATTCCTAAATGGTTTATAAGCTTAACCTCGTTAATTTCGCGGTCGCCGCGAACCATAACAGCAACAACCTTTTCGCCTGCCTGATATAAAATAGTTTTTGCAAAATGTTTGCTGTCAGTATTTAAAAATGCAACAAGCTCTTCGATTGTGCCTGCGTGCGGAGTGTGAATTTTTGCCATAGGCTTTGGTGCTTCTTTTTCCATTTTTTCAGGTATACATTCAGCCTTTTCAACGTTAGCTGCATAAGAGCAGGCAGGGCAGTATGCGATAGTATCTTCGCCCGTGTCAGACTTAACCATAAATTCCTGCGAGCCTGAGCCGCCCATAGCACCTGAGTCGGCATCAACAACGATATAGTCAAGATTCATGCGGTCAAAAGCCTTGCAGTATGCACGGTACATTTTTTCGTATGATAAATCAAGCCCCTCCTGACTCATATCAAAGCTGTATGCATCTTTCATTATAAATTCGCGAGAACGCATAACACCAAAACGCGGACGGCGTTCGTCGCGGTATTTTGTCTGAATCTGATAAAGAGTTAAAGGAAGCTGACGGTATGACTTAACACAAGCTTTTACTGTATCCGTAAAAATTTCTTCGTGTGTAGGTCCTAAGCAAAAGTCGCGGTCGTTACGGTCTTTTAAACGGAACATATCAGAGCCGAAAACCTCCCAGCGACCGGATGCCTGATAAGCTTCAGCCGGAAGCAGAGCAGACATTAATACTTCCTGAGCGCCTTCTGCATTCATTTCTTCGCGGATGATATTTTCAACTTTATTTAAAACGCGATGTCCAAGAGGTAAAAAAGAGTAAACTCCTGCTGCGAGTTTGCGAATCAAGCCGGCACGCAGCATAAGCTGATGGCTGGTGGTTTCCGCCTCGGCAGGCACCTCTCTTAAAGTGGACAATAGCATATTCGATACTTTCATTTCATTCGTTCCTTTCAGATTATGTTCATAATTATCCTATAATACCCTAATTATATATAATAATCTTTTATGGCTTTTCTGTCAACTGTTTTAAGGAATTTTTTATTATTAAATTTGACTATTATAATTGTGTGTGCTAAAATATTGATATATATAAATTAATAGTTTAACATAATGATTTAACAAGGCGATTGAGAGGGGAAAAATATGAAGCTTATTAAAAATGCAAACATAATTACAATGGAAAATGAAGATTTTTCGTGCGGTTATATGCTTGTTGACGGAGAAAAAATTGCAGAAGTAGGCGATATGAAAAATATGCCGTCGGTAGATGAATCGTGCGAAATAGTTGATGCCGCCGGTTTAACGCTTTTGCCGGGTTTTATTGATGCACATTGTCATGTAGGCGTGTGGGAAGAAGCCATAGGTCAGGAGGGTATGGACTTAAACGAGAGCACAGACCCGATAACTCCGCATATAAGGGGAATTGATGCTGTAAATCCTTTTGACGAGGCATTTTATAATGCCAAAATGTCAGGTGTCACAACAGTTGTAACAGGTCCCGGCAGCGCCAATGTTTTAGGAGGACAGTTTGCAGCTTTAAAAACCGACGGCAATTGCGTAGATAAAATGATTTTAAAAGCTCCCGTTGCTCAAAAAGCAGCGTTTGGCGAAAATCCGAAAAGAATACATTCTGCCAGAGGTGCAATGCCAAAAACCAGAATGGCAAGTGTTGCGCTGATGCGTGAAACCTTGTATAAAGCAAAAGAATATGCTCGTAAATGGGACGAATATAAAGAGGAACCTGAAAATAAAAGCCGACCGGAATTTGACTTTAAAATGGACAGCCTAATGCCCGTTATAAAAAAAGAAATTCCGCTTAAAATGCACGCACACAGAGCAGATGATATATGCACGGCAATTCGTATCGGTGAAGAGTTTGACCTTTGGATAACTTTAGAGCATTGTACAGAGGCACATTTAATTGCTGATATTTTAGCAGAAAAGAATCTGCCGATAACATTAGGACCAACCATGACAGGTAAGTCAAAGCCTGAGCTTCGCAATTTGTCATACGAGGCATATACAGAGCTCGAAAAACGCGGAATAGAGTTTTCTATTATGACTGACCACAGCGAAATTCTTATCCAGCAGCTTTATCTGAGTGCAGTTATGGCGGTTAAAAACGGATTATCTGAACGTGCGGCATTAAAAGCTATTACAATTAATGCTGCAAAAAATACAGGTATAGCTGACCGTGTAGGAAGCTTAAAAGCCGGAAAAGATGCAGATTTTATCTTAATGTCAGGAAAACCGATGAGCTTTGACGCGAAAATAGAAAGCGTAACAATAAACGGAAAATTGATATTTTGATTTAAAATATGTAAAATGTAAATCAGAAAGAGAGGTTATTTATGAATAAGCAATATTATTTTTCTTTTATTGATGATGTAATATGGGTTTTAAGAGATTTAACCCGTCAAAAGCCAAAGTCAATTTTTGATAATCCGTTTTTTAAAATTTTAAAAAATGCACACGAAAAGTATGATTTAAAAACACAGCTGAATTTGTTCTATAGAACAGACTACTATTACGGAATGGACGAGTTTACATTAGCAGAGGTGACCGATGCGTATAAAGAGGAATTTAAGGCAAATTCAGACTGGCTTAAGCTTGGTTTTCACTCTTTTCAGGAATTTCCTGATTATCCTCATGTAAATTCTACATACGATGATATTTATAAGCTGTTTAATACGATTAAAAACGAGATAATCCGCTTTGCAGGAGAAGAATGCTTTGGCTATGGCGTTATTCCGCATTGGCTTCCTGTAAGCAAAGACGGTTGCCGTGCCCTTTATGATTCGGGTGCGAAAATCGTTGGAGTTACAGTAGGAAAAACTAGAGAATTTGACGGCGATATGGCGTCGCTTCCTTATGGCCATGCACAAAGACTTTTAAACTTTAAAAAGCCTGAAACCAAGCTGTTTACACGCGATACTAAAGATGTGGCAATAGAAAGCGGAATTTGCGCCTACAATCATTTTGATGATCCTGCCTTAGAGCAAAACGACAAGGTTTTAGGATACATAAAAGATGAAGAAACAGGTCTTAATTTAAAAAAACTTGACGATAATTTTGACTTGAATCTTTTTAATGTAGAAGAACTTAAGGCAGAGCTTGAAAGAAGAAAAAATGACGAGCTTATTTGCATAGGCAATCACGAACAGTATTTCTTTAAGGATTATTTTGCTTATCAGCCTGAATATGAAGAAAAAATTTATTTGATGGCAAAAACCTTAAAAGAGGCAGGCAGAGAGTGTATATTTATTGAAGAATTGGTTGAACTTGGAAAAAATAAATTATAGTATTTGCCAATAGTCTTATTTTATGATATTATGTATTTAACATATTTAACTAACAAGGAGAAATGAGAGATGGAGAAAAAATATTATTATTACTTTATTGATGACGTTATCTGGGCATTAAGAGATTTATCAAGACAAAAGCCAAAATCTTTGTTTGATATTCCGCTTTTTAGCGTATTAAAAAAGGCTCACGATGACTATGGTGTAAAAACTCAGCTTAATGCTTTTTATCGTACCGATTATTACTACGGAATGGATGAGTTTACGCTTTCAGAAGTTCCGGATACATATAAAGATGAGTTTAGCGCAGCATCTGACTGGCTTAAATTTTCGTTCCATTCAAAACAGGAGTTTCCTGACTATCCGCATGTAAACGCAACATATGAAGATACTAAAAAGCTGTTCGAATTAACAGTAAACGAGGTTCGCCGTTTTGCAGGTGATAACAGCTTTACATACGGTATTGTTCCGCATTGGCTGCCCGTAAGTAAAGAGGGATGCCGTGCAATTTATGATTGCGGCGGCAAAATTATGTCTGCCACTATCGGAACACGTGTGCCATACAGCGGCGACCCTTCTACATTGCCATATGGTCACTCACAAAGACTTTTAAACAACCGTCAGCCTGAAACTATGCTCTTTACCAGAGATACCAAGGATTTGGCGATTGCAAAATCAATCTGCGGATATAATCACATTGATGATATAGAATTTGATAACAATGTAAGAACACTTAAATATATCAAAGACCCCGAAACAGGAATGTGCTTTAAAAGAACCTGTGACGGAATTGTTTTAAATCTTTTCACTAACGAAGAGCTTAAAGAGGAGCTTGCAACAAGACTTGATGATGAACTTGTCGGTATAGGTAACCACGAACAATATTTCTATTCTGATTACTTCAGCTATCAGCCCGAGTATGCAGAAAAAATATATACAGTAGGTAAAATGATGTCAGAATCAGGTCACGAATCTATTTTCTTAGAGCAGTTAGTTGACCTGGCAGCACCGGAGAGAGTAGGACTTTAATGAGTAAAAATATTATTATTTTATAAAGCTTATTATACATATATCTCAACACAAGCAAAAAGGTCGGGTTTAATCCGGCCTTTTGCTTGACAAATTGTCTGTTTTAGTTTAAAATAATACATTATTATACATATTTAGGCTGGTGAGATTAATTGGAAAACAATGAGTATTTTAAAAGTGCGCTTTCTAACTGGTGCGATATGCTTGAAAGCAATACTGCAAATCTTTCGAAAAAATATGATTCTGCAAAGGTTAAATGCGGACTTAGAAATAGTGACGGAACAGGTGTGTTGGCAGGCTTAACACGCGTAGGACAGGTTCACGGTTATATTCTTTATGAAGACGATAAAATGCCTGATGAAGGTGTTTTGTCATATCGCGGTATAGATGTAAGAGATATTATTAATGCCTGCAAAAAAGAAGGTCGTTTTGGCTATGAAGAGGCAAGCTATCTGCTTTTGTTCGGAAAGCTTCCGAATAATCAGGAGCTTGAAGATTTTAAAAATCTTATGAGCGAGTTAAGACCTCTTCCTTATAACTTCCGCGAAGATGTTATAATGAAAAATCCGAGTGCGGATATTATGAATAAGCTGTCAAGATGCGTACTGACAACCTATTCATACGATGATAACGCAGATGCGACCGACCTTTATAATCTTATGCGTCAGTCAATGTTATTAGTTGCGCGCGTTCCTACAATGGCTGCATATTGCTATCAGGCAAAGGCACATTACTATGATGGCAAAAGCCTTTATATTCACAATCCGCAAAAAGGATTGTCGGCTGCTGAAAACTTTTTATATATGATTCGTCCGGACAACAAGTTCACCGAGCTTGAGGCAGAAGTTTTAGATACTGCGTTTGTTCTGCACGCAGAGCACGGCGGCGGTAATAACTCCGCGTTTACAACACGCGTGCTGTCATCATCAGGTACAGATACATACTCTGCGATTTCTGCGGCTATCGGTTCGCTTAAAGGACCAAAGCACGGTGGTGCAAACCGCAAGGTTATGGGTATGATTGAAGACTTTAAAGCAAATATAACAGACATAAACGATCGTGACCAGATTGCAAAGCATATTGAAAAGCTTCTTCATAAAGAAAGCTACGATAAATCAGGTCTTGTTTACGGTATGGGTCATGCAATCTATACACGTTCAGACCCGCGTGCTGTATACCTTAAACAGCAGGCAGAGCAGCTTGCAGATGCAACCGGTAATATGGAACAATTTAAGCTTTATTCGCTTATCGAAGAGCTTACACCTGAAATATTTGCCCGTATAAAAGGCGATAAGCCAATGTGTGCTAACGTTGACTTATATTCAGGCTTTGTTTATAAATGCCTTAACATTCCTGAAGAGCTTTACACACCGCTCTTTGCTATCGCGCGTATGCCGGGTTGGTGTGCACATAGAATTGAAGAAGTTATGTACGGCAAGAAAATTATCCGTCCTGCATATAAGAGCATTTGCAAACGTGTACCTTATGTACCAATGGAAGAAAGAGAATAAAATATTTAAAAAGCGGCTTTTAGCCGCTTTTTTTGTGCGAATATATTTAACATACAGTTAAATACTATTGACAAAAGACACAGAAAATAGTATCATATAAACACAAACATTTGTTCTGAAAATGTCCTTATGAAAGGCTGATAAAATATATGGAAACAAAAAATCAATTTAAGCTTATATCGCAGTATAAACCGACGGGTGACCAGCCCGAAGCGATTGACAGATTAGCAGAGGGAATATTGCGCGGCGACAGAGAGCAAGTCCTTTTGGGTGTTACAGGCTCGGGCAAAACCTTTACTGTTGCCAATCTTATTCAAAAGGTTAATAAGCCAACGCTGGTGCTTGCGCATAACAAAATTCTTGCTGCTCAGCTTTGCAGCGAATTTAAAGAGTTTTTTCCTGAAAATGCAGTTGAATTTTTTGTGTCCTATTATGACTATTATCAGCCGGAGGCGTACATTCCGCATACAGACACCTATATTGAAAAGGATTCTTCTGTAAACGATGAAATTGATAAGTTGCGCCACAGTGCCACAGCTGCACTTTTTGAACGGCGTGATGTTATTATAGTAGCCAGCGTGTCGTGTATATACGGCTTGGGTGACCCGATTGACTATAACGAATTGGTAGTGTCGCTAAGACCGGGGATGGAAAAGAGCAGGGATGAAGTGCTAAAAAAACTGGTTGACATACAGTATGAACGAAACGACTTAAACTTTGTCAGAGGGAAGTTTCGTGTGCGTGGTGATGTTGTCGAAATTTTCCCTGCCAGTACATCGGACAAGGCTATAAGAGTAGAATTTTTCGGTGACGAGGTAGACAGAATTACTGAAATAGATGCACTTACCGGCGAGGTTTTAGGTGTAAGAAAGCACGTGGCAATTTATCCTGCGTCGCACTATGTAACAACAAAAGAAAAAATGGAAAAAGCAATAGGTACAATTGAAGAAGAGCTTGCAGAAAGAATAAAATACTTTAAAGAAAACGATAAGCTTTTAGAGGCGCAAAGAATAGAGCAACGTACGAACTATGATATTGAAATGATGCGCGAAATAGGTTTTTGTCAGGGAATAGAAAACTATTCAAGGCACATAAGTGGACGTGCACCCGGTTCAGCTCCTTTTACACTTTTAGATTATTTCCCGGACGATTTTCTGCTTGTTGTCGATGAGTCACATGTTACCATTCCGCAGGTAGGAGCGATGTATAACGGTGACCGTTCAAGAAAAGAATCGCTTGTAGAATACGGCTTTCGTCTGCCGTCGGCGTTTGATAACAGACCTCTTACATTTAGCGAATTTGATGACAGACTTAATCAGATTGTGTATGTAAGCGCAACCCCGGCACCGTATGAGCGAGAGCGTTCTACGCAGATAGTAGAGCAGGTAATAAGACCGACGGGACTTGTTGATCCTGAGGTAACCATAAGACCTATAAAAGGTCAGATTGATGATTTGGTAAGTGAAATTAATGTGCAGATAGAAAGGGGCGAACGCACATTGATTACAACTCTCACCAAAAAAATGGCAGAGGATTTAACTGACTATTTAAGAGATATGGATATAAAGGTGCGCTATCTTCATTCAGAGGTAAAAACAATGGAGCGAATGGAAATCGTGCGTGACCTGCGTGCAGGTCTTTTCGATGTGCTGGTCGGCATTAACCTTTTAAGAGAAGGGTTGGATATTCCCGAGGTTTCGCTCGTGGCGATATTGGATGCCGACAAAGAAGGTTTTTTACGTTCAGAAACGTCGCTTGTTCAAACGATAGGCCGTGCGGCACGAAATGCAAACGGCAGAGTTATTATGTATGCCGATAATATGACAGGCTCTATGAAACGTGCTGTTTCTGAAACAGAACGACGCAGAAAAATCCAGATGGCATATAATGAAAAGCACGGCATTGTGCCCAAAACGATTATCAAGGACATCCGCGAAACTATTTCGGCAACAGATGAAGCACCGGATGAGAGCGTAAAGGATATTAAAATTACAAAGTCAATGGATATTAATCTTCAGATTGAAATTTTAACCGAGCAAATGCGTCTGGCGGCTACTGAACTGCGTTTTGAAGATGCGGCAAAACTTCGTGACAAGGTAAAAGAATTACAAAAGAAATTATAAAACACAGGAAGAGGGATAATTTTGAAAATTATCGCAAAAAAGTTAATTTTGATGCTGACATTGTTTGCACTTGTAATTTCGTCTGTGTCTGCATACGCAAAACAAGTTAACAGTAAATGGGCACAAGAGTCAATTGATTCAGCAATGGAGTGTGAAATAATTCCCGATAAACAGTTAGAAGGGGATTACACCAAGCCAATTTGTCGTATAGATATAGCACAGCTTGTTTTAAATGCGTATGAAAATATTACAGGAAAAGAGTACGAGCCCAAAGAATCACCATATGCCGATACTATCTCAAAAGCGGCATCTGCTGTGTTTGAGCTTGGAATTATGAACGGAAAAGGCGATGGGATGTTTGACTCTGCCGGATATACCACCAGAGAAGAAATGGCAAAAATAATTTTGCTGTTTAAGGCGGTAGCAGAAGATGAAAAACTTAAATTGCCATCTGAATTTGACGAAAAATTCACCGATTTTGACAAAATAAGCGAATGGGCAAAGCCTTATGTTGCCAAAGCATCATCTGAAAAAATTATAAACGGATATGATGACGGAAAATTTGCACCTAAAGAAAAGGTATCATGGGAAATGGCAATTTCGCTTATAATGCGAACTGTTAATCTCAAAAGTGAAACGGAGATTGAAACGGCAATTCCTGTTAGTTCTGAATCTGAATATGAAAAAACAGATTTAAAAATATCTTGCGCAAGTGATGCGGACGAACAAACAGCAACAATTAAGTGGGATAAAATTTCAAATGCTGATGAGTATACAGTTAAGATTACAGAAAAAAGAATGTCATATTATGAAGATGATATATCTCCAAACGAAACAGTTACATATGAAACAGAAGATAATTTTTTAACTTTTGAAACAGTACCTAACCGAAAATACGTTATAGAAGTATATAATGACACACAATTTGATGAATGTGAGTTTTCTACTAATGCGATATTTAACGAAGATGCACAGGAAATTTCAGAAAATTATCCGCAATCACAGGAAGAAGCAGAGCCGTTAATGCAGACTATAGAAGTTCCTGTCTGGAAACTAAACGGTGATGAAAAAATTCCGGGAACTGCAAGTCTTATTGTACATAATAAAATTGCCGATAAAGTAAAGCTTGTTTTTGAAGAAATTTATAACGGAGAAGAGAAGTTTCCGATAAAGGATATCGGCGGTTACGCATGGCGTGGAGGCAGAAGTGAGCATAACGGCGGAACTGCAATTGACATAAATGCTAACGAAAATTATTGCATTTACGACAACGGAACTGTAATCGGCTCGCACTGGAAGCCGAATGAGGACCCATATTCAATAACACCTTATGGTGATGTTATTCGTGCCTTTGAAAAGTACGGATTTACCTGGGGCGGAGATGCGTGGAGAAATCCAAAGGATTATATGCACTTTTCCTATCTGGGCACTTGAGTTTAAACATAAAAGGGGCTGTCTCGATAATCATTTTTTATAAATATTTATGCACGAAATATTGTAGGGAACGCATTAATGCGTTCCGCGGAATGGATAAATCCATTCCCTACAACCAAACATTGCATAATTATTCGCTATATATGATTATTGAGACAGCCCCTTTT
>JAFYXI010000046.1 GCA_017546245.1 Clostridia bacterium | reverse complement strand
TTTTTGCCGATTGCAAGATATATAAGCAGGCACGAAATAGCAATCATTATAATTGCACCAAAGTCAATACCTGCATACTGGACAGCTGTTAATTCTGTTGCGGCAAATATTTTGGCAATACCGGTACTGGCTAAAAAGCTTTGAATACCGTTTATAAATAAATCCAATTAAATTCACCCTTTCCAATTCGGTTTAAAAGCAGATTACTCCATTGTTGCAAGCAGGTCGCCTGAGTTAACACTTGCGCCCTGATTAACATTGATAGAAGTAATTTTACCTGCTTTAGGAGCAACGATTTCGTTTTCCATTTTCATAGCTTCTAAAATAACGATTGCCTGTCCTTCTGCTACTGTGTCGCCAACTTTTGCATTTATAGCAAGGATAGTACCAGGCATAGGAGCTGCAATTTTAGTTGCGCCTTCTGTACCGCCGGCAGCAGGAGCCGGAGCAGGTGCAGCCGGAGCAGCAGGAGCTGCAGCCGGTGCCGGAGCAGCTGCAGGTGCAGCAGCCGGTGTATATACCGGAGCACTCGGTGCGCCACCGATTTCTTCTACTTCTACTTCGTATGATTTTCCGTTAACACTTATGTTGAACTTTCTCATAGTTAATTCCTCCTATTAATTATTGCAGATTTTCACGGCGCGATACTGCATTCCATACAGGCGTGCCGTTGTTAATCTGACGATATGATTTAATGTTGAGTTTATATGTTGATGTATTAAGCGAAGCTGCGATTGCTGCAGTCAATATAGCAATCAGCTCTTCGTCATCTGCCGTATCAGCTGCCGGTGCCGCCTGTTGGGTAACCACCGGTGCCTGAGCAGGTTCCGGTGCCGGAGCAGGTGCGCTTTCTTTTTTGGGGGCAATTTCGGTTTTTGGTGCGAATATAACACGCATTATTTCAAGAACTCCCCACAAGATAGCTAAAACTGCAAAGACCGTACCTAAGCCGATAACGCTGACAACGCCTCCGCTTATAATTGTATCCATAGAAATCATATTTTCACCACCTAATCAATTTATTCCGCATGTGCTGTATTAAAGCGGAATGTTGCCGTGCTTTTTAGCCGGCAATGATTCACGCTTGCTGCGAAGCATCTCAAGTGCAGCAATAATACGCGGACGGGTAGAGTCAGGCTCGATAATATCATCGACAAAACCGCGTTTGGCAGCTTCGTAAGGATTTGCAAACTGCTGACGGTATTCTTCGATTTTCTCTGAACGGGTTGCTACCGGGTCAGCAGATTCTTTAATATCCTTGCGGAAAATAATATTTGCCGCACCGTCAGGACCCATAACAGCGATTTCAGATGTCGGCCATGCATAAACCATATCTGCGCCTAAGTGCTTTGAGCTCATTGCGATGTATGCACCGCCGTAAGCCTTTCTTAAAATAACATTGATTTTAGGAACGGTTGCCTCGGAGTAAGCATATAAAAGCTTAGCACCGTGACGGATAATTCCGTTATGCTCCTGAGATACGCCGGGTAAATATCCAGGTACATCAGTCAAGGTTATAATCGGAATGTTAAAGCAGTCTAAAAAGCGTACAAATCTTGCAGCCTTATCAGCAGAATCAACATCTAAGCTGCCTGCAGATTCCTTAGGCTGATTTGCGATAATACCAACTGTTTCGCCGTTCATTCTTGCAAAACAGGTAATTATGTTTTGTGCAAACTTCGGTAATACCTCAAAAATTTCGCCACCGTCAACGATTTCTGCGATAACCTCTTTCATATCGTATGATTTATTTGGTGTATCGGGGATAATTGTTGTAAGCTTTTCTGACAGACGGTTAATCGGATCAGCCGGAGCAACTGCCGGAGCATCTGCTAAATTGTTAGACGGCAGGTAAGATAAGAGCTTTCTGACCTCTGCGATACACTCTTTATCATCCTTGCAGGCAAAATGTGCCACACCGCTTTTTTCGCTGTGCGCCATAGCACCGCCTAAATCTTCGGATGAAACGTCTTCGCCTGTAACAGATTTAATAACAGACGGACCTGTAATAAACATCTGGCTTGTGTTTTCAACCATAAATACAAAGTCGGTAATAGCAGGGGAGTAAACTGCGCCACCTGCGCAAGGTCCCATAATAACTGAAATCTGAGGAATAACACCTGATGCTTTGGTGTTTCTGATAAAGATTTCGCCAAAGCCTGAAAGTGCATCCAATCCTTCCTGGATTCTTGCACCGCCGGAATCGTTCATTCCAACAATGGGTGCCCCCATTTTCATTGCCATATCCATAACCTTGCAGATTTTTTTAGCATGCATTTCGCCTAAAGAACCGCCAATTACGGTAAAGTCCTGTGCGTATGCATAAACCAAACGACCGTCAACTGTACCGTATCCGGTAACTACGCCCTCTGCCGGTGCGTTTGTTTCAGGCATATCAAAATTTGAACATCTGTGTGTTACAAATGCATCAATTTCAACGAAGCTGCCTTCATCAAAAAGCAGAGTTAAACGTTCACGTGCGGTCAGCTTGTTTGAGTCGTGCTGTTTTTTTACCTTTTCAGTACCGCCGCCTGCTTCAATTTCTGCGCGGCGAGCCTGTAAATCGGTAAGCTTGTTCATCGTACTCATTCTTTAACCTCCTATAATAGTGCCGCATTTGCTGCGCACACTCATTTTTAACAATCGGATAAATCTGATTTCAATTATATAGAAAAAAATCAAATTTTCACCGATTAACATTATATCAAAAATTTGCGGTGATTACAATAGATTTATTAAAAAAAACGGGTAAATCTTAACTAAATTATAAGGAAGATTTTTAGATAAAACGACAAAAAGGGGCTGTCTCAATAATCATTTTTTATAAATATTTATGCACGAAATATTGTAGGTAACGCATTAATGCGTTCCGCGGAATGGATAAATCCATTCCCTGCAACCAAACATGGCATAATTATTCGCTATATATGATTATTGAGACAGCCCTTTTATAATCTCTTTATTAATGATAAGAAAATGGTTAAGAACTATAGTCTTCGGTAAGCTCTGCAAGTTGTGTTCGTGTTTCCAAATATATTCCGCCCGAAAGCTTTTTGCGGTCAGCTTCGGGCAGGTCATCAAGGTCAACGGGTAAGGTCTGGCTGTATGTGGTTCTGCCGTCAGCATAAATTTTATAAACGCAAACCTTGCCATCGGTTGTCTTTACCAAAAATCCCTCTTTAGCCGGCATTTTAGGTGCTTCGTCATCAAATGGTGTACTTAAAGCTGTAACAGCCTTTGACGGTTCTGCTGTTTTTGATGGTGTCGGCTCGGGTGATAAATAGTTTTCGGCATCGTTTTGCGGAATTGCTTCTATTTTATCAGGCAGTGACAAAAGCTTTGCACCTGCATATCCTACTCCTAAACCTAATGCTACCGACAAAATAAATATAAATGCGAGCCACCATTTACTTCTTTTTTTTCTGTACGGAGATTTATACACAAAATCACTTCCTTTTCAAATTTAATATGTAAAAATAATTTATGTTATAATTTTTACCTTATTTGCATAAAATTATACAAAAAAGCTTTAATTATTTAAATGACGGTGTATGTAATGATAAAATCACTTTTGTGTAATACTTTTGTAACGATTTTAGGTTAAAATAAAATATAATAGGAATATTATATTTAATTTTACATTGACTTAAACAACAGAAAAGGAGTGATTGTGTGAGAGGTAATAACGATGTACAAAAAGCCAACTCAAACAACACGGGGAATAAAACAAAAAAGAAAAAGCTCGGTTTTAAGTATGCATTTCGCAGATTTTTATTGATAACTTTAGCTGTAATTATACTTTTAACGGCGGTTGTCGGCGGCGCTATGCTTGGTTTTATTGATAACAGCATGGAATTGATTGCAGATGAATATAATATGGACTTTACTTCGATAGTATATTATATTGATGAAAAAACCGGCGAGCCTGTTGAGATGGACAGACTGTATTCTGAACAGAATCGCATATGGGTAGATTTAGAAAACATACCCGAAAATTTAAGAAATGCTTTTGTCGCAATTGAGGATGAAAGGTTTGAAAAACATCGCGGAGTTGACTGGAAAAGAACCTTTGGTGCATTTTTGGGTTGGGTTACCGGAAACGATACCTATGGCGGTTCTACGATAACACAGCAGCTTATTAAAAATGTTACGGGTGATAATGACCGTTCGCCTATAAGAAAAATTCAGGAAATAATTCGTGCATTAAATCTTGAGACCAAGATGAGTAAAGACCAGATTGTTGAAATGTATATGAATACAATCTATTTGGGACAAGGGTGTCACGGGGTTCAGGCGGCTGCAAATATTTATTTCAGTAAAGATGTTTCGCAGCTTAATTTAGAAGAATGCGCATCAATTGCAGGTATTACGCAGTATCCTTCGAAGTATGACCCGCTTTTAAATTTTGAAGAGCATAAGAAAAAGCAGGAAACCGTATTAAATAAAATGAAAGAGCTTGGCTACATATCGGCAGAAGAATGCGACGATGCAAAGGCTGCTGAGCTTAAGCTTAAAAAAGGAACAGCAAAAACAGAAGGAACGAGAATTCAGTCATACTTTATTGACCAGATTGTTGTTGATGTTATGCAAGACCTTATGACACGTCAGAAAATGTCTGAAAGCGATGCCACAAAGGCAATTTTTAAAGGTGGACTTAAAATTTATACAACAATGGATCCAAAAGTTCAGCAGGCAATGGAAAACGTGTTTACAAAAGACAGCAACTTTCCCGGCGCGGGCAAGGTTAAACCGCAGTCTGCCATGCTTGTTATGGACCCTTATACAGGATATGTTAGAGGAATTGTCGGCGGCAGAGGCGAAAAAACCGGTAACCGTGTGTTAAACCGTGCAACACAGACTCTTCGTCAGCCCGGTTCGTCAATAAAGCCGCTGTCTGTTTATGCACCTGCTGTTGAAGAGGGTGTCGTAACTCCTGCAACAATAGTTGACGACAGCCATCTTAAAATAGGCGACTGGGAACCTAGAAATGCTGATTACAAATTTAAAGGTAAAATTACAGTACGTCAGGCATTGGAAGAATCAAGAAATATTCCTGCGGTTCGTATTTTAGATAAGCTTTCGGTTGATAAATCATTTGACTTTCTGACAAAAAATCTTCCTATTTCGTCACTTGTCAGAAGTGAAAAAAGAGAAGACGGAAAAGTATATTCTGATAAATTTTATTCATCGTTGGGATTGGGTGGCTTAACTGACGGTGTTTCGGTTGAAGAAATGACAGCGGCATATGCTCCGTTTGTAAACGGCGGTGTATATACCAAGCCGATTACCTATACTAAGGTTGTTGATGCAAAGGGCAGAGTAATTCTGCAGAACAAACCCGAAACCCATAAAGCTATGAGTGATACTACAGCTTATACAATGGCAAATATGATGCGTGGTGTTGTGTCGTCGTGGAATGGTACAGGACGTGCGGCAAATCTTGCAAACGGAGTATTTGCAGCAGGTAAAACAGGTACAACATCTGACGATATAGACCGTTGGTTTGTAGGTTTTACACCTAACTATGTAGGTGCTGTATGGTTTGGATACGATATTCCGCAGAAAATGTCAGGCTTAGGTAATCCGTGTGCCTCTATATGGAAAAAGGTTATGGATCAGATTCATTCTGATATAGAAATAAAAACATTGGTTAAGCCTAACAATATGACTGAACGTGCTATTTGTCAGCATAGCGGAAAAATTGCAACCGGTATTTGTGAAACCAGCGGAAGTGTAAGAAAAGAATATTTTAAGGTTGGAACACAGCCTGTCAGCTTTTGTTCATCGCATATAAATGAAGTAGAACCGGAAAACGAGATAGATGATGAAATTAAACATGAAGAAAGTGGCCTGAATGAAAATGAGCCGGGCAGTGGTGTGAATAATCCGCCGGCAGAGGGAACAACAATAATTCAGGGAGAGCAAACCGGTGATTCGCAGACCGGAGAAAATTCGGAGAGTAGCGGTAATACACAAACAGAACCTGAAATTCCGTCGGATAATTCGGTTACAACAAATACTGAAACGACCACCGAAACCGAAGACGGAATGGTATGGTGGACAGGAGAAGCTACCGAATAACAGAGAGGAGATAATATATGGCAAAGGATTTTAAAAAGGAATATGAAAGCTGGCTTTTGAGTGAGTTTGTTGATGAGAAAACAAAAGATGAGCTTAAAGCGATAGAGGCAAACGAAGAAGAAATAGAAGACCGTTTTTACCGTGATTTAGATTTTGGCACAGCAGGCTTAAGAGGAGTTTTGGGTGCTGGCACAAACCGTATGAACAACTACACAGTAAGAAGAACTGCTCAGGGCATTGCAAACTATATTAACAGCGAAGGGGCAGAGGCTACAAAACGAGGTGTTGTTATTGCGTATGACTGCCGTCATTATTCGGCAGAATTTGCAATGGAAAGTGCAAAGGTTTTTGCGGCTAACGGTATTAAGGCATATGTTTTTGATGAGATGAATCCTACACCTGTGCTTTCGTTTGCAGTAAGATATTTAAAAACCTTTGCAGGTGTTATGATTACTGCAAGTCACAATCCGGCAAAATATAACGGATATAAAGTATATGGCGAGGACGGAGCACAGTTAGGTGTTGCACCTTCTGCTCATGTGATGGGTTATATAGAAAAAATGGATATTTTCTCCGGTGCAAAAAGCGTATCAGAAGAAGAGGGTAAAAAGAGCGGCTTAATTGAAATGGTCGGCAAAAACATTGTTGATGCTTTCTTAGCTGAGGTAATAAAATGCAGTATTAATCCTGACCTTATAAAAAAGTCGGCAGATGATTTTAAAATTGTATACACACCGTTTCACGGCACAGGCTTTAAGGCTGTTTGCGAGATTTTAAAAATGGCAGGCTTTAAAAATCTGTATCCCGTAGAAGAGCAGGTTGTGGCTGACCCGAATTTTTCTACTGTTAAATCTCCGAATCCCGAGGATAAAGAAGGCTTTGCACTCGCAATTGAGCTTGCAAAAGAAATCGGTGCAGACATTATTATAGGAACAGACCCTGATTCTGACAGAATTGGTGTTTTAGCTAAAAACGACAGCGGTGATTATGATGTTTTAACCGGAAATCAGACGGGTGAGCTTTTAACGGAATATGTTTTAACTGAAAAATCAGCTCGCGGAGAGGTAAAAGCGGGCGATTATATAGTAAAAACAATTGTAACAACCGATTTGGTTAAAAATATAGCGGCAGAGTTCGGAGTTAAGGTATATGACGTATTTACCGGATTTAAAAACATTGCCGAGGTAATAAAATCAAAAGAGGGTAAAAACGAGGGTGAGTATCTGTTCGGATTCGAAGAAAGCTACGGATATTTACCGGGCACATATGCACGCGATAAAGATGCAGTTGCCGCAGCACTTTTAGCCTGCGAAATGGCGGCGGTATATAAGCTGCGCGGCATTGGTTTAAGAGAAGCGTTGCTAAAGCTGTATGACAAATTCGGATGCTTTGTTGAACGTACCGTATCTGTTACCATGGAAGGTGCAGACGGTATGGAAAAAATGGCTCAGCTTATGAAAGATACGGCTCAAAATCCGCCTGAGGCTTTAGGTGATGTTAAGTTTGTGGCACTTCGCAACTACGCGGAACAGAAAAGATATGATTTTGAAAGAGGTACACAAGAGCCTATTGATATGGTAAGTACAAATGTGCTTTACTTTGAACTTTCCGGCGGCGGATTCTTTATTATGCGTCCGTCGGGAACAGAGCCGAAAATTAAGTTTTACTATTCTGTGCCGGCAAAATCTTTAGATGATGGCGAAACTAAGATCGATGCAATGCACGAAATAGTTAAAAAAGAAATTTTATAATAAATATAGTATTTTTGTGACCGCAACATTTTGTTGCGGTCTTTTTGTATATTTTTATAATTATTGGTTAAGCTATCCATAACAACAAAAATATACAAGGAGGCACAACAATGAATCTGGAAGGAACAAAAACAGCACAAAATTTGCTTACTGCATTTGCAGGTGAATCGCAGGCGAGGAATAAATATACTTATTTTGCATCGGCTGCCAGAAACGAAGGGTATGAGCAGATTGGTGAGCTTTTTGAATTAACTGCCAACAATGAAAAAGCACACGCAAAAATATGGTTTAAATTATTGAATGGCATAAGCAATACAAAAGAAAATTTAAAAGCTGCTGCAGCAGGAGAAAACAGCGAATGGACAGAAATGTATCCTGAATTTGCAAAAACAGCAAAAGAAGAAGGCTTAGACAGCATAGCAAAGCTTTTTGAGTTGGTAGCAAATATAGAAAAAGAACACGAAGAAAGATTTAAGGCATTGCTTGCTAATATGGAAAAAAGCGAAGTGTTTAAAAAACCTGAAGAAAGAATATGGATTTGCCGTAACTGTGGTCATATTCATATAGGAACATCTGCACCAATAGTATGTGCCGTTTGTGCACATCCGCAGGCGTATTTTGAAGTAAAAGCAGATAACTATTAAAGAATAAAATAAAAATAGGCTGTCACTTTTCTGTGACAGCCTATTTAATAGTTTTAGTTTTCTGCTAAAAATGCGTTAATCTTATTGATTAAAGTATCAGCATCTACGCCGTGTACTGCACAAGCCTGAGCGATTGACTCACCGCTTGCAGACGGACATCCCAGACAATGCATTCCAATTTCAAAAAAGAACTGAGCTGTGTCGGGATTCATTTTTAATACATCTAAAATTATAGTGTCTTTTGTTACCTGATTTGCCATTTTAAATTCCTCCTAAAAGTAATTATATTATTATTTTATATTATTTCTCGACCATTAATTCCAATACATCATTTAAAATAAAAGTTGCATTTTCTTTCTCAAAAAAAGCACGGGCGTCTTTTCCTTGCACTCCTGTTAAAACTGCGGCAAAGTCAAAGCCACCTGCTTTTGCAGAAAACAGGTCTGCGCCTGCATCGCCTATTACAAGAGTTCTGCTTATGCTTTCTTTATTATAATTTTTGTTCACAATATCTTCGACAGATACTTTATTGCCAAAATGTCCTTTTAAAAACATAAACGGATGTGGTTTTGTTAAATTCACATTATCTCCTGATGTTGAAAGAGTTTCCTCTGCAGAAGTTACATCATTATATGTAATTACTGAATCATCATCAAAAAACTCACGTGCGCCCCAACTTATAAGTACCGGTTCGGATTCTGCTCTTAAGCGACCTGTTCCTACGCCTAAGCGTTTGCCGCCTGATTTTAAAAGCTTTAATAAACATATCAGCTTATTGTGGTCAACTAAA
>JAFYXI010000045.1 GCA_017546245.1 Clostridia bacterium | reverse complement strand
TTTTGACCACATGTTATCCCACAGTTAGCTCTGGAGTATACGGAAACAGTGGAGATAAGATGTCCAAAGAGTATGTTGAATGTAGCAGAAAGGGCTAAAAAAAGCCAAAACCGCTATATATCAGGCTTTAGCGAGCGTTCGGGACGTAGGGGCCGCTGGTTCAAATCCAGTCATCCCGACCACCTTAAACCTCAGTAACCAAGCGGTTTCTGAGGTTTTTGCTTTGTTTGAAAAACCTCATTTTTTCGGTTTTGACCACATGTTGGCCACATTTCATGCCTCAAACGCAGTTGTAGCAAGGCTTTGCGGGATTTTACTCTTGTTTTTTTGCCCTAAATCACAAAAAATCAGCTATAATTACTTTAATTAAGTTCTGCTCCTTTTCTTTGTTTACACTGTATCAAAATTTAATATACCCAAAAGCTATGGCACGGATTTTTACGTCCGTGCCATAGCTTTTGTTTTTTGGGGGCTGCTATTTCGGCCTTTATTTTTACTACGAGACCAAAAGCGTTAAAAATCGCTTCACAACGCCGTCAACTCTCTAAAGGCTTTGCATCCGTCCTTGAACAGTTTTTATTTGTGATATTCAAATTATTTTTTTAAACCTAACTTTTCGGCGGATTCATCGCGCATTTTGTACTTGAGTATTTTACCTGCTGCATTCATCGGGAATTCGTTTACAAACATAAAATATCTCGGTACTTTATGTCTTGCGATTGAAGCATAACCAAATTCTTTCATTTCGTTTTCGTCAGCGGTTTCGCCCTTATGAAGAATAACCCATGCACAGCATTCTTCGCCGTATCTTTCATCAGGAACACCAACTACCTGAACATCACGAACTTTCGGATTGGTAAGATAGAATTCCTCAATTTCTCTCGGATACAGATTTTCACCGCCACGGATAATCATATCCTTTAATCTGCCGGTTACCTTATAGTATCCGTCAGGTGTTTTCATACAAATGTCACCGGAATGAAGCCATCCGTCAGCATCTATTGCCAGCGCGGTTGCTTCGGGCATCTTGTAGTAGCCTTTCATAATGTTAAAGCCGCGAGCAACAAATTCACCGCTTTCACCGTCAGGAAGTTCTTCTCCCGTTTCAGGATCAATGATTTTACATTCAACACCCGGGAAAGCACTGCCGACAGTTTCTACTCTGTGATCAAGGTCTTCATTTACTTCACCCATTGTACAGCCGGGAGAAGCTTCGGTCTGACCGTAAACCGAAATAATTTCACGCATATTCATTTCAACAGACGCTCTGCGCATCAAATCTGCCGGGCAGTTTGCACCTGCCATAATTCCCGTCCTCATATACGAGAAATCAGTTTTTGCAAAATCAGCATGATTAAACATTGCAATAAACATTGTGGGCACACCATTAAAGCAAGTAATTTTTTCATCATTTACACAGGCAAGTGATGATTTCGGCGAGAAATACGGTATTGGACAAAGTGTACCGCCGTGTGTCATCATAGATGTCATCGAAAGAACCATGCCAAAGCAATGGAACATAGGCACTTGTATCATCATTCGGTCTGCCGTTGATAAATCCATTCTGTCGCCGATAGTTTTACCGTTATTAACGATATTTCTGTGAGTAAGCATAACACCTTTCGGGAATCCTGTTGTACCTGATGTGTACTGCATATTACATACATCGTCAGGCTTAACAAGCGATGCACGTCTTCTTACTTCTTCACGGGGAACAAGAGAAGAACGGGAAAGCATCTCATTCCATGTAAGGCATCCCGGCATAGAAAACCCTGACGTAACAACATTGCGCAGGAACGGAAGATTCTTTGAATACAAAGGTTTACCGGGTTCTAAATTTTCAAGCTCAGGACAAAGCTCCTGAATAATTTCTTTGTAGTTTATATCCTTGCAATACTCAATCATAACAAGAGTATGTGTATCGGACTGCTTTAAAAGATATTCAATTTCGTGAATCTTATAAGCGGTATTAACTGTAACTAAAACCGCACCGATTTTTGTTGTTGCCCAGAATGTAATAAACCATTCGGGCACATTTGTTGCCCATACCGCAACATGATCTCCTGCTTTAACTCCTAAAGAAATCAAAGCAGCAGCACATTCATCAACATCGCGTCTGAATTGTTCATAAGTTCTTGTATAATCAAGCGTGGGATACTTAAAAGCATACTGATCGGGATATTTTTCTGCCATTGTATCAAGAACATCAGAGAATGTGGCATCAATAACATCGTATTTTTTCCACACGAAAGTTCCTGTCTTATCTCTGTTATAGTACGCCTTGTCAAAAGTTTTCTTTTCACGGTTGAGCTGTGAAATATAATTTGCAAAGTGAGTTAAAACTATGTCTGCGTCGTTAATTTCTTCATTCCATGCTGCACAGATATATCCTTCATAGTTAAGGGACGAAAGTGAATTTATAAGCTTTGCCACATCAAGCTCGCCTTCGCCTATTAAGACTGTTTTTCCATCTTTCATATCTCCAAGACGGACATACTTTATGTATGCGCCCAAGGTTTTGATTGTTGCTTCAGATGTTTCGCCCGCATCAAAGTATGTACCTCGCACGTTCCATGCTGCGCCGATAGATGCTGATGAAAAATGATTAATTATGCCGATTACATTCTCGGTATTGGCAAGATAGCCTACTGTTTCAAACAAAATATTAACATCATTATTTTCTGCTTTCTTAACTGCTGCAGAAAGCTTTTCATCCAGCACATCAAAAGAAACATTCTCTTTAATATAGACAATGACATTTGAAATTCCTGATGTCAACGCCATATCCACATATTTAAGCACTAAATCTGATGTAGTGTTTTCGTTTTCAATACTTTCAGGCATACGAAGTGCTGAAACAGCAAGATTTCTGTTTACAAGTTTTCTTTTTGCATCAGCTATGCGGTCCCGCCTTAATATGCTGTCATGATGCATATTTCTTTCCTTGATAGCATCGTATATTTCAAAACCGTGAAAACCGTAATCAAAGGCATAACGGCAGGTATCAAGAAAGGATGCACGACTTACATTCTTGGTTGAAAATACTATCTTCATATTACGCCTCCTCAAATACGATTTTGTTAAGTGCATTTATATATGCTCTTATACTTGCTGCAACAATGTCGGTTGATGTTCCGTTGCCGGAATAGAGCTTGCCGTTGTTGCGAAGTCTGACTAAAGCAGAGCCTAATGCTTCCTTTCCTTCAGTTACAGACTGAACCTGAAAATCATCAAGCTCATAGTGATGACCTATGCACTGTTCGATTGCTCTGAACGCTGAATCAACAGGTCCGTCTCCGTTAGCCACGCCGCAGATAATTTCATCATTGCATTTAAGTGTTACCTGCGACATTGAATTTGCTACATTAGAACTGGTTGTTGTATATGTTTCAAAATGATATGTTGACGGAGCCTGCATTGCAGAGCTTGCAATTAAAGCCTCGAACTCTTTTGAACCAACAGCACCTTTCTTTTCACATACCCCGATAAGTGCCTTATATACATTGCCGACATCAGAATCAGACAGCTCATAACCAAGAACAGAAGCCGCCTGCGCCACCTGTGCAACAGAAGAATCTGAGTCAAGTAAAATCTTTTTCTTATCACTCACGGTCAGTTCATTCTCATAACTGTCGTGGTTTATGCTCGAAACCATATCATCTATGCTTGCATGTATTTTTGTAGTGTCCAATTTAAGCTGTGCATCAATCTGCGAACCGCAGGCACGCACAGCATCAGAAAATTCTGCGGTTAAAAGAATATCCTTACCTGCCATAGCACATTTAATGCCGTCAGCACCTTTTGAAACAGCTGCAAACGCAGACGCAACACCCATATTAATACGGTCCGAAACCTGAACATATACAGGGATTCTTACCGTTTCTTTAACCTTTTCAACCATATTTGCAATCTGTTCCGGTGTTGATACGCCTGCATCATCGCAAACAGTTACAATCGTCGCTCCATTTGCTTCTGCCTCTTTTGCCGCAGAGATAAGGAAGTCGATGTCTGCTCTTGTTGCATCGAGTGCAGAGAATTCAACATCCTTACAATATTCTTTTGCAGCTTTTACAAGCTCTGAAATCTTTTCAAGCATAACAGCCTGCTTTACATGGTATGTATATTCCATCTGAATTGTTGAAACAGGAAGCTCAATCTGAAGGCGTGGCTTTTTCGCATCCTTAATGCACTCCCAAACAGATGCAACATCTTCTTTGTTAAAGCCGACAGGAATAGCAAGTGCCGCATTCTGAACATTCTGTGCGATTGTTTTATATATAATTGTATCCTCACGAAGATTTTTAACAACAGGTAATTCTATGGCATCGGCTCCAAGTACATCTGCACAATTTGCAATTGCCGATTTTTCACGGAAGAGCAGCGAGATTGCTCGATCCTCGGAAAGCTTTTTAAGCGTAATGTCTGCGGTGTTAATTGTTTTCATTCTGAAAACTCCTTTCAAAATATAAATATTAAAAATAGGATTTTTACTAACAAAAAAACGTTTTCGTCTCTTTGTCAGTTTAAAGAGACGAAAACGCTAAATTCATTGTTTCCGCGGTACCACTCTTTTTCATCCTGAAAGGATGCCCTTTAGATGCCAACACATCTTAACTCTGTTACGGGAGTTCCCGTTTGCCCCTACTATTAGTTCACAGCAACCGCTCCACGGCGAGTTCGGCAATGCTTTCCCAATGTCTCACACCATCCGACATCTCTCTCAAAGGCGAAAACTATTTACCTACTATTCCGCATCTCAGCGTTTAAAATCAGAATTCATTTTAACACACGTAATATTATTTGTCAATACTTTTTTAAAATTTTTTAATCTTTCAAAACAATTCTGAATTCTGTTCCGTGACCGATACTGCTTTTTGCTGTAATCTCTCCGCCATGAAGCTCAATTATACTTTTAACCATCGGAAGACCTAATCCGCTGCTTCCGTATTCGTCATTGCGGACATCATCGACACGATAGAAACGAGTCCAAATTTTATCAATGTGTTCTTCCGATATTCCGGCTCCGTTATCTGCAACCACGATTTCTGTTCCGTCACCAAGCTTTGACGCAGAAACAGAAACATGTCCCGCTTCTTTGCCATACTTAATTCCGTTGCTGATAAGGTTTGTAATTGCAGAAAGCAGCAAGGATTCATCTGCATCTACAATAGTACCTTCAGGCACATTTGCAAAAAGCAGTATTTCTTTTTGCGCCGCCAATTCTTTCATGCCGTCAACCGCAATATCAACGAGCACGCCGAGGTCAATCTTATCCTTGTTGAACGTCTGTCGGTGCTGGTCTATTCTTGCAAGGAGCAGAAGTCTTGAAACAAGCTTTGAAACCTGATTTGCTTTATCAACAATCGTCTGTGCAAGTTCCTTTTCTTTTTCGTCCTTTGCAATATCCAAAAGATACTCTCCCTGTGCAAGAATAACACTGATGGGAGTTCTCAGTTCGTGAGATGCGTCCGATGTAAACTGTTTTTCCTGAATAATAAGATTTTCAATTTTATCAAGCATATTATTCAGTGTTACCGACAAATGATGAAGCTCGTCTTCCTTGCTGTCCGAAGCAATTTCAATTCTTCGTGTAATGTCTTTCTGATGCGAAATGTCATTTGCTGTTTTTACAATATTATTTACAGGTCTGAACGCACGTTTTGTAATGTAGTATCCGCCAAGTGCAGTAAAAAGCAAAATAACCGGTATTAAAATCAGCATAATAATTACAGCCGAACGCCCTAAGAGCATTGTCGAATTAACCGACTCAACACCCCTTATCCAAAATCCACCGCCTATCCCCGGAGGCGACGGTGTCTTTGTATCATAAACAATATATTCTTTTCCGTCAATGCTTTCTCGGCGAGGAACGCCCTCTTCAAAAGGAATATTTACAATATCGTAAATATACTGTCCCACAATATATTTGCCATTTGCCTCATATATAGATACATTCTTGAATTCTTCGTTGCTGTCAACCAAGTCAAAAACATCTCTTTGCATCTTAGACAGTTTTTCTGTCACCTGCGTAACCTGCAGAATTACATCTTTTTCAATGCTGTCTGTAGAAAGCTGATAAGAAAGACCGCCAACAAGCGACAATACTACCACAATCAGAACAAACATAAGCGATGTGTACCATATTGTTATTCGTGTTTTGATAGAAGTGATTCTTTTCATTTTCAATCTTCCTTTATCACATAGCCCACATTCTTAATCGTGTGAAGCAGTTTTTTATCAAAGTTATCATCAATCTTTTTGCGAAGGTGATGGATATAAACCTTTATAACATCGCTTGAACCCTCGTATTCATAGTTCCGGATGTTTTCTTCTATCTTTTCCTTTGAAACAATAATACCTTTGTTTCTCATAAGGTATTCAAGCACCGAGTATTCCTTTGACGAAAGCTCGATCACGGTATCTCCTCGTTTGACAACTCTCGTAGTTGTGTCTAAACTCAAATCTACAATTTCAAGTACGCTTCCGGTTACATTTTCTTTAACACGAAGCATCGCCCTGATTCTTGCACAAAGGATTTCAAAGGAGAACGGTTTGGTAAGATAGTCATTTGCACCAATGTCGAGTCCGTTTATTATATCCTCATCCGAATCCTTTGCCGTAAGCATTAAAACAGGAGTCAGTATTTTCTTTTCACGCATAATACGAAGAACCTCAAAACCGTTAATTTTAGGCATCATAACATCAAGTATAATTCCGTCATACCTGGTATTTTCTATATAGTATAAAGCATCCTCACCGTCAAAACAACTGTCAACCGTATAACCGATTTTTGTCAGCCTTTCCGTAAGTGTTTTGTTAAGATGCTTTTCATCTTCGCATATCAAAAGCCGCATAAAATCACCTCTTTTGCTTATTAAATTATATCATATTATGGCTCAAATTTCAACAAATGCGAACATTTTCTATATATTATACAAGGTGTGACAAAATTAGCCACACCTTGTATATCATTTGTTTAAAGTATTCTGATTATTTCTTCCGGACATTTCTCCAAATGGTTGCTGTCCTCCGCCTCTGTTACCGCCGAATCCCCCCATCATAAACTGACCTAAATCGGAAAGATTAAGATGCGACGCGTCAACAAGCTTTGATGAGTCAGCACTTTGAGTTTCCGCTGTTGACGGAATAGTTCCGTCAAGCTGACCTTTGATGCTTTGGGCGCGAAGCATAACCGCATCATATAAAACCTCAACACCCTTCAAATATTCCTCATAGGTGTACATACTGTTCGGGTCGGTTTTTACAAGTTCATCTATCTGACTTGTAATTCTGTTATATGCTTCCTCAAATTTACCGCCATATAAATATTCATTTACAAGCTTATTATAATATTCGTGATAACGAGCCTTGTATTCTTCGTTTTCCAAAACGAAATCAAAAAGCTTTGTTCCCTGCCACAAATCGTCAATCGGTTCGTTTATAACGCTTGTTGCATCGCCGCCATGCATTCCGCCGAGAGAAAGGTTATAATCCCAGGGCAGAATACAGATTTGTCCGTTTGCTTCGTACAGATAATAGTTATGAGCCATTGAACCGCTCAAGCTGTCATCATTAACAGAGAAGTTGTGAACCGCCATATACTTCAGGATTTGGTCAACGTCAATATATTTTTCAATATCGGTTCGGTTATTAATGTTTTTAAGAGCTGCTACAACTCGTTTATGGTCTGCATCCGAGCTGTCATTTACTTCACCGTTCCATATAGTTCCGTAGCTGTCAAGACTGTCATCTGTGTAATTCAAATTTCCTCCGCCGCCCATACCGCCGGGAAAACCGCCTCGACCCATTCTTTGACCGCTGCCCGAAAAGCTTCTTTTATCAGATGATTGTTTTCCGCCTTGGGGCGGTGCAGAAAAGTTATTGCCTCCCGATGATTTTTTGTCATCATTGCCGCCGAAATTCATACTGTCGGGCTTATACAAATATCCCTTTTCCATACCGTAGTTACGGAGCATAAAGCTGTCTTCAACAGCTTCTAAAGCAAGATATATGCCCCAATATTCATTGTTTACAGAAATCTTTGCGTAGTTGTAAAGCGAAGCATCCACGTCCAAATACTGAAACATATCATAAACGATTGCTTCTTTCATATTGGTGGTGTCTGCAAAGCTGTTATTTAAAATAAGTTTATCCAAACCAAAACAGGTCTGACCGGGGGCAAACTGATCAAATTCCAGCTTAAAGCTATATCTGTTATTGTCAGGGTCACTTGCAATAGAAGAAAGGCTTGTGTTGCCCTTTGGTCTGATGCCAACCTGCTTGAATGTAGTGCCGTTTATGATAACATCACACTCATAATACACTTCCTGCGTTGCATTTTTGAGCATCTCATTCCACTTTGCATCGTCAATAACAATCTCAATATCAAGAATTTCGCTTGTGTTAAAAAGCTTGTCCTCATATTCCATACTGTAACCCGAATTGTTTACAGCAGGCAACAGCTTATCATAAAAGGTCATAGCAAGAACGCACAGAATTAAAACAGCAGCTATAAGTGCTATTGTTATTTTAGATATATGTTTACTCGATAGCATATTTGTCCTCCTTTTCTTTAAGATTTTCAGCAGTATTTTATCAATAGTTCTTTCTTCTGTAGAAAATAACAAATATAAATGCCAGACCTAAAAGAATAATAGAAGTTATCGGAGTAGAATATGTTTTAACAAACCCCAAAAATCCTGTCGGCTGCTGAACAGCCGTATTCTGACTGCTTTGCATATTGCCGGGAAAGCCTCCCATACCGCCGGGCATCTGACCGCCAAGCTGCTGATTTTCGCCCTGTGGCTGACCGGTTTCTTCGCTGTTTTTAGGCGCTTCCTGATTTTCTTCGGTTACGCCCGTATCCGCTTTGGGCGCAGTTGTTTCTGTGCTGTTGCTTTCGTTATTTTGAGGCGGTACAAATTCACCGGCATTCTGCGGAGGAGTAAACTCGCTATTTGGAGGAGTAAAGCCTTCGGGTGGTGTAAAGCCTTCCGGCATGGCAAAATCTCCTGACGGCATTTCACCCATCGGAGGCATACCGCCTCTTTCTCTGCCCGGACGACCTCCTGCACCTTGCGGCATCTGCTGCGATACTTCAGCACCCGCGCCTTCAGTAACAGCACCTGCATTTTCAGCCATTGCGCTTATGCCACATACCAGGCATAGTACAACGACCATCGGAATCACTTTCTTAAGCATTGTAAGTCTCCTTTCTGATTACGACATATATTCGCCGTTATAGGAAACTAAAACTGCGTTTGTTATACCCTCGCAGGCTGATACCTTATTTACAAAGCCTGTGTTATCATCTTTAATTCGTACTTCATAAGTAAGCTCAACGCCCAATTTATTTACAGCTTTTGATTTAAGAACACTTTTTTTAGCTTCTTCTTTAATAAGCTCGTATGCTGTATTTTCTGTTTCTTCATTTTCGCAGTTTACAACAAGGATGTATGGTGTATCGCCGATTTTTCTTGTTGAGAAAACAACAATGATGATACCGATGATAACCGAACCGATAATTGCAAGTGGAAGAAGTCCTGCACCAAGAACAATACCAACTGCTATTGCCCAGAACAGAAATGCTATATCCATTGGCTCTTTAATAGCAGTTCTGAAACGGACAATAGAAAGAGCACCGACCATACCGAGTGACAATACTACATTCGATGTTACTGCGATTATCACAAGGCTTGTAATCATCGACATTGCAATCAGCGATACGCCGAATGAATCGGAATACATAACACCCTGATAGGTCTTTTTGTAAATTAAAAAGATAAAGAGTCCTATTACAAAGGCAAGTCCGAGCGCCAACAGCACATCTAGTGTTGAAAAAGAATTAATGTTTGATAAAAAGCTTGATTTAAAAACATCTGAAAAAGTCATAAAAATTTCATCCTTTCAAAAATTCATTTGTTTATATTCTTATTGCCGCATATTTTGAGAAGGCGGCACTTCTTCTTGATTTAACCTGAACTAAGTCTCTGATAATCTGCGGAAGATATTCATCCCATTTTACCTCTAAAACAGAGTCGTGATAGGTCTGTAAGAAAGGTAAATCAGGATTTAAAAATTCATTTACATTGTTACTGCCGCAGATATTCATATCCAGAGTTACTCTGACATTGCCGGGCGGATACACAAAACACTCACGGGTATAAGCCACGATGCATTTCGGACGCAGAAGCTGATATTTCATCTTTGAATACAGTTCACACATTAGCTCATTGTTACTGTTTTTCATAAACTCAATATCGCCGCCAATAATTTTTCTGCATTCCTCTGCCGTAATCCTGCAGGTCACTTTATTACACAAACCGTTTATTTTGCTTTTCTTCTCGAGGCGGATAAAGGATGTGTCTGTTCCGTAGTACCTGATACGGAATTTTTCACGTTTATTCACTCCGTCAATTTTTTCACGGAGAGCCTTGTCCATATAGTTATCAAAATACAAACTCTTGACAAAATATGTTCCGTCTGCACCGCAGTTCGAGTCGTGCTCCGCGATTGCAGACAACCTTGTTCTAAGTCCGTAAATATCTGCAAGGTTAATCTGATGCTTGTATTCATGTCTGAATTTCACTTTTTATCACCTCCATAGCTGTACCATTGCCTCGATTTTAAGATTATTATAAAATCTCAAAGTTAAAAGAAAGTTAATACGACAAAAAAAATTTTGAGGGGCTGCAACAAAATGAATTTCATTTTGCTACAGCCCATTTGGGATGGACGAAAAATAGCGCAGATCGGACAAACTGAGCGAAATTAAGGTATAACCTTGATTTAGGTTACCCGAAGTCGTACGTTGGTACGTCGAGTGGCGAAGTTTGTTCGAAACACAAGGCATTGTAACAAAAAGGAATTCGTCAAATGACGAATTCCTACATTAAGTTTTAGTTTATTTTGGTTTATTGTTTTAATTAAAAAGTATAATTATGCATTTTATTTGACTTGTGTGGTGTGCGCATTTTGCTACAGCCCTTCCGTTTTGTATGTAATTGTTTTATTAACCTATAACTGTTACCATATCGTTATAAGCATTTCTTGTTGTCGCACTTGATACTGCATCGGGATTGTCTTTTTCTGTTGCAGGCTTTCCGACAATAAGTACTGCTGCAATCTTCTGCCCTTCGGGTATGCTTAACATTTCTTTATATTCATCATTGTTAAGGGCCATTGTGGGCGCAGTCATAATCTTTGTTCCGTATCCCAAAAGCTGTGCTTCTGCGGACATATTCTGGACTGCAAGACCTGCATCAAGTTCCGAACCTTCTTTGCAGGAAACTACAATTGTAAGCGGTGCATCTCCGATACCTGCTTTATTCGGCATCTTTGAAAATCCTGCTCCGCCTTCAGGCTGCTTCGGCATATCTTTCGGAGCATTTGCAGGTGGCTGGTTACCCTCCGGCAGCTCTGCAGGCGGCTGCTTTCCTTCCATACCTTCAGGCATAGCAGGAGGCGGCATACCGGGTTTACCGTCTTTCATTGCAGGCGGCTTCATACTGCTCATTGCATCTGCAAGCTTCTTTTGAGTTTCTTCATCGGTTACTGCTGTAAAATGCCATGGCTGAGTGTTCATGGCACTCGGAGCATTCACACCTGCCGAAAGGATTTTTTCAGCATCTCCGTCTGCAATTTTTTCATCCGTAAAAAACTGTGTTGTTTTAACTTCTGTAAGCACTTTCGCGGCATCGTCATACTTTGCCGCTTTGTCTGTGTTTGTGTTATCGGTACATGCAGCCAAAGATAACACAAATACTAAAACCGCTCCGATTATCAGGCTTTTTCTTTTCATAATCATTCTCCTTATCTTATTAAATTTATAAACTGACAAAATAATCTTTCTTAAACCCGTGTGCACCAAATATCTGCCAGTTGCCGACTCCAAGTCTTTGCATAATGGCTTTTCTTTCTTCTGAACACAAGTCAGAATCGGTATCAACAGATGTCATAAGAATCGGTGCATACTGGTTGTATTCTGCCTGTTCTGCCGTAAGTCCATGTGTGTTGATATAAATATCGCCTGTAATTGCAATGTGCTTTGAATAATCAATGAGCACAATCTCACCGGGCAGATGACCGCCCCTTCCTTCGTAAACCTCAAAATGCAATTCTCCAAAATCAAAGAAACCAATCTGTGTAAGCGGTTCTGTCGGATTTTGTGTATCATTCCACAAGGCTGTTATCTTGTCAGGATTCACCGCTTTGTATGACGTAAGAATTTTGCAAATGTTTATATACGGCTTATGAAGAGGATTTGATTCTCTGTATCCATCCTTGCCCTCAAATTCATTTACAAGACAATTTGCAGTTTTCGCACTTGCAATTACCCTATCAAACATTGGCAGAAGTCCGCAGTGGTCAACATCTGCATGAGTTACAAGAATTGTTTTTTCTATATTATCAAACTCAGGAAGTATTCTTTTGAATACTTCCTGCATTTCTTCGTTGTAGCAAGCATATCCGCTGTCAACAAACAAAACCTTGTCATTACTTTTAATGATAATAGTATTACTTCCGCAAGGCGGCTCAACAAGAGTTATTTCTGTATTGTCAGTTACCTTGTGAGTGCTTATTCGGGGATTAAAATTATTTCCCTTTGAAGCGCCTAAAAGTTCTGCAAATTTGCTGATACTGTCAAAGGTGCGGTATGGTGATAATCCTTGTTCGTCAAGAGTTTGCATTGCAAGGTTGACATGAACCAGCAGTTCACGGCTCACTTTTTCCGAAAGCTCCATTGTCTGCGACAGACCCAAAACATAGGTGTTATAAAAAATACTGTTGTCATAAACCTTTTCAGAGCTGTTATAATCTATCACACGAACCTTGCAAAGCTTCTCGGCTTCTTTTAAAAATTCCGAAATCTTATCATAATCATCAACATACAAGCCCATTTTAAAATACTGATAATCTGTTCCGTTTTCCTGCGAACTGATGTAGGAGATGTTAAAGTTAAATTCACTTATCAGTTCAAGTACATTCGTTACGCTCCCCGGAGCATCTAAAAGACAGAACTCTATTAAAACAACACTTGTCTTATTGGCATTACTCGGAAGATAACCGATTTTTTCAAGCTCGGCATCTGCTTTTTTTAATTGTTCCTCCGTGCCTTCCGCATCTATAAACAAGGTGTGTGAATCAACCGCTTTATTGTAGCTTACTCGGGTAATGTTTATTCCAAGAAGTGAAAAGCATTTACTTGCTTTTAAAAAAGCTCCGATATGATTAGGCATAGAGGTTACATAGGTCTTTTTCACTTAAATCACCACATTTATATGCTTTGTATAGAATTACTTGCCGAGCTTCTCCATATCGTTCTTACGGATTTCGACACGTCTTACCTTACCGCTGATTGTTTTCGGAAGTTCATCAACAAACTCAACGATTCTCGGATATTTATAAGGTGCAGTATGTGTTTTAACATATTCCTGAATTTCTTTTTTAAGCTCGTCTGTGCCGTCAGTGCCTTTTACAAGAACAATTGTAGCTTTTACAATCTGACCGCGAACCTCGTCGGGAACAGGTGTGATTGCACATTCTAAAACATACGGAAGCTCCATGATAACACTTTCAATTTCGAAAGGTCCGATACGGTAGCCCGATGATTTGATAACATCATCAATTCTTCCTACATACCAGAGGTATCCGTCTTCATCCATAGTAGCCTGGTCGCCTGTATGATAGTAACCGTCATACCATACTTCGTTTGTTTTTTCTTCATCAAGATAATAACCAATAAAGAGACCGCAAGGAATATCATCTTTAACTCTGATACAGATTTCGCCCGTATCACCGGTCTTGCACTCGTTGCCGTCAGGATCAAGGACAACTACATCGTACAAAGGACTTGGTCTGCCCATAGAACCGATTTTCGGTGTAGAACCTACGAAGTTTGCGATAGAAAGTGTAGTTTCTGTCTGACCGAAGCCTTCCATAATGGTAAGACCTGTTGCTTTTTTAAACTGATTAAACACCTCAGGATTTAATGCTTCGCCTGCTGTTGTAGCATATTCAATAGAAGAAAGGTCATACTTTGACAAATCTTCTTTGATGAAGAAGCGATACATTGTAGGCGGTGCACAGAATGTTGTGATATGATATTTAGCAAACATCGGCAGAATGTCTTCTGAATGAAATCTGTCAAAGTCGTATGTGAACTGTGCCGCTTCGCAGAGCCACTGTCCGTAGAGCTTACCCCAAAGAGCCTTACCCCAGCCGGTATCTGAAATTGTAAAGTGAAGCCCGTCAGGGTTTACGTTATGCCAATGCTTAGCAGTCGGATAGTGACCTAATGCATATTTATATGAATGTGTTGCGATTCTCGGATATCCGGTTGTGCCTGATGTAAAGAGCATAAGCATCGGGTCATTTCCGCAAGGTGTTTTTTCGGTACGATAAAAATGTGTGCTGAAGCGTTCCATTTCAACATTAAAATCGTGCCAGCCTTCTTTGTTGCCGCCAACTAAAACTTTAATCATATCAGGATATGCTTCTGCTGCCTTTTCCGCCTCTTGCGAAACCTCACCGTCTGCGGTACAAACAATTGCTTTTACTTTTGCCGCTTTATATCTGTAATCAAAATCGTGTTCTACAAGCTGATTTGTTGCAGGGATTGCGATAGCACCGATTTTATGAAGTGCAAGCATACAGAACCAGAACTGGTAATGTCTTTTAAGCACTAACATTACTGTATCGCCCTTTTTGATACCGAGTGATTCAAAGTAGTTTGCAGTTTTTGCAGAATACTTTTTCATATCAGAAAATGTAAAGCGTCTGTCGGTCTTATCATTTGCAACCCACATCATTGCAAGCTTATCAGGATTCTTTTCTGCAATAGCATCCACACAATCGTACGCAAAGTTAAATGAATCTGCATTTTTAAATTTAATTCCTGAAAATACACCTTTTTCATCATAAGATGATTCGATAAATTTATCTGCAACCGTTTCTGATTTTTTCTTTTTGGCTGCCACTTTTTCGGCAATCATTGGCGCTTCGGGATATTCTTCACTCACCTGTCCGTCCTGCGGATTTAAAACTACTGCGTGAAATTCGCATCCGCCCTCTGATACTGCAACCATGCCGTGAGGAATGATACTGTTATAGAAGATTGAGTCGCCTTCATTAAGAATATCTACATGATTTCCTACCTGAACTTTGAGCGAGCCTTTAACGATAACATCAAATTCCTGACCATTATGCGAGTTTAACTGCATCGGAGCATTTTGTTCTTCGGGAAGATACGGGAATTTAACAAGAAAAGGTTCTGCAAACTTTCCTTTAAACTTAGGCGCAAGGTTGTCGTATTCTACACCGTGCTTCTTTAATATTTTAAGACCTTCGCCTTTTCTTGTAATTGCAAAGGAGGTTAAGGTCGAGCTTGTTCCCTCTAAAATATCAACAACCTCAACACCGCAGGCTTTAGCGCATTTATAAATAAATGTAAAGCTAAAGTCTGTTTCGCCCTCTTCTAAAACCCTATAATCCTCAGCTGACACACCGCAAAGCTTTGCAAGCTCTTCTTGTGTGTATCCTTTTGCTTCGCGCAGGTCTTTGATTCTGCCTGCAACCTCTTTTAAATTGTACTCCATTGTTTTGTCTCCTTTCATTTTCGCGACTTTTTTTGTTACGAACTTGAATAAAACAAAAAAACCCGTCTCAAAAAAACTTTTGAGACGAGTTATAATAACCCGCGGTACCACTCAAATTACGGAAAAAATTCCGTCACTTACCGGACTCTATCAAGCCCTTTGCTTTTACGCAGCATTACGGAAGGAGTCTACTTGCTTTTGCTTTCGGTCCTCCGACTCAGAGGTGATAAGTCATTGGAAAGCTCTGCCATTGCCTTGCACCATCCGGCAACTCTCTTAAGGCTTCGCAATCCGACCGTCCTCGTCACAGTCGTTTTTTGTGATATTCAAATTTAAGTTGTATTATACTCTAAAAAATTTAAGTTGTCAATAGTTTTTTTAAAAAATTTTTTATTGCATTTAAAACGCATTAAAACATTGTAAATTGTTGATTTGTGCATATTTGTGTGCTATAATTTTGGATATAAATTGTTTGGAGGTTTAAAATTCAGATTTAAAAAATAACAGGAGGAATAGAATAGTTAGGAATAAAAAGAATTAAATCAAATAAAAAAATTATTAAAATAATATGAGGTGTGATTATGAGTTATATTTTACAAAGTTTGGGTCTTTTTTCTATGTTGGCAGTCTGTGTTGTTCTGATATGGCGAGTGCTGGGTAACGGCGGCGCTTCTTTATCAAAAACAATTCCCGAGGTGCGTCGCTTTACGGCAACAGAGCCTACATTTAAAGAATGCAGAAGTGTTTTTGTCTATGCTATGCTGTTCAGGGTTTTTCTATTTGCTCTTGGTTTTGTTATTTTCTGCATTTTTATCGAAACCGGCGAGAAATTTCAGTGGAATCAGCTGTTTGACAACTGGATAAAATGGGATGCAAATGCGTACATACGCATCAGCAACGGCTATACATCTTATATGGAAAACAGAGAATATCCGACCGTTGTATTTTTTCCGTTATATCCTTTATTGATTAAAATTTTAAGATATATTATTCCTAACGCAGCCGCTGCAGGCTTGCTAATTTCTGCAGTTTTATCTTCATTTGCCTGCGTATATATGTACAAGCTGATGTGTATAGATTACAGCAAAGCAACTGCCAAAATCGCAGTTTTACTTATGTGCCTGTTTCCATTCAGCTTTTATTACGGTGCTATTATGAGCGAAAGCACATTTTTGCTGACATCAATTATGACTCTTTACTATGCACGAAAAAACAACTGGAAGCTTGCGGGCATATGTGGATTGTGCGCATCGCTTTCTCGTTCTTTAGGGGTGTTTTTGATTGTGCCTGCGGTAATTCAATTACTCGAAGAAAACAAATTGTTTGGTAACTTAAAAGATAAAAATACCTGGATAAAAACCTTAAAAGAAGGCGCTTGGCTTTTGCTTTTACCGCTCGGAACGCTGATTTATTTATACATTAACTATGATATTTCAGGCGATCCTTTTTACTTCCTTTCGTTAGAAAAGCAGTTCTGGCATCAGACAAGTCAGCCGTTTTGCAAAACCATAGGCACTTTTTGGGATATTATAACAACCGGAAAATACAAGCCTGCAACCCTTTTGGCATCTTTTGTGCCGGGATTTATTGTGCTTATTTGCTCTTACGTGACCTTAATGTATGGTGCTAAAAAGCATAAAACCATGTATATTGCATGGCTTGCAGTATCTATAATTGTTAATTCTTCTATGTCGTGGCCGCTTAGCTTCTGCCGCTATATGGCAACTGCTGTGCCGCTTTATATGATTCTTGCCGATGAATGTGAAAAGCACGAAAAACTCAAGCTTGGCATTTTCATCAGTTGGAGCATTTTATTCGGAATGTATTTTACAGGCTATCTTATCGGCAAGCAGATTATGTAGTACAAATGTTACAACAATTCGGGCAGGAGGTACAAAATGAACGGCTGGTTAATTGTCAATTCGTTTATGGATTCTGACAAATTTAAAGAAATTTATACATTGCTGTTAGAAGCTGCAAAAGCGAAAGGAATTTCTTTAAAGCTGTTAAAAAGCTGCGAAATTACTGACATTGTCGGCAGCAGTTTTTCCGGCTATACTCTGCCCGATTTTGCAATTTTCTGGGATAAAGACGTGATGCTTGCACAGCAGCTTGAAAATGCAGGCTTAAAACTTTTTAACTCTGCCGATGCCATATACGCCTGCGACAACAAAGCGCAAACCTATATTAGTTTAGCCAAAGCAGGTATTCGCATTCCTAAAACAATAATTGCACCTAAAACATTTGAGGGAATAGGCTATAACGACTTTGATTTTTTAAAAAATGCGATAGACCGCTTAGGCTTGCCGATTATTATAAAAGAGGCTTACGGTTCATTTGGTCAGCAGGTATTTTTAGCAAATACTTTAGATGAGGCGAAAGAAATTATTAAAAAAATAGGGCATAAAGAATTTGTTTTTCAAAAATTTATAAAAAACAGCTGCGGAAAGGATGTAAGAATAAACGTTGTAGGCGGCAAGGTTGTTGCATCTATGCTAAGATATAACGACAACGATTTTCGCTCGAACATTACAAACGGCGGAAATATGAAGCCTTTTAATCCGTCAGATGCGCAAAATCAGCTTGCAGTCGCCGCTGCAAAAGCACTGAACTCAGACTTTGCAGGGGTAGATATTTTATTCGGACCGGACGATGCGCCTGTCGTCTGCGAGGTTAATTCAAATCCGCATTTTAAAAGCACATTAGAGTGTACGGGGGTTAATCTTGCCGAACACATTATTAATTACATTGCAGAGGAATTAAAATGATAAAAGGACTGTTACTTTACGGCGAAGCAGATGCCGCAAAAAACAAATGGTTTATTGAGCATTTGACAGAGCTTTCAAAAAACTATGGTATCAATCTGACTTTTGCTGTTTTAGACGATACAAATTTTGAAAGCACAGCCGCTGTAAAAGATATTGATTTTTGCATAAACCGAACGCGAAACAGCCGGATAAATGAGGCTTTTGAATCAAAAAATATTCGTTGCTTTAACAATCTGCACACAGTAAAAACTGCAAACGACAAGTGGCTGACTTATTCTTTGTGCAAAAAGTTGAACATACCCGTAATGGATACTGTTGAGATTAATGATGCTTCTGCTATAAGCCTTGAATATCCGTTTATAATCAAATCAAGAAACGGTCATGGCGGAAGCGAGGTATTTCGGGTAAACACCAAGCAGGATTTACTCGGTTTGAAATTAGAAAACAAAAGCGGATATATCGCTCAAAAAATTGCATCTTGCTTGGGAGCAGATGTCAGAGTTTACGTTTTGGGCGATAAGCCGATTATGGCAGTTAAACGAACCTCGTCCGTTGATTTTCGAAGCAACTTCTCGCTTGGCGGAAAAGTCGAATTGTTTACTCCTGCCGATGAGCAGCTTTCTGTAATCAAACAGCTGCGCTCTGAAATTTTTTCAGACTATGCAGGATTTGATTTTATACTTCATAACGGCAACTGGGTGTTAAACGAAATAGAAGATGTTGTAGGGGCGAGAATGCTGTACTCGCTAAGCGATTTTGACATTGCCGAAGCATTTATAAAATATATTTATGAAGATTTAAGCAAATGATTTTATATAGGAGGCGTTTTGAATGAATCTTGTATTACTTACAGCGCTGGGGGTTGGCGGAGCGACTGTAATAGGTGCGCTGATTGGCTTTTTAACAAAAACAATATCGCATAAATTCAGCGATTTGGTTTTATCATTTGCGGCAGGAGTTATGCTGTGCGCAGCATTTTTCGGACTTATTATGCCATCACTTGAATACGGCGAAAATTGGGCAGTTTTTATTACGATTATCGGCATTTTTTGCGGAGCATTTATGCTCAATGTTTTGGATAAGCTCATACCGCATCTGCACAGACTGTCGGGTGTTGATATAGAGGGGCATCCTGAAAATAACGAAAAGCTAAACAAGGTGTTGCTTTTTGTAATGGCTATTGCCATACATAATCTGCCCGAGGGCTTAGCCGCAGGCGTCGGCTTCGGAACGGGCAACACAGCAGAGGCACTTACCATCGCAGGCGGTATAGCTTTGCAGAACATACCCGAAGGAATGGTTATAATAGCCCCAATGTTAGCAGGAGGAATGAGCAAAAAAAGAACGCTGTTTATAGCAGCGCTTACAGGACTTGTCGAGGTTTTAGGAACATTTTTGGGATATGCGGCAGTCAGCATATCGACTGCAATTCTTCCGTTTGCACTTGCCTTTGCAGGCGGAACTATGCTTTATGTAATAAGTGACGAAATGATACCCGAAACTCATTCGCACGGAAGCGAACGCGGCGCAACCTACGCTCTTTTAATAGGCTTTTGCGCGATGCTTATTATGGATTTTTATATGGGATAATACAAAATTATGTCGGATAATATAATTTTACCAAAACGAAAGCCAACAAGATTAAAAGGATATGATTATTCCGCCTCGGGAGTATATTTTGTTACGATATGTACGCACAACAGAGAATGTTTATTGTCAAATATCGTAGGGGAGGGTCTCTGCGCCCTCCCGAAAAATACCTTAACACCAATTGGAAAAGAAACAGAAAAATCTATACAATACATTAACAATAATTATATTGGTGTAAAAATTGACAAATATACAATTATGCCAAATCATATTCATTTAATTGTTATTTTAGACGATTCGGGAGGGCATGGAAACCCTCCCCTACAAAACATAATCGGACAACTAAAATCATATACAACAAATAAATTCGATCACGTTCTTTGGCAACGCTCATTTCACGACCATATCATCCGCAATAAAAAGGATTATCAGAAAATATGTGAATATGTTGATACTAACATATTAAAATGGGAAGAAGATTGTTTTTATAAATAAAAGGTCGCTAAAAGCGACCTTTTACGTTATCTATACTGCTTTATTGTTTTTTCGACGCATTCTTTTGCAATTTTAATTTCTTTATCAGACACCTCTTCATCAAAATCTGAAAATGAAATATTTTCTATTTTGTTTCCGCTGAGCATATTATACCACAAAAGCCCCATTGCGTAGCGTCCCAGACCATAGGTTGTGTGGAACTCGTCGCGGTGCACTCTTTCGATTCCTGCATCTAAAAGATTTACAATTAACTCTCCGCACGGAATCAGCATATCTGCATTTATAGTCTCTGCCGCTTTTTTATATGCGTCTTTTATATCGCTAAACATATCTTTATGCGTTTTATAACCCATAAACTCGTTTAATCTTTTGCTGTCTTCTAAGTATGCCCAGGTCTGATGAATAACAATCTTAGCCTTTGGCACAAATTCTTTAATAAATTCTACCAGCTTATCAAGATACGGCTGATATGTATTATAATCGTTCGAAAAATGACTTGCCTGCTGAAGAGTGATTACATCCCAGTTGCGATTTAAAAGAGCCTCTTTTATCGAAACATAAAAGCCTGTGCGCTGACCGTTCACCTCAAGAAGATATGCTTTTTCATCCTTTAACATATTTCTGAAATGTGTTGACAGTTCACATCCGCCTATGTAAAGATTAACTGCGTTAAGCTCAAATCCGTCATTTTTTGCAATATCGTGCAAGTATCGTTGTGCATCCTGAGAAAAACTGTTGCCGATTGATAAAATATTCATTTTTAATATCTCCTTTATTTTTTTACCTTTTGCGAAATCAGGTTATATTCGTTTGTAAGTATGGTATCTATACCCATCTTTAAAAATTCCTGTGTTTCTTCTTCGTCATCGGACCAGAATACGTTACATTTAATGCCGTTTTCGTGCGCCTTATCAATCATTTCCTGATTAAAATACGGCTTATAAAGCTGAACCTTTTCGCAGCCAAGTTCTATTGCCCTGTCAACAATATCCCATGGTCTTGCCTTTAAGTGACCCACACATACCGCTATTTCGGGCGCATATGCTTTAAACTGCTTAAGCTGCATATCGGTTTCAAGCATAAAATAAACATATTTTTCGCAGTCGTATTTTTTAATCAGCTCAACGATTTTTTTCATCATATCTTCAGGATAATCTTCTGTATACGACAAAGGTTTAATGTGAATGTTCATAATAACCTGACAAGAAAACTTCTTTAAAATATCCTCAAGCTTAACGATGGATAAGCCCTTGAATTTTTCGCCGAATTTAACACCAAAGTCTAATTTTTCAAGCTCTGACAGGGTGTGGTCAATTATTAAACCCTCACCTGTGCTTACACGCTCAAGACTTTTGTCGTGGCACGATACAATCTCGCCATCCTTTGTCGGCCAGATGTCAAACTCTATTTCGTCTGCGCCCATTGCTATTGCCGCACCGAATGCCGGCATGCTGTTTTCGGGCGCGATTGTGCTGAAGCCTCTGTGAGCGCATACTCTCGGATAGCTAAGCATTGCATCGTTTTTAATAATTGCTGCGCCTGCCGGTCTGTATTGCCACGGCTTTCTGCCGTATTCGATGTATTCATAGTGTGATGCATCGGGATTGCCGTACCCTGCAGGTTTATAGTACTTGTCTTTCGGGTCAAATTCAACGACTTCTTTGCCAAATCTGCCCCTCATATTTTTAAGCACCTTGCCGTAAGGCGATACAACCATACTTGCACCGCAAATATCAGAATTTTCGTCAAAGCTGACTGACGAACGAATAACATAAGCATTTGTGTTATATGCTAAAAATCTGCACATTGTTTCGATTGCATCGTGGCTGTCACTTCGCTGCAGAGAACAGCCGATTATTATATCAACATTTTTTCTTGCTATATTTGCAAAAGCCTCGTAAAAATAAAAATCATAGCAGGTTAAAAATCCGTATCTTAAGCCGTCGATTTCTAATATATAAGGCTCAGAAAATTCAAATGTATAATCAGAATCAAGTGCTAAGGTTTCAAGCTCAAGCGGCGGCAGATGCTTTTTAAAATACTTGCCGATAAGCTCTCCCTTCTGATTGTAGACATATGTTGTATTTCTGAAATTGTTGTTTATGGGATAAAGTGCATTAACAAAAACCAGAGCAGTGCATCTTTTTGCAGTTTCGATACACTTATCCAAAAGAACATCTATGTATTTTTTATGATAAAAAATAGTTTCCTCTAATGTAGATGTTGCACACGGAACATCGCTGTATTCGGGCAGCACGATTAAATCAACAGAGTTGTCGCATTCATCTAACATTTTGATTTTATAGTCAAAATACTCATCCGAAAATGATACCTCCCGTGAGTATGGCGGTTGAATAATACACGCTTTCATTTTACATCTTCTCCTTTTGTAAGTTTTTAGAATAAATACAGCCGCAGTAGTCCTGCCTGTATAGGTTATAATGCTTTGATAATTCACAAGAGCGTTTATACCCCTCACCCTTTTTAAAATCTGAGTAAAGATATTTAACACCTTGCGCATCAGAAAGCTCTTTACCTGTTTCGTTAAGCCAGTCGGCATTTTTGTGCGGACTTATAGAAAGGGTTGTGGTAATATAGTCAAAACCGTTATTTTTGGCATATTCTACCGCCCTTGAAAGTCTGAGACGATAGCATTTTTTGCATCTTGCGCCGCCTTCAGCAATATTTTCAAACCCTTTTGCAATTTCGCTGAACTCATCATTGTTATATTTTGGGGCAATAATGCTGATGTCCGATAAATTCATATCTCCTGTAAGTCTTTTTAATTCGTCAAGACGAAAATTAAACTCACTTTCGGGCGATATATTCGGATTGTAAAAAAACAAGGTTATGTCAAAAACATCGCTTAAAACCTCAAGCACAGCACTCGAGCAGGGAGCACAGCACGCATGTAAAAGCAAGCTCGGCTTTTTGCCTGCGGCTTTTATTTTTTCAATTTCGGCATCCATAAGCCGTTTATAATTAACCTTCATAACTGTTTATTCCTTTATCACACAAATTTTTCCGTCTCTTATTCCCTCGGCAGTTTTTTGCAAAATCATATATTCTACCTCGTCTGCCTGCTTTTTGCTTATTTTTTCGCCCGGTAAAAGCACGGGAATACACGGCGGGAATGCCGTAACGCTTGCTGCTGCAATGCGACCAACGCTGTCTTTTGGTAATATCCATTCGCATTCTGAATTTAATGCAATTTTCGGCGAAAGCTCGGGCTTTCCCTCGTTAAACTCTGTAGTTATTTTACTTTCTTTCGGCTCTTTTTTTATATCTTTTATATGGTTTATTGCCATAGCCAAAAGCTCAAAATCCTGAAAAGAGTTGCCCCACGATGTCATAAGCAAAACATTTTTATTATCACAAAGCTCAGCATAAATTCCGAATTTTTCTTTTAATATTTTTTCTGCTTCATATCCAGTAATACCGTTTTGCGAAAAAGTCAAAAGCAGTTTAAACGGATCCTCTGTCTGATACCGGCTAAACGGCTTTAAATATTTTAAAAGCCTGTCGGTTAACTCTTTTCCTTGTTTTTCCGCCATATCAAGCGCCGCCTCGATATACACCAAAAGCATATATGACGGACTGGTTGTCTGAAATACATTAATGGCTTTTTGCATTTTTTCTGCCATTTTTTCATCGTTAATTAGCAAAAGTGCTGTCTGATTAGGGCATGGCAAGGACTTATGCAGGCTTACAACAGCTGCATCTGCGCCCATAGATATTGCACTTTTTGGCAAGCGATTGCTAAACGGAAAATGCGCACCGTGCGCCTCGTCAACTAAAAGAACTATTCCCTTTTCGTGTGCCAGCTCTGCAATTTTTTCTACCTCGCTCATCATTCCGTAGTAGTTGGGGCTTGTTATAAAAACACCCTTTACATCGGGATATTCTTCCAGCATTTTTTTAATTTTATCGGCAGTTATCCCTGACGGAACACCACGTTTTTCATCTATATTCTGCGATACATAAACAGGATTTAATCCGCACAAAACAAGTGCATTGACTGCGCTTATATGACAAGAGCGGTCAACAATAACGCTGTCGCCCTCTTTAAAAAAGGCAAAAAACATCGAAAGTATGCCGCAGGTAGAGCCGTTTACCAAATAAAACGCACTTTTTGCACCATAAAGCTTAGCCGCCTTTTGTTCGGATTGCGCAATCGCCTCTTTAGGACTTGCCAGACAATCTGTTCCGCCGACCTCTGTCACGTCAAAGGACAAAAGCTCATTTTCAAACGGCGTGCCAAAAAATGCCGCTCCGCCCTTGTGACCCGGCATATGAAACGATGCTTTTTCGGTTTTTATGTGTTTTTTAAGACTGTCTGAAATATACATACAGACTCCTTTTATTCTATCGTAATTTTATCTAAAATACCGCTTAATTTAGCAATAAGCATACCGTAATTTGTAATTGCAACATTTTGCTCTTTTGCCGCTCTTATGCGGTTTAGCATATATCTTCGGTTAAACATACATCCGCCGCAATGAACAATCAACGAATAGGGAGATAAATCTTCGGGGAAGTTACTTCCGCCGACTATGTCTATTTCAAGCTTTTCGCCTATCTTTTTACGCAAAAGATTAGGTATTTTTATTCTTCCTATATCTCCGTCAAGCGGATTATGTGAGCAAGCCTCGGCAATTAGCACACGGTCGTTTTCGGTTAATGTGTCAATTTTTTCTGCACCCTTTAAAAATGCTGATATATCACCTTTGTATCTTGCCAAAAGCACAGAAAACGATGTGAGCTGCGACTCTTTTGGCTTGCGCTCGTAAACAAACGGAAAAACCTGAGAGTCGGTAATTATAAGCTTTGGGGGTTCTTTTAATTTTTTTAGTGCTTCTTCTAATTTATCTGCCGTAACACTCGTTATTACTGCACCATGGTCTAAAAGATCACGCGTTACCTGAACCTGAGGAAGAATAAGTCTGCCCTTAGGCGCCTGAATATCCTGTGGCATAACCAAAAGCACGCTGTCGCCCTCTGATACCAAATGACCTATAATCGACGGCAGTTCAAAATCACGAGGAGCGTTTTCAATAATTGCTGTTTTTACCTTATCTATCCCCTCGCCGACAAGCGCAGATGCCGCAACAAACGGCATTTTTAACGTTTTCGAAAGCTCTGCTGCCTTTTTTTCGGCATCTTTTATTAAATCCGATTTATTTAAAACACCGATTGCTTTAATATTTCGCCCAAAAAACATATCTGCCCATTTTTGTGCTGTGGTTATTTCATCGCCTGCCGCAACCACTAAAATTGCCATATCGGCTCTGTCCAGCACTTTTTTTGTGCGTTCGGTACGCAGCTTTCCCAGCTCGGTTTCGTCATCAAAGCCTGCCGTATCAATAAACAGACAAGGACCAATAGGATAAAGCTCCGTCGGTCTTTTTACAGGGTCTGTCGTTGTGCCGCATACCTCTGACACAAGCGACACATCTTCACCTAAAACAGCATTTACAAGCGATGATTTTCCGCTGTTTGTACGACCGAATACGGCAATCGTCATACGCATAGACTGAGGTGTGTTAAGCATTGGGCAGACCTCCTTTTTAGAATCTGAAATCACGTTCGCCGCTTTCTATTTTATCAATATAGCTTTTGGCGGTCGTTTTTACCTTTTCGTTAGGGATTTTATTGAGCTCTTTTTCTATTAATTCAAGACCGATTTTTTTCGTTTCGTCAGATGCGTAGTCAACTAAATATTCTTTTAAAGTAATAAGCGCATTCGGATGACAGCAGTTTAAAATCTGTCCGTTTTTGCAGAGAGTCATAAATCTGTCACCTGTTCTGCCTTCACGATAGCAGGCGGTACAGAATGACGGTATGTGTCCGTTTTCCATAAGCCAGCGCACAACCTCGTCTAAGGTTCTCTGGTCTGATACATCAAACTGCTCAGAATCGTGCGGACGCTCTTCTTCGGTATATCCGCCGACCGAGGTGCGTGAAGCTCCGCTTATCTGCGAAATACCCTTGTTTAATGCTCTTCCTCTTACCTCTTCAGATTCACGGGTTGAAATAATCATACCGGTATATGGTACAGCTAAACGGATGCAGGCAATTATTTTTTCAAACATCTCATCAGGGATGGAATTATCAAAAACATCGGGGTCTATATCGTCTGCGTGCTTAATTCTGGGAACGCTTATGGTATGCGGACCTACACCGTGTACCGCCTCTAAATGCTCTGCGTGCATAATTAAGCCTGCAAACTCGTACTTATAAAGCTCTAAGCCGAACAAAACGCCTAAGCCGACATCATCTATGCCGCCCTCCATTGCTCTGTCCATCGCCTCGGTATGATAAGCATAGTTGTGCTTAGGTCCGGTCGGATGCAGTCTTTCGTAGCTTTCTTTATGATATGTTTCCTGAAAGAGTATGTATGTGCCTATTCCTGCATCTTTAAGCTTTCTGTAATTTTCAACGGTGGTTGCCGCTATATTTACGTTAACACGGCGGATTGCACCGTTTTTGTGATTAATTGAATAAATGGTTTTTATACTCTCTAAAACATATTCGATAGGATTATTTACAGGGTCTTCGCCCAGCTCGATTGCCAAGCGCTTGTGCCCCATATCCTGAAGGGCAATAACCTCGGCACGGATTTCGTCCTGAGTAAGCTTTTTACGGGCGATATGTTTGTTTTTTAAGTGATACGGACAGTAAAGACAGCCGTTTATGCAATAATTCGAAAGGTATAAAGGTGCAAACATAACTATTCTGTTTCCGTAAAAGGCAAGCTTTATTTCTTCGGCAATTTTATAAATTTCTTCGACCTTTTCAGGAATATCGCACGCTAAAAGCACCGACGCCTCGCGGTGAGTAAGGCCTGCACACGAAACTCCGTGGTCTGTCTTTTTGGGGCGAGCTTTTTCTAAAATTTTGTCAATAAGCTCTAAGTTATGTTTATTTTGTTCTGCATATTCTAAGGTAGCCAGAATTTCTGCGTCGTTTATAAATTCTTCTGCTTTTAATGATTTGGGATTATACAAAGCCATTTTAATCTTCCTTTCGAATATTATTTTATATAAGAATGGGGATAAAAAGAGCTTTTGCCCTCTTTATCCCTTATGGTTTATTTTGCACCTATGCGATATTTTTCGTCAAATTCTTTGTATAAAATTGCATATTCCTGCGGATTCTCTTTCTGGAAAGAATTAGAATCTTTATGTGGGTCAAATTTTGTATTTTTACTTATAAGCTGTTCTACACTTTTAGCGATATTTGTGCAGTGGTCTGAAATACGCTCTAAGTTACTTGCCAAATCAAGATATACGACACCTGCTTCAAAGTTACATTCATTATTTGTCATGCGTGTCATATGCTCAATTCTGAGGCGCTGACGCATTTCGTCTATTACATCCTCATAGGTTGTAATTTTGTGCGCAGCTTCTATGTCTAACTTGTTATAACACGAAATAGCAAGTTTAAATATTTCGCCTACGGCATCCATCATATTCGACATTGCCATACGCGCTTTGTCAGACAGAACAATGCCGCCCGAATGCATATCTTTTGCCACTTCATACATATTTAAGCATCTGTCGCCTATACGCTCAACGTCAATTAAAACGTGGAACAAGCTTGATGTTAATTTACTGTCTGCTGTACTTAAATCTGCATCGACAATTTTCATAAGATAACGCCATATGTCAGTTTCGTATTCGTCGATAACCTCTTCGTTTGCCAAAAGAATCTCTTCGATACCAAAGTCCATATCAATAACTGCTTTTTGGCTGAGTGTAAAGTTGTTATAAGCAAGGCTTGCCATATTGAGTGTTTCTTTCTTCGCCTGCTCAACAGCAACAGGTGGATTTGCAAGAAAACGCTCGTCTAAAGGTTTTAACTTTTCTTCAACAACCTCTATATCTTTAACAACAAAGTTTGCAAGCTTAACCAAAAGCTTTGTAAAAGGTAAAAGAAGCAGGGTATTTATTATGTTAAATACCAAATGGAAATTCGCAATTGTGTTTTTGTTTGCTACATCATCCCAGAATGGAATCATATTTTTAATCGAATAGAGTACTACCAAAAATACTACCGTACCTATAACGTTAAAAGCCAGGTGGATTACTGCCGCCCTTTTAGCATTTTTATTTGCTCCGACAGCGGATAAAATTGCTGTTATACAAGTACCTATGTTCTGACCCAGAATAATCGGTGCGGCAGATGAAAACGTAACGTTTCCTGTTGCCGACGCTGCCTGAAGTATACCGATTGATGCAGATGACGACTGAATAATTGCAGTAACCAAAGCACCTGCCAGCACGCCTAAAACAGGATTTGTAAGCGATTCGAACATTGTCTGAAACCACGGTAATTCTTTAAGCGGGTCAACTGCGCCCTCCATCATGCTCATACCGATAAAAATCATACCAAAGCCTGCTAAAATATCACCGACATGGTTTATAATTTTCTTTTTAGAGAACATTATAAAGAAAACACCGACACCGATTAAAACAGGAGCGAAGTTTGTCGGCTTTAATATTGCTAAATACCACGCACTTCCGCTTATTTCGGAAAGACTTAAAAGCTGTGCTGTTACGGTTGTACCGATATTGGCACCCATTATTACACCGACAGCCTGACCAAGCTTCATAATTCCGGCATTAATAAAACCGATAACCATAACGGTTGTGGCAGATGATGACTGAATAAGCCCTGTTACCACGATACCTGCCAAAACACCTTTAAAAAGGTTTCCGGTCATCTTTTCGATAATGCCGCTCATTTTGTCGCCGGCAGCTTTTTCTAAGCCGTCGCCCATTAAATTCATACCAAACAAAAACAATCCAAGACCGCTTAAAAGCGATAATACAATTCCTACAATCTGTGAAAATTCCATAATTTTTCTCCTTTTCTTCTTCCTTACATCTTTGTCTTACTTACAAACTACAAGCTGATAAACATCTTCTCTTTTCTTTAAAATTTTTGGTGAGAAATGGCTTCGCCATTTCATTAAACACTATAAATAAGGTCGCTGTATGTCGGAATAGGCCAATGCTCTTTGTCAACGCACATCTCGAGTGCATCAGCATATTTTCTGACATCTGACATTGCTGTTACAACGCTGTCACGCACAAATTCTGCCTGAGCTACAAAGTTGCCCTCTAAGCTTTCTGATTTTAAAACCGCTTTTTCTAACTTTTTAACGCTGCGGTTAAGCTTAGCTAAGTTCGAGGTAACCTCTAAGAGAATCTCTTCGTTAATCTGCGTATCAAGCGGCAGACCTGTTGCCTTTAGGTTTGTCAGAGTTTCGGCAACGACGCTGCTGTAACGCATACAAGCAGGAATAATCTGTTTGTGACACATCTCGAGCATTGTGTGTGCCTCGATAGTGTTTATTTTTATATATTTATCCATTTTTATCTCGTAACGTGATTCAAGCTCTGTACGAGTATAAACATGGTGTTTTTCAAAAATTTCTATTGATTTATCGTAAATAAACGCACGGTAAGAATCAACAGAGTTATTGATATTCGGAAGACCTCTTCGGGCTGCTTCTTTTACCCATTCTTCGCCGTAGCCGTTACCGTCAAAGATAACTCTTTTATGCTCTTTTACGATTCTGCTTAAAACATCACCAAGTGCAGCTTTAAAGTCATCTGCTTTTTCAAGCTCGTCGGCAATTTCGCGAAGAGCCTCGGCAACAACGGTATTTAAAACGGTGTTAGGACCTGCAACAGAGGCAGACGAAGGAACCATTCGAAACTCAAATTTGTTACCGGTAAAGGCAAACGGAGATGTTCTGTTGCGGTCGGTTTTATCGGTCTGGAATGCCGGAAGTGTAGGCACACCAAAATCGAGCTTTCCGCCAAAATTCACATCGCGTTTTATTCCCTTTTCAACCTCGTCCAATACCTCGTTAAGCTCATCACCCAAAAAGATTGAAATAATAGCCGGCGGTGCTTCAAGCGCACCCAAACGATAGTCGTTACCTGCGTTTGCCGCAGATGCACGGATTAATTCGGCATTTTCGTCAATCGCCTTTATAACTGCGCACAAAAATACTAAAAACTGTGCATTTTCGCGCGGAGTTTTACCCGGGTTAAACAGATTCTGCCCTGACGGAGTGTTTATAGACCAGTTGTTGTGCTTTCCGCTTCCGTTTATTCCGGCAAAGGGTTTTTCGTGCAGCAGGCACGACATTCCGTGGCGGTCAGCAATTTTTTTCATCAGCTCCATTGTAAGCTGATTGTGGTCAGTTGCAATATTTACCGTTCCGAAAATAGGCGCAAGCTCGTGCTGTGCAGGTGCTGCCTCGTTATGCTTTGTTTTTGCCATAACGCCGACCTTCCACAGCTCATAATCAAGCTCTTTCATAAATGCCGCAACACGCTCTTTTAATGTTCCGAAATAGTGGTCATCCATTTCCTGTGTTTTAGGTGGCTTGCAGCCGAAAAGTGTGCGGCCTGTAAATACCAAGTCGGGTCTTTTCTTAAACATTTCCTTATCGACCAAAAAATATTCCTGTTCAGGACCGCAGGTTATGGTTACGCGGTTTGATTCGGTATCGCCGAACAAGCGCAAAATACGAACCGCCTGCTTTGATATTGCCTCAACAGAGCGCAAAAGCGGTGTTTTTTTATCTAACGCTTCGCCGTTATATGAGCAAAACGCAGTAGGTATGCAAAGTGTAAGACCGCTTGAGTCCTGCTTTAAAAAGGCAGGAGATGTGCAGTCCCACGCGGTGTAGCCGCGCGCCTCGAAGGTTGCACGAAGTCCGCCCGACGGAAAGCTTGATGCATCAGGCTCGCCTTTTATAAGCTCTTTTGCAGAAAATTCTGCGATTGCCTTATCAGCCCCCAGCGGAACATTTAAAAAGGAATCGTGCTTTTCTGCAGTAAAGCCGTTTAACGGCTGAAACCAGTGTGTGTAGTGTGTTGCACCGTGCTCAATTGCCCATTCTTTCATGCTGTCGGCAACAACAGCAGCTACCTCCGTCTCTAATCTTGTGCCTTCTTCTATTGTCTTATGTAACGCCCCGTAGATTTCTTTCGGCAGACGTTCTTTCATAACGCTGTCGTTAAAAACGTGACAGCCAAAAACCTCTCTCAAATCTAAGGTGTTATAGCTTTTGTTTTCTGTTGACATATATTTCATCCTTCCGTATTCAAGGCTCAGTTTTCTCCATTTTTATTATAACTGTAAATAACAGTTTTGGCAATATAAATATTAGACAAATTAAATAAGCTCGCGGTCAGTCGCATCGGTCATTTTTATGCGGTGCAGAGCGTAATCCTCTACGCCAAAACCGTCGATATATTTTTGCATTGCCTCTAAAACAACATCGGGCTTTAAATTTGCGTTGCTGCCCGTTGCAAGCTCCATAAAAAGTTCATCTTCTGATATGTACGAAAGCGCAAATATATCAGGCTTTATATCGACTACCTTTTCCGAGCGTTTGGTCTTTTTCTCAATTTCGATTGCAGCCTTTTTCATAAAGTCAGATACTTTCTCTTCGGTAATCTCTGCGCCGAACAGCTTGACATTATACTGCGCTTTAGAAACAGTTGATAATTTAGCATCACCCTGCTCAAGCTTTTTTACCTTGCTTATTAAAATTCCCATCGGCATTTTTTCGTTTAAGCGGACTTTTATGTCCTCTGCCTCTACCTCGTTATAAAACTCAACATCTAAAAGCTCCGCCTCGCTTGTAACACCGACAGAAAGAGGTATGCCGATTGACATTTTAGGGTGCGGATTAAAGCCCTCTGAATAAGCCAGTGGAAGTTCTGCTCTTTTAAAAACCCTTGAAAAAAGTCTTACCAAATCAAGATGCGAAACAAATTTAGTTTCGCCCGTTTTTGAAAATTCAAGACGATATTTAACCACACAAACCACCTCCAAAGCCTTTAATAACTCCGCAGCCGTTACATTTTTCACGACAGTTTGGTGTAACCTCGCCGCGTTTTGCCTTTTCGTTTTCGCTAATTAAAAATTCTTTGCTGACGCCTACATCTATATGGTCCCAAGGCAGAATTTCTGAATACTCTCTGTCACGAAGATTATAAAAATACGGGTCAACTTCTGCATCGGCAAATGCCTGCATCCATAAGTTCCAGTCAAAATATTCGTGCCATCCGTCAAATTTTGCACCTAGCTTCTGAGCGCAGAGCAATACTTTTGAAAGGCGTCTGTCACCGCGTGCAAACACACCCTCCATAACGGATAACTGTGCATCGTGCCAGTTATAGCTTACTTTTTTGCTCTTTATTTCATTCTTTAAAAATACCTGTTTTTCTTCTAACTCTTTTACGCCGTTTTGTCTTACCCATTGAAATGGTGTAAAAGGCTTTGGAACAAATGAAGATGTGCTTACTGTTATTTTAAGATTTTTATTGCGCTGTTCTTTCGGCACAGCAAAATATTGCTCTAGCACCTTTTCTGAAAGACGTGCAATGCCTGCCAAATCTTCTCGGGTTTCGGTCGGAAGACCCATCATAAAGTAAAGCTTAACTCCACCGTATCCGCCCAGAAAGGCAATTGATGCGGCACGCAGCAAATCTTCTTCTGTTATGCCCTTGTTTATAACATCGCGAAGTCTTTGTGTACCCGCCTCGGGAGCAAAGGTAAGACCGCTTTTTCTGACCTTTTGTACCTTTTGCATAAGCTCCATAGAAAAGTTGTCAAGACGAAGCGACGGAAGACTCAGGCTTATTTTTTTATTCTCAGTAAGCTCTAAAAGTCCGTCGGTGAGTTCTTTTAACTTAGTGTAGTCGCTGGTTGAAAGGCTTGAGATTGACATTTCTTCATAGCCGGTTGAATCTATAAGCTTTTTAGCGTAATCTAGCAGCGTTTCGGGAGTTTTTTCACGCACGGGGCGATAAATCATACCCGCCTGACAGAAACGGCATCCGCGTATGCAGCCTCTGAATACCTCGAGCATTATTCTGTCGTGGACAATCTCCATAAAAGGAACGATAAATTTATCGGGATAAATAACATTATCCATATCTTTAATTATGCGTTTTTTAATTTTCTTCGGTGCATCTTTGTGATTCGGCTCAAATTCTTTGATTGTGCCGTCATCGTTATAGCTTACATCATAAAAGCACGGAACATAGATACCCTCTATTTTTAATATTCTTTCTAAAAATGCTTTTCTTGGTTCGCCTGACTTTTTCCACTCACGGTGTGCCTGCATAACCTCAAGCATAATTTCTTCGCCCTCGCCGAGCATAAAAAAGTCAACAAAATCGGCAAGTGGCTCAGGATTATATGCACACGGTCCGCCGCAGCACACAAACGGCTCATCTTCACCTCGGTCTTCTGACAAAAGCGGAATGCCGGCTAAGTCGAGCATGTTTATAATATTTGAAAAGCTCATTTCGTACTGCAGGGTAAAGCCGACAAAATCAAATTCACGCACGGGTGATTTGCTCTCTAACGAAAACAGCGGTATACCCTCTTTTCGCATTTCTTCTTCCATATCAACCCAGGGAGCAAACACACGCTCGCAGCATATATCCTTTTGCTCGTTTAAAAGGTGATATAAAATTTTCATACCCAGATGCGACATGCCAACCTCGTACACATCAGGAAAACAAAACGCAAAGCGGATATCTACTTCGTTTTTATCCTTATGTACGCTGTTATACTCCGAGCCGATATATCTGGTCGGCTTTTGAACTCGTTTTAAAATACGGTCTAAATTCATTAGTATCGTCCTTTCACCGCTTTTGCGGTTTTCCCAAAATCATATTTAAATAGGTGAGTGAATAAAAATCTTTGTCTATGTGTTCTTTTATAAAGCCTTCTATGTGATTTTCAAGCTCTTCGGTCACCTTTTCCGAGGCAGAAAATGCAAACGACCGCTTGTCTTCGGTGTATATTATATATCTCATTGCAATTAAGCATTGCTCTGACAGTTTTTTTGCTCTGTCTTGAGGAGTTTTGCAGCTTGTACACAAAAGTCCGCCCGAAGCTGCCGATATATAGTCAATATCCGAAACATCTCCGCAGCGCACGCAGCCTGATAACTCCGGAGCAAAGCCTATATACGACAAAAGCTTAAGTTCGTATACGCACTTTATAATTCTTAAATCTCTCTGCGAATTTGCAAAAAGATAAAGTGTGTTTAACAAAAGTGACAAAAGCCGCTCATCAGGCACTTCTTCTCGCACAGCATAGGCAGTTAAATCGGCTATATATGTCGCAAAAGCAAGCCTCTCTATGTTGGTAGATAAGCTGTAAAAGCTCTCTTTTGGCTCGCACGAGCTTACAGAGTACATGCTTCTGCCCGGCTTTAGCACAAATTCTGCGTATGTAAACAGGGCAGAGCCTGCCGCAAGCCGACTTTTTAAGCTCTTTACGCCCTTTGCTGATGCCTGCACAACACCCAGCCTGTCTGTAAAAACAGTTAGTATAACGTCGTTGTCACCCACATTTGTACGCTTTAGCACAACTCCGTCTGTTTTAATCAGTTCCATTTTCGCTTCCTCTTAAAAGTGTTGACGTGCTGTTAATATTTTCGCCCGTCTTTACATTATCGGTGCCAGAGAGCAACCCTTTATATAACAAATATTCATTAATATTGCCTGTCTTGCAAAACTTTTCCCACGCTGATTCATCATTCATTATTATCCCACCTTCACAAAAATTCCCTGACAAATTTAGTTTGAGATAATAACCCGTTAATATACGTGGTAAATTTTTTATTCGTTCATATCGTATCCGAAATTTCGGATTAAGCTGTCACGGTTTCGCCAGTCTTCTTTTACCTTAACCCATAGCTCTAAATATACTTTTTTGTCGAGCATTTTTTCCATATCCTCACGCGCAAGCTGGCCTATTTTTTTCATCATTTCGCCGTTTTTGCCGATTAAAATACCCTTATGGCTCATTTTTTCGCAATAGATATTTGCAATTATTTCTACGGTTTTGCCCTTGTCTTTCATCTTCATAATCTCGATGGCAATGCCGTGCGGAACTTCTTTATCTAAATTTCTTAAAATCTTTTCGCGTATTGTTTCTGCCACAATTTGTCTTTCGGGCTGGTCTGTTACCATATCCTCAGGATAAAACATCGGACCTTCGGGGATAAGTGCATAAAGCTCTTTTTTCAACAGGTCTATGCCGTCTTTTTTCTGTGCAGAGATAGGAACAACCGCACGAAAATCAAATTTTTCGGTATATTTTGTGATAATTGAAAAAAGCTCTTCTCTTTTTATTTTATCAATTTTATTTATAACCAAAATTACGGGGCAATCAGATTTTTTTAAATCTTCAATTATTTTTTCTTCGGTGCGGCCTACGTTATCTATCGGCTCAACCAAAAACAGTACGGCATCAACATCACGCATTGCGGTTTGCGCCGATTTTACCATAAATTCGCCCAGCTTGGTCGCAGGTGCGTGGATACCCGGTGTATCGGTAAAAACAATCTGAATATCATCTTCTGTCATAATACCTAAAACATTGTTACGGGTGGTCTGAGGCTTGTTCGATATTATGGCAATTTTTTCGCCGACCATTCGGTTTAAAAGTGTCGATTTTCCTACGTTTGGTCTGCCTATTAAGCTGACAAAACCCGATTTAAACTCAGCCATTTGTTTTCTCCTTTCGCTTTTCATAAGGCTTTTCAACTCTTTTGCCCTTTAAAAGCACAGTAAAGCCGAATTTCGGCAAGTCCATCATTCTGCCTATTCTCCAGGGTTCTTTTATAAGTCTGTAAAACCATTCAAGTCCCAGTTTCTGGAATGCTTCGGGTGCTCTTTCTACGATGCCTGCATAAACATCAAGACTGCCGCCAATGCCCATTAAAACCTTTACCCCAAGCTCGCTTTTGTGAGCAAAAATCCATTCCTCCTGCTTTGGAACACCTAAGCAAACAAATATAATATCAGGCTTTTTCTCTTTTATATCTGCGATGATTGCTTTTTCTTTTTCGGCATCAAAATATCCGTCAGCCACACCGCATATGTTAAGCTTAGGATATTTTTTACATAACTTCTTTTTAGCCTGCTCTGCGACTCCCGGCTTTCCGCCAAAGAAGTAAAGGCTTGCGCTGCCGTCTGATATTTCTTTTATTAAAAGTCCTGATAAATCAAAGCCGCCGACTCTTTCTTTTATAGGATCTTTTAATATTCTTGATGCATACACAACACCTATGCCGTCAGCTACAACCATATCTGCGCTGTTTAACACTTTTCTGAAATTTTCGTCACGGTATGCACGCATTATTATCTCTGAATTTGGTGTATAAACCGCGTGCGGCTTGCTTTCTTTTAAATAGACCTTAAGTCTGTTTAAGGCTTCGTTCATTGTGAGCTTATCTACCAACGCACCTAAAATATCAATTCTTCCTTTTGACATTTTCTTTCACCTCTGTTTTTATTTAACGTATTCTTTTGTTATGTCTGTTATATGTCCGTCTGCGCCCAGATATAAAACCTGTTCGTCAGTTATTTTTGCTGTTTCAAACCTTTCGGGCGTAATTTTCTTAATTTTAATATTGCCCGTTACGGCGCGAACCGCGCCGGTTAGCGACCAGTCTGTCTCGATAACGCTTTTTACGTGGTCTTTGTATAAATCGACCTGAGCAATTTCGTATGCCCCCTCTACGATTACCACTACATTTTTTTCGCCGCGCATAACCTCATCAGACAGCTGCTCGGCTATGTTTTGTGCTGTAACCGTATCAAATTCGCTGACCTTTTTATATGTATTATACTCATTGGCATTTGCAACCAAAAAAACTATTAAAACCAGCGAGCAAGTAACTGCCTGCAACCATTTTGAACGGAAAACGAAGGTAAAAACAGGCTCTGCCATAAGTGCAAAACCGAAAATCGAAACAAATATCGTTCTGTACGGAATCCATACTGTTTCGACCACAACGTTAGGTGCAAGCGGCGCTGAAAAGAGGATAATGCCGACCAAAAACAGCAGCTTGCCCCTTTCTGTTTTGGTTTTAGCCGCCGCCTTGTAAAGCCAGACAGCCACCAGTCCGCAAAGCACAAGCCATAATCCGCCCGAAATACCCTCTCTTGCCGCAACCAAAAGACCTGCAAAAAATCCTTTTACGGTTGATTTATAAATTCCCTTTGTAAAGCATCTTACAACCTGAATTGTTGCGTCTTTAAGCTTATAAAAAATATCGGCAAACGAAAATCCGCTCGCGCGGCTGCCCAATGCGCCTAAATTTGCGCCCCACGCATAATAAATCATTAGCAGAATCATCGAAATTACGGGGATTAAAAGAATCCACCACTTTTGTTTTAAATCTTTGCGGAAATTGAGTGCTGTAAGGCACACACCCAAAAAGGCAAATATGCATACAGGCTCGTAAAATCCGTATGATATTATATGAAAAACGGTAAACAACACCAAAAGGTGCTTTTTTTTATCAGAAAAATATTCAGCTAAAAAATAAAGCGAAAGTGCCGCAAAAAACATTCCCACAACCAAGCGGCTCGATGCCGACAGCCAGTATGCGCCCTCTGTGCCGATGGGGATAAATAAAGTTATTATATAAAAAAGAGGACTTATTTTAAATCCGCATTTATCCAAGGTTTTTACGATTAATAAAACCGCAAAAAAGTGAAGCAGGCTTATTAAAATCAACGCCAAACGCATATTGCCCCATATTGCTCCCCAAAAGATTGGGTCTAAAAGGCTTGCTAAAGGTCTTGCAGCCATTGTGCCGATTTTAAAATAAACATAACTCGGGTCGTTATAAAGCGGATAGCCACCGTATTGTATAAAGTCGTCAAGTATCGGATAATACTCAAATCCGAACAGCAAATATTTGGTAAGCACAGCCGCAAAAAAAATTAAAGCATATGCAAAGCTTTTGCTTTCATAAGGTCTGTTTTTTATCATTTGCTCACCGTCCGTCCGTTATCAAATACCCATACTATATCATTATATATTATATCCGAAAATTTCGGCAATGTCTACTAAAATAATTGTAAAACAAAAAATAATGACAAAAACTAAAAAAATACTTGCAAATTATAATTTTTATGTTATAATTATATAGCAAGTTAATTTTAAAACTGAATACGGCCTGTTGGTCAAGCGGTTAAGACGTCGCCCTCTCACGGCGAAAACAGGGGTTCGAGTCCCCTACGGGTCACCAGAAAAGGCGGTAGATTTTGATAAAAATCTACCGCCTTTTCAATGAAGCGTTCCTGCGGAACATTAAGCAGCCATCGGCTATGAAGTCGCTTCGCTAATGAAGCGTTGCTTCGCAACATTTTAAGAACGCTTCGCTTCATAAATCCGCTTTGCGGATTTGCTTCATGGTGGCAAAGCCACCGCTTCATATTTGCCGTAAGGCAAATGCTTCATTTACAAACATTTCTTTTTATAATACAATTTGTTAAAAACGCAAATTTCGAGCTGGGTGGCATAGAATATTAATTCTTGTCCTATTCAATTAGTTTGGCGACTAACGGAGTTTGCGTTTTTGTGCGCTGACTTCGGTTGGCGCATTTTTTATTTTCGGGAGGGCGCAGAGACCCTCCCCTACAATATTTAATAATGTTTTATTTATAATTTTATAAAATTGTTGATAAAACATTAAAAGTGTGATAATATAAATATGCGAAACATAACTTAATAATTTTAATCGGGTATTCTTTTGCAGAATAACTGTATATTTTTGTATGTCTTTTCACATTCTACTTATGAATTTGTTAAAAACGCAAATTCCATTTAGTAGAGTGTATTGTCATACCCATTCTATTAAGTTATGTTTCGCGACAGTTGGAGTTTGCGTTTTTGTGCGCTGACTTCGGTTGGCGCATTTTTTATTTTTAAAGACAAAGGGGATGCTGCACTATGCGTAAAGACCGTTCGGATGATGTGATAAAAGATATGGGAAACAAAGCAATACATAAAATATTAGAAGACGGCTTGACTGTAAAAAACCTTGCACGTGTTATTAAAATTAAAGCAAGGTATATATATTTTAAAATGCTGTCCCCTGAAAAACAGCTTAAGATTTTACTTGGTGTAAACGAAAAGGATAAAGAGGACGAAAACTAAAAAATAAGGGGCCGTCTTAATAATCATATATAGCGAATAATTATGCAAGGTTTGGTTGTAGGGAATGGATTTATCCATTCCGCGGAACGCATTAATGCGTTCCCTACAATATCTCGCACATAAATATTCATAAAATTGATTATTGAGACAGTCCCTTTGTTTTTTATTTAACTTTAAATTCCTCACACATTGGTGTTATATCCGTCATACTGCTCCAGAGCATAACTTTATCATCTGCTTCTAAGGTGAAGGATTTTTGCATATTAACTGTAACCTTGCCTGTCTGGCTTTCTGATACTGTTACGGGAACAATGTCAACATTTTTAAGCTGACCTTTATCATAATCTGCAAAAACAACTGAATATGAACCGGCTGTCGGCACATTTATCTGTGCCGATTTTTTATCTGCACCGATTTTTGTAATAGCGAATTCTTTATTTTCTATCCAGTCTTCATCTAATATTACAAGCTGAAAATACGAGTTGTTTCCGCCTATATAAACGGCATAAAATTCTTTATCGACAAAGACTCCGGGAACACTGCTGCTTGCTTCATCAAAAAACAGCTTTGTCCAGTCTTCACCTACGTTATACTTCATAATGTTATCTCTTAACGATAAATATGTTCCTGCGCTGACCTTCATATCCGAAGTCTTTGCAGCTGCGCTGTTTTTGTGTACTCTGTATGATATAACTCCGTCGCTTGAGCCTGTGTATTGATTCATATACACACCGCCGGTAATTTTAAAGTATGTATACGGCGAATAAGTAGAACGGTAAAACTTCTTCATATTAGTCCAGTTGCTAAGAGTAACAGCATTGTCAAAATTATATGTTATTTCATTATTTTTAGAAATAATGGTTGTGTCTTTCTCTCCGTTTTCTGAAGAAAATGCCAGATATTTTTTCTCGGTATAGTGTGCATCTGTTTTAACTGTTGCCTTAAATGTTATTCTGTCGCCTTTTTCATAGCCATAGAAAGGATACGCACCGTATGAAGACGGTATGCCGCGAACTGCAATCAGGTGGTCTGATGAAATATCCTTTATAAGCAGTTCTTTTTGTGCAACAGTTCCATCACCTTCGTTTGATGCCCCGACAACGATGCCCTCTGCCATAATCTCTCGGTCGACATCTAAAAGCACTGCATCTTTAACGCTTGTAACAATCATTTGCTCTAAAACCGTTACTTCTAAGCTTGCGGTAAAGCCGCCAAAGCTTACTGTAACAGAATTTGTCGGATATTCTAAAATTTCGGGGGTTACGCTGTAGCCCTTTATGTTCCATATCGAGCCGTCGCTCATATTGGCACTTACAACCATACCCGTTGAGTCGAAGGTTTCGCCGCTTTTATATGTAAGCTTTGCAGGCGGAGTTGTAACAGCGATTGATTCAACGCTCACGTCCGAGCCGGTGTTTGTCATTGACGGACGCAAAACTGCAAATCTGTCATATCCTAAAAGCGAAATAAGAATGTTGTCTGCACCCTCGCCGTGTATGTTTTTGCCTATTGTAAGAGTGGTGCAAACACCATTTTTTACTGTTGCCAATGTAGAATTTCCGATATATACATAAACAATGCTTCCGCCGCTGTAGTCAGCGATGATAATATCTCCTTCTTCAAGCTCATCTTCTGAAATAAGACGTGTTCGGCTGTTTTGTGAGGGATTATATAACCAGCCGTATCTTATTGAGTATCCGCCGTAAAGGTTGGGAGCAATCATTTTCGAAAGCTCGGTATCTGTATAGCGGTCTCGGTTTTCAACATCTATAAGACTGTCAAGAGCATCTTTTTCTGTCATATCGCCAAAAAGGTCTATGCCTAAAGCAGATTTATACAAAGCATTTGCAAAGCTTAATCCGCTGTCAAAGGCAGTTGCTTTTTCTATATGCTCTCTTGCAATTTCACCGAGAATAAGACCCTGTGCTTTTGCATATCCTGATACACTGTGGGTTATGTCGCCCAGCTCTATTCCGTTTACATATGTTGATTCGCTTTTAATAAGCGCGCCCGGTGTGCTTTCGGTAACGCGTACATCATAGGTCAGCTTAACCGTAGCTTTCGCCGCCGCATCTATGCTCCACGAAAGAGCTTTGCCGTCTTGAACAGTTGCGTCGGTTGCCGACACAAGCTCTGTTCCCTCGGGGATAACATCTGTAACATTAATGCTTGCATAAGCTGTCGAAGCAGTATTTTCAAGAGTTATTGTATAGGTTATAACATCGCCTGTGTATACAGCAGAGTTTTCGTAAACCGATGCGGTTTTTTCCATCGAAAGACCTGCGATTTCCATACGCTTTAAAGTCTTTTCGGTTGGTGTAAGCCCCCTTGCAAGAGGTCTTAATAAGCAAAAGTTTCTTACTGTATCAGAAGATGTTTCTTTAAACAAATATCTTTTATTTGATGTATCCTCAAAAATAGATTTGCACGAAATATCATCTATCATACCGTTTGTTTCTTCACCGATTGTACCGTCGTACGAAAGAGCAGGGTTTGATGCATTTCTGGTATACGAACCGCCGCCGTAGCAATGCATAAAGGTATTATTGCCCACATAGATATACACGTGACCGCTTGAATCCGAGGTTTTGCCGTGACGGTAAACAAGCAAATCGCCGATTTCAAGCTGACTTCTTACATGATTCATAATTTCTTGCTTTGCTTCTTCTGTTGTATAATCTGCGTTTTCCCAATATCCTACAACATCAACGTTATCAGGGTTTTCTTTAGCATATTTAGTAAGATTAACCGTGCTGGGAGAGGTTCCCGAAACTCCGGACGAAATATCCACAGGCATTACATTTACACCGAATGCCTCGCGATAGCAGGAGTTTACATAACTGCTGCAATCTAAATAAACCGTTCTTTGTGCAGTTGCATCCTCAGGAGATGCATAAATGTGTCTTCTTGCATTTAACTGGTCATAAAGAATCTGCGCCCCTTGTCTGTCGTAGGCATATGCAACCTCTTTTATAATGTCATAGTTGCTGTAAGTTGGTGCTTCAACTGCGCTGATATAAGGGCAGGCAAAAGAAACTGCCATAACAGCACATAAAAACATTGTTAAAAATTTTTTCATATGTAAAACTCCTTTTTTAGTTCATATATTGATTTTAGCATACATTAATGTTATAATCAAATATAAATAAAGTAATATAAATATAAACAAAAGGTTATGAGGTGTTGTTGGTGAATAAAGCCGAAGAATATGTATATAAGGTCTGCCAGACAAAAAGCTTTTCTGCTGCGGCAAAAGAGCTGTATGTATCGCAACCTGCATTAAGTAAAACCATTAAAAAGTTAGAAACTGAGCTGGGATATGAAATATTTAACCGAAACCGTTACCCCGTAACTTTAACGCCGGAGGGCGAGGTTTATGCCGAATATCTTGAAGAGGCAATAACGCTTGAGAATAATCTTACAAACCGCATAGCATCTATGCACGAAAAAAATTCTAAAAAGCTTACGGTCGGCGGCTCTAATTCTGCGGCATATCATATTATTCCTAAAGTTTGCGGTGAGCTTAACCGTCGCTTTCGTAAAATGGAGATGACAATTGATATAGGAGAAACCACAAGATTTCTTTTTGACAAGCTAGAACAGGGCGCTTTGGATATTGTAATCGCAACAAACTGCGATTTTTCGAAATTTGATGCCGTAAAGCTCTGGAACGAAAAGTATGTGGTGGTTGTTAAAAAGGATTATCCGGGCATTGAAAAGCTGAGCAAATATGCACTTACGCGTGATGAAATCCTAAGTGGAAATTTTTCTTCGGATAAAGAAATAACCGATTATAAACTGTTTAAAGATATAGAATTTTACAGACCGGGTATAAATTCTAACGGATGGAAAAATATGTCCGGATTTATGTCACAATGCAAACCTGCATCATTTCGACCTGTTAATTTTCATCGAATGGATATGCACTATAAACTGATGCTTGAAGGTTTAGGCGCATTAATCGCACCTAGGGTTGTTATTTCAGAGAATGCTGATGATAAAAATGAGCTTTACTATTTTTCATTAGGAATTGAAAATAATATAAGGCAGATAATGCTTGTATATAAAAAAGACCGACAGCTTACAAAATCTATGCAAAACTTTATATCTGTTGCCAAAGAGCTTTTTGCCGACTTGACAACCTTTTAAATATGCGATAAAATATAGACACCCCCAAGGGGTGTCTATTCGTTTATGAAAGCGGTGATATAAATGAAACAAAGATTTGACGTTTCGGGCATGACCTGCAGCGCCTGCAGCGCGCATGTAGAAAAAGCTGTTTCGGGTCTGGATTGTGTTGAGCAGGTTTCTGTCAGCCTTTTGACAAACTCTATGCAGGTTGAATTCAAAAATGACAAAGAAGATTTAGATGCAGTTGTGTCAGCGGTAGAAAAAGCAGGATACAGCGCAAAAAAATCAGATGACAGAGGCGATAAAAAAGCAAAGGATACCTCTTCAGAAGACGGTGAGCAAAAAAACACTAAATTTCGCATAATATCTTCGCTTGCGCTTTTAATGCCGCTTATGTATCTTTCGATGGGGCATATGACAGGGCTGCCGCTGCCCTCCTTTTTAAGCGACCATATGCACGCAACCGAGCTTTTGTTAACTCAGTTTATATTAACTATTTTTGTTGTGTTCATTAACAGAAAATTTTACTCAGTAGGCTTTCGCACACTTTTTCGCGGCTCGCCCAATATGGATTCTTTAATTGCCATCGGCTCGGGTGCGGCGCTTTTATACAGCACAGCTATACTCTATGCCTCATGCGGATTAGATGCACTGAGTGTAAAATATCCTGCGGCTGATATTTCATATTCGTTTGTTCACAACGTGTATTTTGAATCTGCGGCAATGATTCTGGCTTTGGTAACTATCGGAAAATATTTAGAGGCGCGCTCGGCAGGTAAAACATCTGCCGCTATCAAAAAGCTTATAGAGCTTGCGCCGGCGCGTGCGATTGTTTTAAGAGATGGCAAAGAGACAGAAATTCCGTCGGAGCAGGTTATGGTCGGCGACATAGTTGTGATAAAACCCGGGGCGAAAATCCCCGTTGACGGTGTTATTTTAGAAGGTCACGCAGTTATTGACGAATCCGCCATAACCGGCGAAAGTATTCCGGTTGAAAAGTCTGCCGGCGATTCGGTAACAGGTGCAACCATAAACCATTCGGGTGCGTTTACAATGAGGGCAACACATGTTGGCAGCGATACGGCTTTAGCGCAGATAATAAGGCTGGTCGAAGATGCATCGGCATCTAAAGCTCCCGTTGCAAAGCTTGCCGATAAGGTAAGCGGTGTTTTTGTGCCGATAGTAATTTTGATTGCGGCAGTAACCTTTATTGCGTGGATGCTTGCCGGCAAAGGTATTTCGTTTGCCTTAGGCAACGCTATTTCCGTTTTGGTTATTTCGTGTCCGTGTGCTTTGGGTCTTGCAACTCCGACAGCCGTTATGGTCGGTATGGGCAAGGGCGCAGAAAACGGAATTTTATTTAAAAGTGCAGAAAGCTTAGAGCTTTTACGAGGCGTATCTGCCGTAGTTTTAGATAAAACAGGAACGGTTACCGAGGGTAAACCGGAGGTTACTGACATAATCCCCGATGGCATTTCGGCAAGCGAGCTGCTGTTTATTGCAGGCTCGGCTGAGCAAAGGTCAGAGCATCCGCTTTCCCGTGCGATTATCGAAAGATGCAAAAGTGATAATATAAATCTTTCGGATATAACAGATTTTTATAACGAGCCGGGTTTCGGAATCGGCGCAATGCTTGGCGGCAAAACCATAATTGCCGGCAATGCAGTATGGCTTGAAAAAAACGGTATTGACTTAAAGAATTACAAAACTAAGGGCGAAGAGCTTGCCAAGCTTGGCAAAACCCCTCTTTATTTTGCATATGACGGCAAGCTTTCGGGCATAATCGCTGTCAGCGATACCATACGAAAAACCAGCGCAAAAGCAATAGAAGATATGCAAAAAATGGGACTGGAGGTTATTATGCTTACGGGCGATAACAGCCGCACAGCCGAGGCAATACGCGCACAGATAGGCATAAGCCGTGTTATAGCCGAGGTGTTACCTCAGGATAAAGAGAGAGAAATAAGAAAGCTTAAACAAAGCGGCAAAACCGTTGCGATGATAGGTGACGGAATAAACGATGCCCCTGCCTTGGCACGTGCCGATGTCGGCTTTGCAATCGGTGCAGGAACAGACATTGCAATAGAATCGGCAGATGTTGTTTTAATCAAGAACGACTTAACCGATGCAGTTACTGCAATTAAGCTGAGCCGTGCCGTTATGCGAAACGTAAAGCAGAATCTTTTCTGGGCGTTCTTTTATAATGCCGTATGTATACCTCTTGCGGCAGGAGTTTTTTATCCGCTGTTTAATTTAAGGTTAAGTCCTATGATAGGTGCGGCGGCAATGAGCTTAAGCTCGTTTTGTGTTGTTTCAAATGCCTTAAGATTAAGATTGTTTAAATCTGAATCGGGCAAAAATATAAATAAAGAAGGAGCAAAGACAATGGAAAAGAAAATGATTATTGACGGCATGGCATGCCATCATTGCTCTGCCCGTGTTGAGCAGGTATTAAACGCCATAGAGGGAGTAAGCGCAACTGTGATTTTAGAGGATAAATGTGCAAATATAACCTTAACTTCTGATGTAAGCGACGATGTTTTAAAAGCTGCAGTTACCGATGCAGGCTACACCGTTGTTTCGTTGTCGTAACAGATATGAAAGCAGATAAGACAAAAGTGTGCCGACTTTTAAAGACCGCACGCGGACAGATTGACGGAATCTTAAAAATGATAGATGATGACAAATACTGTCTTGATATATCGTGTCAGGTGATGGCGGCACAGGCAATTTTAAAAAAAGCAAATGAAGAAATTTTGCGTGCGCATCTTGAAAGCTGTGTAAATGATGCCTTTTTAAACGGCAGTCGTGAAAATGCACAGCAAAAAATTGAAGAACTTACAAAAATTATCGCAAAGCTTTAAGGAGGATTACAATGAACGGTTTTAAAAAGATTTCAGCAGAAGAAATAAGCAAAAACACCTTTGAATTAATAGGCAAAGACTGGATGCTGGTTACTGCAAAAAAGCCTGACGGCACAGTTAATACAATGACTGCATCCTGGGGCGGTTTAGGCGTTATGTGGAACAAAAATGCGGCATTTGTTGTTTTGCGTCCGCAAAGGTATACAAAAGAATTTGTCGATGCATCAGACAGCTTTTCTTTGACATTTTTTGCCGAAGATTACAAAAAGCAGTTAAGCTATTTAGGCTCGGTTTCGGGTCGTGATGAAGATAAAATTATAAAGTCAGGCTTAAGCGTTGCAGAAAATGACGGCGTGCCGTATTTTGAAGAAGCAAAAATGGTGTTAATCTGCAAAAAAATGTTTGCTCAGGATATGACAGAAGATTCATTTATTTTAAAATCTATCTGCGATGAAATGTATTCAGCAGGAGATTATCACACCTTATACATCGCAGAAATCGAGTCCGTGTGGGCAAAATAAACGCAGTTTGTATTGAAAAAGTAAATCCTGTTTGATATGAGGCTATAAAGATTGTCGAAATTTGGCGAAAAATTGACCTCGAAAGATTTTAATATGAAATCGTTGTATAAAATTACGGCGAAAGTACATATAATATATTGACAGTGTTATTACATTGTGATAATATAATCTTAAAGGAGGTTGATAATATGGCTGCTACAAATGTGACAATGCGTATGGATGAGGAACTTAAAGCTCAACTTCAGGAATTGGTTTCTAACCTTGGAATGGATATGACAACATTTTTTACTTTATCTGCAAAGCAAGCTGTCAGAGAACAGAGAATACCTTTCGATATATCTATGAGAGTTCCAAATAGTGAAACAATAGATGCGATAGAAGAAGTGAAAGCGATGAAGAAAAATCCTTCTCTTGGAAAGACATATACGAATGTTGATGATATGATGAAGGAGTTGCTCGCTTGATATACTCAATAAGACCTACTACAAAATTTCAAAAGGACTTAAAACGAATTGAGAAACGAGGATATAATATTTCGTTACTGACAGAAGTAATTAAAAAATTAGCAAGTGGGGAACAACTTCCTGAAAAGAATAAGGATCATAATTTGTTGGGAGAATATTCAGGGTGCAGAGAATGTCACATTACACCGGATTGGTTGTTGATTTATGAGATTGCAGATGACGAATTGATATTGTATCTAACTCGGACAGGAACACATAGCGATTTGTTTTAACCAAAACCGATGTAGAAATATCAAGTCTACATCGGTTAATTTTTTGAACCCAACTTGTCATAAGCATGGTGCGATGGAAATTGGCATCCGGATTATACAAGTGTTTTGCACAATGTGTTGTAGGGTTCGGCGGTTTCCGACGAACCGTTTTCGGCACATCCTAAAGGCTGTGCCCTGCAAGGGATGCGGCATATTGACTACATCGTTCAGCCTTTATATAAAACCATTTATTTTTGCAAAGCCAAACTTTAAACTTATGAGGTGATATGTTGAAAAAGTCTTTTTTTGCGCTTTTGGTAATTTTAGCGGCAATTTTATTTTTCAATATAGACACCTTGGTTTTACCGGAGCAAATAAAATCTTTTTTCAGTCAGTATGAAGATGCATCGCCTCTGCCGCCGGGCGAAATTACACCGTCAACGTTGGTTTTGTCGGGCAAAACTCTCAATATGGGCGATACACCGGACACCGTTATGGATAATTTCGGCGAATCGGTTGACACCTTTAATTCAGAATACGGTTTTTTGTGGAGCGTTTATCACAATGACTACAAAAACTATATTCAGATAGGAACAGACAGCTCAGGTAGAGTCTGTGCAGCATACACAAACTCTTTGACTTTCAGCCTGTGCGGCATCAGTGTCGGCTCATCGGCAGAAGAAGTATGGGAGGCTTTCGGTGAGCCGATAGAGGCAATAAAAAAAGAAAATATCCTTTTTTATCTGCCGACGGGAACAGACGGCAAACACGAGACAGATACTTTTTTGTTCCGTAAAATGTATATACGCATTTTTTATGACTGTTTTAAGAATAATACCGTAACAGCAGTCCATATAATAGATAGAGATACGGAAGAACTTTTTGTGCGGCAATATCCTTTGCCGTCAAGCGAAAACGCAACGTTTATGGAGCTTGAAAATTTTTATGTGACAAACGCTTTAAGAGTGCGCGAGGGATTAAAACCCTTAGAGCACAGCCTTGCAGTTTTGCCTGCAGCACGCGCTCACGCAACAGAAATGGCGCAAAACAATTATTTTGGCCATGCCGACTTATCGGGCGGTGATGTTTTAAAAAGAGTTACAGCTGTTGGTGTGTCAGTATCCGTTGTGGCAGAAAATCTTGCAACGGGCTGCCAGAGCGGCATTATGATGCACGAGGCTCTTATGAACTCAGAGGGTCACAGAAAAATTATTTTGGGCGACTATAAATATCTTGGCGTAGGTGTTGCGTTCGCCGAAGATGCTCGGCCGTATCTGGTACAGAACTATTTTAATCCTCCGATAGTTACAATCGGCTGACAGAAAGGGTGGCATGATGAAAAAGAATATTGTGTTCATCGGCTTTATGGGCTCGGGCAAAACAACAGTAGGTCGGCGAGTTGCCGCCACAATGGGACTTGATTTTTACGATACGGATGAGTTTTTGAAAAAAAGCGAAAAAATGCCCGTTTCGCAAATAATTGCAAAAAAAGGCGAAAAATATTTTGAGGGCGCACAGCGCTTTGCTGTTATGAATCTTTGTGAAAACGAGGGTGCGCTTATTTCTACCGGCGGAAATACTGCTATGGATAAACAGAATATGGAGATGCTTAAGAAAAACGGCATTATAGTCTGGCTTTGCGCCTCTGCCGAAACAGTTTATCAGAATACAAAAGAATCGCACAACAAAAGACCTGAGCTTACGGGGCTTTCGGTCAGCGAGATTGCGGCAATGCTTAAAGAGCGTGAGCCGTTTTACAGTGACTGCGATATAAAAATATCGGTTGACGGTCGCGACCTTGATTCAATAGTAGAAAAAGTTTTGGAGGAAGTTGAAAAAATCCAAAGCAAATAACATACAAAAGAAAGGAAAATAAAAAATGACAGATTGTATTTTTTGCAAAATCTTAAACGGAGATATTCCGTCACAAAAGGTTTATGAAGATGAGCTTGTTTATGCTTTCCGCGATATTAATCCTGCTGCACCTCAGCATATTTTAATTATTCCGCGTGAGCATATCGCAGGCGCAAATGCATTAGAAGAGACGCATAAAGAATTAGTTGGCCACATCATTTTAACTGCACAGAAAATTGCAAGACAAGAGGGATTTGCCGACGATGGTTTCCGTATTGTAAACAACTGCGGCGAAAATGCAGGTCAGACAGTATTTCATTTGCATTTTCATCTGCTTGCAGGCGGCAAGTTTGACAAAATGGTTTAATTAAAAACAGCAAAGATAAATGTGTTTTTTACGAGAGAGAAAATACCCAATCGAAAGGATACTGTTTATGAGTAACATCTGGCACGATATATGTCCAAAAAGAATTACCCCTACTGATTTTATTACTGTAATAGAAATCTCGAAGGGCAGCAAGAAAAAATATGAGCTTGACAAAGAAACAGGAATGCTTATTTTAGACCGTATTTTATACACATCTACGCACTATCCGGCAAACTACGGCTTTATTCCGCGTACATATGCGGACGACTATGACCCGCTTGACGTTTTGCTTTTATGTTCAGAAGAAATTGAACCTATGACCCTGGTGCGCAGCTATCCCATCGGCGTTATTTCAATGATTGACAACGGCAGAAATGACGAAAAAATCATTGCTATTCCTTATAACGACCCGACGTATCAGAAATATAAAAGCATTGATGAGCTGCCGCAGCATATTTTCGATGAAATGAGTCACTTTTTCTCGGTTTATAAGGCACTAGAGGGCAAAGAAACTGCCGTAAACGAAGTAAAAGGTCCTGATGCGGCGATTGAAATTATACGAAATTCTATTGATAACTATGTAGAAAAATATTGTAAATAAGACGCAAACAGGCTGAAGCAAAATGCTTCAGCCTGTTTGCTTATCAATTGGTTTAGCGACTATCGAATTTACGTTGCGCACCAATTTATATGTAAAAACAAAAAAGGTGCGCAGTCAAAACCACGCTCCTATTCCACGTTATTCTGACTGATATACATTTCTTCGAGCTCAACTTGTTTTTCTGTAAGCTTTTCAATTGTGTCTGCAACGGCTTGAGATAAAGCATAATAAAGCTCTTTGTAATTTGTTTCTTCCATTCCTTTTTCCTCCTTAAATTAAAAAATGCGTGACTTCGATGAAGCCACGCACGAAAAATACATAGCTCATCGTAGCCAAACGAATTTCGAACATCTTTAAAGTAAGTGTGCGAAAAAGAGCATGTATTTTTACCTATGGTAAAATACACACGTACTTTAAAGAATTAATTATTAAATTCGTTTGGCAATTACAAGTATAACACAAATATTAATATTTGTCCAGTATTTTTTCCAAATTATTCCATTTTTATTTTTGTGGTTGTAATGTAATGTTTGTGTCAAAAGAAATAAAGTAAATTTTGGTTTAGAGTTGCATCATAATTTTTCTGAATTTACGAAAATGCAAAAATAAAAGTTACTAAGTCCTGCCGGACGGGCCTTCTTTTAATTGCAAAAGAAGCAAAACAAAGGGGGGATTTCGAATTTTCCCCCCCCTTTAACCCCCTTAATACTGAACTCTTAGCAAGCGCGAGCCAAAGGCGAAGTGCGAGCTTTAGAGTTCGTAATGCAGGGGCGAAGCCATCGTGAAGCGACACAAGGCTCTGCCTTGGAACCGTTACCACTTAGTAAAAGACGGGAAACAATATAATTTTTAAGCATTACGTACAGACGGTAGGTTTTTACCGTTTGCACTACGTAAATATCTTTGAATCTACAAAGGATGGACGAAAAAAGATGCAGAATGGACAAACGGAACCCGAAGGGGTTACCCGAAAGCGTACTTGTGTACGCTGAGAGGTGACGTTTGTTCGTAACGCAAAGCATTATTAAAAAGAAATTTGCTTGCAAATTTCTACATACAGTTTTAACTAATAGATTTGCTATACTTCACTATTTACTTTATTATTTGCTTTGCGTGGTCTGCGCTTTTTTCTACATCCCTATATAAACCAAAATTTATTTCAAAAACCCCTTGACTTTAGTGTGCTAAAGTGTTAATATAGTAACACAATAAAATTTTACGGAGGTTTTTCGTTATGAAAAAATTATTAGCACTTACCATGTCAATTTTAATGATTGCAGGCGTTTTCGCAGGATGCGCCAATACAGCAGACAAAGCAGCAGACTATGCTCAGTCGGTTGCTAAAGCAAACATCGTTGCAGAAGCAGGTTCAGCAGGTGAAGAGCTTGCAACATCTGAAGATTTCTTTAAAGAATCTAACTTCACTCCTGTTGATTCAATGGCAAAAGCTCTTATGGAAGTTTCAGCAGGCACAGCAGACATCGCAATTGTTGACTATGTAACATCTATCGGCTCAATCGGCGAAGGCACAGACTATGCTGATTTAAAAGTTGTTGAGGGTAAAGATTTCAGCCCTGAAGAATACGGTATCGCATTCAGAAAAGGCAGTGATCTGACAGCTGCTGTAAACGAAGCAATTGCAGCATTAGCCGCAGACGGCACAATGGATAAAATCGGTAAAGACTACAAGCTCGATGCTCTTTTAATCAAAGACGGCAAAGCAAACGAGGGCGAAGTTATTGAAGGTGACTTAGCTTACATAAAAGAAAAAGGCGAACTGGTTATCGGTATAACACTTTTTGCTCCTATGAACTACTATGATGATAACAACGAGCTTATCGGTTTTGAAACAGAATTTGCAAAAGCAGTTTGCGAAAAACTCGGTGTTAAAGCTAAGTTTGTTGAAATCAACTGGGATGCAAAAGAAGTTGAGCTCGAATCTAAGAACATCGACTGTATCTGGAACGGTATGACAATTACCGAAGAAAGACTTGCTAATATGAGCATTTCTGTTCCTTATATGCAGAACAAACAGGTAATGGTATCTAAATAATAAAAAATAAGTCAGAAAGTATGGTTAAAGCATGAATAATACTCAGGCGATTATAATGTCGCTTTTCGAAGGATTTTATACAAACTTTATAATATTTGTGCTTACTTTGCTTATGTCTTTGCCTTTGGGTTTAATAATTTCTTTCGGTTCAAGAATGAAATTTAAACCGATAAGGTGGCTTACAAGAACATTTGTCTGGATCATCAGAGGTACGCCTCTGATGCTCCAGCTTTTTGTTGTTATGTATGCTCCCGGAATTCTGTTCGATATTCCAATCCGTTCGCGAATGACGGCAGCGCTGATAGCTTTTGTTATAAACTATGCCGCATATTTTTCCGAAATTTTCAGGGGCGGTATCGACTCTATTTCAAAAGGTCAGTACGAGGCTTGTCAGGTTCTGGGTATGACCAAGGCACAGGCATTTTTCAAAGTAGTTTTATTTCAGGTTGTAAAACGTATTGTTGCACCCATAAGCAACGAGGTTATAACCCTTGTTAAAGATACCTCTTTGGCAAGAGTAATAAGTGTTGCCGAAATTATTATGTGTGCCGAAAGATTCACAAAGCAGGGATTAATCTGGCCTCTTTTCTCAACCGGTCTTTACTTCCTTGTGTTTAACGGTCTTTTAACCATTATGTTCAGCAGCATAGAGAAAAAGCTTGATTACTTTGAGTAAAGAGGTGCAAACGTGAGAATATTAGAAGTACAGGACCTTTATAAAAGCTTTGGCAAAACCGAGGTTTTAAAAGGTGTCAATTTTTCGATGGACGAGGGCGAGGTTATCTCGGTCATCGGTTCATCGGGCAGCGGAAAAACTACTCTTTTAAGATGCATAAATTTTTTAGAAAGAGCAGACACAGGCAAAATTCTGTTAGACGGCGAAGTTCTTTTTGACGGTGACAGCGACAATAAGGCATCGGCAAAAGAAATAAGAGCAAAACAGCTTAACTTTGGTTTGGTTTTTCAGGATTTTAACCTTTTTCCGCAATATAATGTTTTAGACAACGTAATGCTCGCTCCGACGCTTTTAGCAAAAGAGCGACCTGATTTTAAAGAGAATAAAAAAGAAATTACAGATGAAATCCGCAAAAATGCCGAGGCAATTTTAGCCCGTGTAGGATTGTCAGATAAGTTAGAAAGCTATCCTTGTCAGCTTTCGGGCGGTCAAAAGCAGAGAGTTTCTATTGCAAGAGCGCTTGCTCTTCGTCCGCGCGTTTTATTCTTTGACGAGCCTACATCTGCGCTCGACCCCGAGCTTACGGGCGAAATTTTAAAGGTTATAAAACAGCTTGCAGCAGAAAAAATAACAATGGTTATCGTAACTCACGAAATTGATTTTGCAAAGGCGGTAAGCGATAAAATAATCTTTATGTCAGAGGGTATCGTTGCCGAAATGGGAACTCCCGAAGAAGTAATTGATAATCCTAAAAACGAAAGAACAAAGGCATTTTTATCAAAAATGTTTGAATAAACAAATTTAAAAAAGGAGCGGCGTATGAAGCGTTCAGACAAAAACGATATATCTGAATTAATAAATGCAATATTATCTTTAGAAAACGCAGACGAATGCGCCCGTTTTCTTGAAGATTTGTGTACACACAAAGAAATCGACTCGATGGTTCAGCGCCTGTGCGTTGCAAAATTTCTAAAAGAGGGCAAAACCTTTCAGGATATTGTCGATAAAACAGGCGCATCCACAGCAACCATCTCAAGAGTTAACCGTTGCTTGTTATACGGCAACGGCGGATATAATTCGGTACTGTCTAAATAAATAATAAGGGGCTGTAGCAAAATGCGCATACCACACAAGGCAAACAAATCGCATAACTAAGCCCTTTAATGCAATTGACTAAGTTAAAACTTAATGTAGGAATTCGTTATTTAACGAATTCCTTTTTTATAATGCCTTGTGTTTTGAACAAACTTCACCTCTCGACGTACCCACGTACGCCTTCGGGTGACCCCCTACGGGTTCAGTTTGTCCAATCTGCGCTATTTTCCTTCCAGCCCAAAGGAGCTGTAGCAAAATGAATTTCATTTTGCTACAGCTCCTTTATTAAATCTTAATAACCTAACTCATCTGACAATGAATCATCATTTTCAACCCAGTTGGCAACCTTTATTACTCTGTATTCGTTAGGGGTATCACGAACTACAATGTCTTTAATGCCTGCATTTATAATCATTCGTTTGCACATTGCACAGCTTGTGGCATTTTCGACAATTTCACCGGTTTTTGCATCTATGCCGACCATATACATTGTTGCACCGATCATATCACGGCGTGCTGCACTTATAATGCAGTTTGCCTCAGAATGCACCGAACGGCACAGCTCGTAACGCTGTCCACGCGGAATATTAAGCTTTTCACGTCGGCAAAAACCCAAATCAATACAGTTTTTTCTGCCACGCGGAGCACCGGTGTAACCGGTTGAAATAATCTCGTCGTTTTTAACCAAAATCGCACCATAGTTACGGCGCAGACAAGTGCCTCTGCCTGCCACAGTTTGAGCAATGTCTAAATAATAGTTTATTTTGTCTCTTCTTTCCATAAAATTCCCTCTCTTTGTTGCTTATTTTTCTGTCGCCCTAAGACAGATGGGGATTTTTTATTTTGTGCCGAACATTCTGTCGCCGGCATCACCAAAGCCTGGTACTATAAATCCGTCTTCGTTTAAGCCTTTATCAACAGAACATACGTAAATTTTTACATCAGGATATTTTTCTTCAATGAGTTTAACACCCTCGGGAGCAGCAATAAGGCTCATTATTTTTATATCTTTTACGTTTCTTTTAATTAAAAGTTCGATAGCTGCACAAGCAGAACCGCCGGTTGCAAGCATCGGCTCTAAAATAATCGCCTCTGAGGTTTCGATGTCGGTCGGCAATTTGCAGTAATAATCCTTTGGCATAAGTGTTTCTGCCTCGCGGTAAAGTCCTATATGACCGATTTTTATTGACGGCATAATGCTTTCAATACCCTCTGCCATAGCAAGACCCGAACGCAAAATGGGAACTAAAGCAAGCTTAATTCCGCTCATAACCTTAGACTGTGCCGTTGCTATCGGTGTTTCAACTGTAATTTCTTTAAGCGGCAGGTCTCGTGTTACCTCGTACCACATTAAAGTAGAAATTTCTTTTACCAGTTCACGAAATTCTTTTATGCTTGTCTGGCTGTCACGCAGCATTGTTATTTTGTGCTGTACCAGCGGATGTGTAATTTCAATTATATTTTTCATATTTATTACCCTTTCTTTAAAGTTTTGCTTATGTGTGCTGTTGTGCGGTCTGAACTTTTTTACTTTCCCTGTTCGAGAGCCATTACCTTGTTGACACGGTTTTCGTGTCTGCCGCCCTCAAACTCCGCATTCATATAAGCCTTTAATATAGAAGCAGCAAGCTCTATGCCTATTACTCTGCCGCCGAACGCAAGCATATTTGCATTGTTGTGACACTTTGTCATCCGGGCAGAATATTCGTTTGAAACCAAAGCACAACGAATGCCGTCTATTTTATTTGCAGCCATTGATATACCAATGCCTGTACCGCAAATCAATATTCCAAATTCATAGCCGCCCTTTAAATATTCTTTGCAGGTTTTTTCTGCAATATCAGGATAGTCAACAGACTGGGTGTCGTATGTACCGCAATCCTTTACCTCTTTACCGATTGATTCTAAATACTTAATAAGCTCTTGCTTAAGCTCAAAGCCGCCGTGGTCGCAACCAATTACAATCATTGTTCTTCTCCTTTATGTTTTTCTTCATATTCTCGTTCCGCCTGCGATACGCGCAAATAAAGCGGTGATATTTCATCATAGCGTTTAAAACCGCTTTCTGTGCGGCTATCGCATAAAAGCGCAAGATTTGCCGCAGAAATAATATTCTGGCGCTCACCTGCAAAATATGCCTTTTCGCCCATTTTTTCTTTAATTAAACCTTTATGCATAACTGCTCCGTCACCGACAAAAAGACATTTTGTATCGGGCAATATTTCTAAAAGCTCGCCTATTGTCATAACACTCGGTGCAATTTTGGTTATTAACCCACTTTCGTTATGCTCATATGCAGCACAAAATACCTCGTCAACCCTTGCAAAAACTGCCGATACAATCATTCCGTCAAACGGAGTGCAGCCAAAAGCCAAGATTTCTAAGCTGTCAGCCGCTATTACCGGCTTATTAAGCGCCTGAGCGAAGCCTTTAACGGTGGTTACGCCTATGCGCACACCGGTAAAAGAGCCGGGGCCCACGCCGCATGCAAATGCATCAATATCAGAAAACTCATAACCCGAGGCTTTAAGCATTTGCTCTATCATAGGAAGAAGCTGTGCCGAGTGCGTTTTTTTCTGATTAAGTGTATACTCACATATTATCGCTCCATCCTTTGAAAGAGCCGCGGTTGCAGCCTGCGAGGAGGTGTCGATTCCCAGTAAAAGCATATTTTTAAAACCTTTCTACTTTAATGATTCTTGCATCATCTGATGAATTATCTCTTAAAATGCTGACCTTTAAACTGTTTTTGGGGATATAAGACGGAACCTTTTCGGGCCATTCTATAAGACACAGAGCGCCTGAATTTAAATAATCGTCAAAACCGATTTCTATAAGCTCGTCTTCGTCATCTATGCGGTACATATCAAAATGATAAATCGTTTCGCCGCTATCTGCGCTGTATTCATTAACTATCGTAAAGGTAGGACTGTTTACTATATCGCTGACCTTAAAATATTCGCATATGCCCTTGGTAAATACGGTTTTTCCTACCCCCAAGTCACCCGAAAGACAGATAACGTCGCCGGATGATAAGGTTGCCGCAAATTCTTTGGCAAAGCCAAGTGTTTCTTTTTCGTTATTCGTTATTTTTTCCATAGCATTACTCGCTGTCTGCTGCCGGAGCCATCGGTTTAATTGACGGTGCTTTTGTTGCCGGCGCAGGTGCCTGTGTCGGCTTAGGCGTCGGCGCAGGGGTAGCTGCCGGTTTTTGTGTTGCAACAGGCTTAGGTGCTGCAGGCTTTTGAGTTGCCGTCGGCTTAGGAGCACTTGTTTTGGTCGGTTCTGCTGTTTTTGTTGCAGGTTCCGCTGTCGGTTTTGCCGTTGGCGCTGTGTTGCTTTCTGACGAAGAAGAACCAAGCTCGTTAATAGGAGCTTGAGTAGATAACGAATTAAGACCCAAAGCCTCTTCAAGCTCTTTTATTCTGTCTTCTTTCTTTTCAATTATCTCTATTAATTCTTTTTTAGACATTTTTTTGTAGTTAACATCAGGTGATGCCGTAGCAACAGCTGTCGGTGCATCTGTGCTTTCTGTTATTGCATCAGGCTCGCTGTTTGAGCGCAGCGACAATGTTGTAATCCAAAAAGATGCAAAAAACAATGCTATTAACAGTACAACTATACCCAATCCAAGTAAAAACTTGTTACCCTTGCCATTCTTTTTTGAATTTCTAGCCATAATAAACCTCCTAAAGCAATTAAACAATCTATACAAGCAAAAATTTTATATACATATATGGTTATTTTATCACATTGCGCTTATAAAGTAAAGCAAAATAGCGGTTTTTAATAATAAAAAATTCTCCTTTAAAGGAGAATTTTTTATTAATTTATTATTGGTATTTCTGAATAGTTCATTATCGGTTTCAGACTTTCTAAGCTTTCCCAAACCATAATCTTGATTGCATCTGCGTTCTGATAATTGTCATACGGGCTTGCAATCTCATTTTTACCTGCATTAAGTGCGATCGGAACATATTTTATATCAATCACACCATCAGTATTATTATACATAACAACCGGAATGATTGCACTTAAGGCGGCATTTGGTGTATTTATCGTTATTATGTTTTCAGCAAGGTCGATGCTTATGCCCGATTCAGCCAAATCCTGAAAATGTATTGTTGCGTTTAAAAGATTTGTATTGTAAGATTTAATTGCTATCTCGTTCCATGAGCTTTCTGTTCCGATATAATAAACATTTTTCAGATTTCTGCAATTATAAAATGCATAGTAATCAATTTTCGTCACACTAGAAGGTATAGTTATGCTTTCAAGTGATTTACAATCATAAAAAGCAGAATTATCAATCGAGCTTGCCCCATTATTTATTACTACATTTTTTAAGCTTTCGCAACAGAAGAACGAAAAAGCACTGACCGCGCCGACGCTTTTAGGAATAGTTATATCCGTAAGTCCGGTACAGTTTTGAAAAGCATATGCTCCTATGGTGGTTACGCCGTTTTCTATCGTCACTTTTTTAAGAGCATAACAGCAATCAAAAGCATTATTACCTATAGTTTTAATATTTTTAGGAATCGTTATCGCTTCCATAGTATAGCAATCAAAAAATGCTTTCGTGCCAATAGAAGCAACCGTGCTGCCGAAAACAATTTCGGTAAGATTTACGCAATGTGCAAATGCATAATCGCCTATACTTGTAACGCCATCATTAATTACTATTTTTTCAACATAGCTTGAATTCCACGGTGCAGATCCTCTTGCCGTGTAGTTTGCCATTTCGCCTTCGCCGCTTATTGTAAGAACTCCGTCTGTAAGCGACCACGTTAAATTTGCTCCGCACGTATTATTTGCCGCATATGTGCTTATTGCAAATATGCTGACAAAAACATATATCATCAAAAGTAAAATTAAAAGAAATTTTTTCATACCGATTCCTCCGGAATTAAAAATATTATTGCGTACAAGTATTAATTATATCAAGTTTTTCATCAAATTTCGATATTATAAAAATCAGTTTTCTGCTATTTTATTCGCTCGCGCGAGCCAATATATAAAGATAGTCGGACAAGCGGTTTATATAAGCCTGTGCATTTTTATCTGTTTCGCATTTTTGCGATACTCTGCAAAAATCACGCTCGGCACGGCGCAAAACGGCGCGTGCAACATCCAGCCTTGCAGATAATTCGTTCGCTCCGTAAAGAACGAAGCCTTTTTTGCGCTCAAACGAGGATTCCAGTTTGTCTATTTCTGATTCTAAAGCCTGAATCTGCTCGTCTTTTATAAAAAATTCCGGATTTTTAGCGTCATAAAACCCTGCCATAACCGTCATTAACGTGCGCTGCAGACAAGAAATAATTTCTTTTAAGCTATCTGCCGCCATCGCCTTTGCCAATCCTAAATGGCTGTTTACCTCATCAATCGTGCCTAAAAGCTCTATTCGTTCATCGGTTTTTGATACCTGCTCGCCGCCGCAAAGAGTGGTAGTGCCAAAATCTCCGCCTTTTGTGTAAATTTTCATAGTTTGTGCTCCTTTTTGACAAGCTTTGTTTAAAATCGCTATACATTGATTATACATCAAACAAAAATAAAAAACAACGAAAAATCCAAAACTGCATATTTTTTCAAAATTTATTTACACTAAATAATAAAACTGATTTTAAAGAAAGGAAGATAAATATGCAGGCAATTATTTTAGCAGGCGGCGAGGGCAAGGGCATAAGACCTTTATCAAGCAGCGTACCCAAGCCGATGCTTCCCGTAATGAACAAGCCCTTGCTTTGCCACACGATTGAGCTTTTAAAAAAGCACGGAATTTGCGATATTTTAATAACCTTATACTACAAAAGCGAAGATATAAGAGCATATTTTGGCGATGGCAAAAATTTCGGTGTTAACATAAAATACCTTATTGAAAACGAGCCGCTTGGCACGGCCGGCAGTATAAAGTCAGCCGAAAGCCTTATTTGCGACACCTTTTTTGTTATAAGCGGCGATGTTATAACCAATATTGATTTAAGTCGCGCCCTTAGCTTTCACAGGCAAAACAGAGCAGATGCCACAATCGTGCTTACGGCTTCTGAAAATCCCACAGAATATTCTGCGGTTGTTACCGCTGAGGATAACCGTATTATGCATATGTGCGAAAATCCTGACTGGGACGAGGTTTGCACAGATATGATAAGCACGGGGATTTACATTATTGAGCCTAAAATATTATCTTTGATTCCGCCGTTTTGCCCTTATGATTTATCTAAGGATTTATTGGTGCAAATGCTAAACAGCGGATTGTCGGTTTATGGCTTTAAATCTGACGGATACTGGTGTGACATAGGCTCTGCGCAGGCATATCGCAAGTGTCACAGAGATATTTTTGAGCGAAAAATTAATCTTGATATAGACGAAAATACCCTAAAAAGCGGAATATTAATAGGCAAAAACTGCAAAATAAGCACATCTGCCGAAATTCTGCCTTACTGTGTGTTGGGCGATGAATGCACAGTTGGCGATAATGTTTCGTTAAAGGACTGCATAATATGGCCGGGCAGTAAAATTGATAACAACACCCGTCTGCACGACAGCATTATAGCTACTCAGAATCCTGTTTTTAACAAGCAAAAAATTATTTCTGACAGACTTAACGGTAACAAAATTACAGGCCAGATGCATAAGGATATTACACCCGATTTTTCTGCAAAACTATGTGCCGCATTTGCATCGGCTCTGGATAAAAATTATGCGGTAGTGTTAAACTTTCCTGATATTCCTGAGTATATGAGTTTAAAATTTGCTATGCTCTCAGGACTGATTGCCGCAGGTTCAAGGGTGTATAATCTGTGCGGTATTAACGACCGTGGTGCAGCAAAATTTGCAGTAAGGCATTTGCACGCAGGCGGAGCAGTCAATATATCCGTTCAAAAGGATATTATTTTAATTGAGCTTTTAGGCTCAGCAGGTGCGCCGATTTCAAAAAGTATATTAAAAGAAGTATCTGACACTTTAAAAAGTGAAGAAAATTGCTATGTTCTGCCCGAAAAAACGCAAATGCCCGTGAATGTAAATGATATTTCGGACTATTATTTAAAAGATGTTGTTGCCTATACGAGTTACAGACGGCTTAACTTTTCTGTCGGAATCTGCACAGATTCTGATGCATTGTGCGAAACCTTTAAAAAACTGGGAAGCCTTTTAGGGATTAAATTTTTGTTTACCAACAAGTCTTCGCTGTTATCTGACATGATAAAAAACAACAATCTTGATTTTGCCATCACCATAGAGCAGGACGGCAGCTGTGCATTGACCGACGACAGCTTAAATGAGCCGGACAAAGACACATATTGGGCATTAGTAGCTTTAATTTGCGGCTCGGCAGTAAAAGGCACGGCAATTTATGTTCCCACCGATATTTCAGAGGCGGCAGACAGCATAGCAAAAGCCTTAGGGTGCAGTATTGTAAGAATAAAAGAAAATAAAATAGAGGCGCATCTTCTGGCGCAGAATGCGCCTGCATCGAGGCTGGAATATGCCTTGTGCTGCGACCCCGTGCGTGCAGTTGTAAGAATTTGCGAATTTCTTTATCTTAACGACTGTGCTCTTTCTGAGGTTTTATCTGTAATTCCGAAAATATATAAAATATGCCGCAGCATTGACTGCCCCGACAGTAAAAAGGGCGAGGCAATGCGTAAATTGTTCGAAAGCGGACAATCTGCCCAATTTGAGGCGGACGGCGGTATAAGCCTGCGCACAAAAGACGGCAGGGTTTTGGTCATTCCTGATATATCTGCGCAGAAAATACGCATAGTTTCAGAAAATAAAAATGCGCAGTTTGCCATAGAAGCGGCGGAGGAATTTTGTTGTAAGATTGAAAGGTTAATGAAATAAAAAACTCGCCATATGGCGAGTTTTTATTTCAGGTACAGCTTTGCATATTCTGCAGCAGCCGCCAATATTTCGCGGTCGCGCTTAAATGTAACCTTTGTTACGGCACGCGGCAGCGAAAACCATTTTATTGCATCAATTTCTTCAATCTGACGCTGCGTTTCTTCGGTGTTTACTACCGAAAGAAAATATATAACATCCTTTAAGACTCCTTTTTTAGGAGAATATTGAGTTGTCATTTTAAAATCGGTATTTATTTCTATAACAAGTCCGGTTTCTTCACGCACTTCACGAATGGCGGTTTGCTTTTCGGTTTCGCCCTCTTCAACGTGACCTTTAGGAAATGCCCAGTGACCGCCGTTACGGTTTTGAACCAGCAGAGTTTTCCAACGGTCGTTTTCACGGCGCAAAATTATCGCTCCGCACGATTTTTCCATCTGCATTATGCGTTTCCGTCCTTTCGTAAAATTTGCAAAAAACACGGCTGTACCGCATTTTGTTTTTGCGATACAGCCTTAATTATTATTTTGCGTAGTCGATAGCTCTGGTTTCACGAATCACATTAACCTTAATCTGACCCGGATATTCCATTTCGCTTTCTATCTTCTTAACAATATCGCGTGCAATCATTGTGATGCCTTCGTCTTTAATATCTTCAGGACGAACCATAATACGAATTTCTCTACCAGCCTGAATAGCAAAGGATTTTTCAACTCCGTCAAATGAGTTTGCAATTTCCTCAAGCTTTTCTAAACGCTTGATGTAGTTTTCGATATTTTCACGGCGCGCACCCGGACGAGCTGCAGAAATAGCATCAGCCGCCTGAACGATTGCTGCAACTAAGGTTGTTGCTTCAACATCGCCATGGTGAGCCATGATTGCATGGATAACTTCTTTGCCCTCTTTATATTTTTTAGCAAGCTCTGCACCAATCATAACGTGCGAGCCTTCCATCTCGTGGTCTGCCGCTTTTCCGAGGTCGTGGAGTAAACCTGCGCGTTTTGCTAAGGTAATATCTGCGCCAAGCTCCCCTGCGATTAAGCCGGAAAGGTGCGAAACCTCGATTGAATGCTTAAGAACATTCTGACCATAACTTGTTCTGAATTTGAGCTTACCTAAAAGCTTGATAATTTCAGGATGAAGTCCGTGTACACCTGTTTCGAAGGTTGCATTTTCACCCTCTTGCTTAATTTCGGTTTCAACTTCTTTTTTAGCTTTTTCGTACATTTCTTCAATGCGTGCCGGATGAATACGTCCGTCAACAATAAGCTTTTCAAGCGAAACACGTGCGATTTCACGGCGCACGGGGTCAAATCCTGACAGAATAACTGCCTCCGGAGTATCGTCAATAATAAGGTCAATTCCGGTAAGAGTTTCGAGTGTGCGGATATTTCGACCCTCACGACCGATAATTCTTCCCTTCATTTCATCGCTTGGCAGGTTAACAACAGAAACGGTAGTTTCTGCAACGTGGTCTGCCGCACATTTTTGAATTGCACCTGCGATGATGTCTTTTGCTTTTTTGTCTGCTTCTTCTTTTGCCTGTGTCTCTATGTCTTTTACCATCATTGCAGCTTCGTGGCGTACTTCACTTTCTAAGCTTTTTAAGAGGAACTGTTTTGCGTCCTCAACACTTAAGCCTGAAATCTTCTGAAGCACCTCAAGTTCCTTCTGCTTAATTTCTTCAATTTCAATTTTTGCTGCATCAAGTTCTTTTTCTTTAAGATTAAGGCTTTCATCCTTTTGCTCGATTGCCTCGTTCTTTTTATCCAGAGTTTCTTCTTTCTGCTGGATTCTGCGTTCCTGACGTGTAATTTCGTTACGTCTTTCTTTAATTTCTTTTTCAAGCTCCTGACGTTGCTTGT